>QNAI01000126.1 GCA_003641745.1 Verrucomicrobiota bacterium | reverse complement strand
TCGGCGCCAACACTCCACGCGGAGGCGCCTCAGCCACCCGATGATTCGGGATCGCGGCAATCCGACGCGCAGATCGTGCTGGGTTCCCCCGATGCGGAACCGTCGGTCCTTTCCCGGCTCCTAATGCTGCGCCGGGAGTTGCCTGGCTTCGTCGGGTCGAGCGTCGAAACCCTGCGCGAGCTCGTCGAAGGGTTTGAGGACGGCTGGGCGCGAAGGCGCGCCCTCGCGGCGTTCCTCGAAGCAGGAATTCCGGAGAGTCGAGACGATGCCCTCGATCTCGTCGCTACCCTGAAACGCGAACTCGACAGGCGATGGTGCCTCGGGATTTTGGCGCGTCGCGGCGACCTGAGCGGTGCCACGCTCGACCGTGCACTGGGGTTCGTCTCCTCACCCTCAGCACGGCGGCGCATCGAAGCGGCCGCTGAGCAAGGCTGACCGAGCGCCGAAGGCGCGATAGATACATAGCCTGGGGCTCACGCCCCAGGCTATGAATCTGTCGCCGCTTCGCGGCTGATTCGAACCATCATGACGAAACACGGGAGTTTCGTTATGTGGTTCACGCCATGCTTCGTGCCACCTCGCGCAGTCTTTCCGCGAGCAGGGTGTGGCGCGTGCGCACCGTGGCGTTGTTGACTGCCCGGCCGAGGGCTCTTTTGGAGCCGACGATCACCACCAGGCGGCGGCCGCGGGTGATCGCTGTGTAGAGCAGGTTGCGCTGCAGCATGATGTGGTGCTGGTGGTGGAGAACGATGACCACCGCCGGGTACTCGCTGCCCTGGCTTTTGTGAATGGTGCAGGCGTAGGCGGGAACAATGTCTTCGAGATTATCCGGCGGGATCACCACCAATCGGTCGTCAAAGCGAACCGCCAGCTCGCGCTCTTTGAAATCGATGCCCTGCACTTGTCCGAGATCGCCGTTGAAAACATCGAGCTCGTAGTTGTTGCGGACCTGCATGACCTTGTCGCCGACCCGAAAACGCCGCCAACCGACCGCAAGCTCGCGACCCCCGGGGTTGAGCTGGGCCTGGAGTCGTTCGTTCAGACGTGTTACGCCAAGTACACCCCGGTGCATGGGAGACAGCACCTGGATGTCCGCCACCGGGTCGAGACCGAAGCGTTCGGGGATGCGCCGCGCCGCGAAGTCGATGGCGAGCTCGGCCGCTTCCTCGGCGTCGTCCCTGGCAACGAAGAAAAAGTCGCTCTCGTCCGGATTGGAGTCGGTGAGGGGCATTTCTCCGGAGTTGACGCGGTGGGCGTTGTCGATGATGTGGCTCCGTTCGGCCTGGCGGAAAACCCGGTCGAGCCGAATCACTGGAAGGGTGCCGGACGTGATGAGGTCAGCGAGGACGTTGCCGGGACCAACTGAGGGCAGCTGGTCCGCATCGCCGACGAAGACGATCCGGCAGTTTGGTGGAACCGCCTCGAGCAGCGCCGCCGCCAGCTCGATATCGAGCATCGAAATCTCGTCGATCACCAGGCAGTCCGCCTCGATGGGGTTTTCGCGGTTTCGGCTGAAGGCGCGGGTCATGGGGGTGAACTCGAGCAGGCGGTGTATGGTCCGCGCCTGAAGACCAGTGGCCTCGGTGAGGCGTTTGGCGGCCCGGCCGGTAGGGGCTGCGAGCACGACCTGGAGATCTTTCCTGCCGAGGATCTGGACAACGCCTCGGATGAGGGTGGTCTTGCCGGTTCCGGGGCCGCCGGTGATCACCACGGCCTTCTCGTTCAAGGCTGCGGCCAATGCCTCGAGCTGGCGGGGCGCGAGACGGATATTGGTCTGTCCCTGGTACCAGGCGACGGCGGTGCTGATGATGATGGGTTTTCCTCGAGAGGGTGTGCCGACCAATTCGGTCAGATCGAGGGCGACTGTGGCCTCGGCCCGCTCGAGACGGGGGATGTAGATGGCGGGCGGCTCGTCTGTCCGTGGATGCACGATAACCAGCTGTCGTGCCACCAGACCGGCCAGGGCCGACGGGAGACTCTCCGGATCCGCCTCGAGAAGGGTGGCCGCGGCGCTCAGTAGTTGGTCCTCCGGGAGGAAAACGTGCCCCTGAACGGATGCCTCGTTGAGGGTGTGCAGGGCCCCGGCCTCGAGGCGTTCGGGAGCGTCGGCCGGAACCCCGAGCTGACGCGCGATGCGGTCGGCAGTCAGAAAACCGACGCCAAAGACCTCCTCGGCCAGCCGGTAGGGATTCGAACGGACGACATCAACGGCCCCCGGTCCATAGCGGCGGAATGCCTTGACGGCGACCCCGGGGGCGACCCCGTGGCCGGTGAGAAAGATCATGATCTGCTGGATGCCGCGATGCTGATCCCAGGATTCGCGAATACGGTCTAAGGTCGCCTGCCCGATGCCACGGATCTCGAGCAGACGGTCGGGGTCGTTTTCGATGATCTCGAGGGTCTCGAGTCCAAAGGCGTCAACAACCTGCGCGGCTCGCTTTTCTCCGAGACCCCGGACCTTCCCCGACCCCAAAAAGCGCCGAATGCCGTCCAGAGTCGACGGCGCAACCTGGACATAGGACTCAGCCTCAAACTGCTCGCCATACTTGGCGTGGTTGATCCAGCGCCCGCTCAATCGGAGCTCGTCCCCCGGACGTACTCCGAGCAACGGACCGATCGCGGTCAATGTCGGTGCGTCGTCGGGTTCCAAACGAAGCACGCACCAGCCATTCTCATCGTTGGTGAAGAGAATGCGGGCAACCCTGCCTACAACGACGTCACGGTCTCCGGTTTGGTGCTTTGGCATCAAGGGGATTGTACGGCAGATCGCCGTTTCCATCACCTCGTGATGCTTGAATGGGGTGCTTTTTCAGCCCTGCGGGTGCTCTCGACGGATTGACTGAATCACTTCGTCCAGCTTCTGAAGGAAACGTGATCGGTCACGCTTCTCCAGCGGCGGCGGCCCACCGGTTATCTCACCCGCGCCACGAAGTTCTGACAACAGGTCGCGAGTCGCGACTGCCTCACCGATGTTGTTATCCGTGAACGGCTTTCCGGTTGAACCGATCACGCGTGCGCCTTCCTTCAGGCAGCGGCTCGCAAGCGGAATGTCAGCCGTGATCACGATGTCCTGAGGTTTCACGTGTTCGACAATCCAGTCATCGGCCGCATCGAATCCGTCCCCTACAACTTCGAGTGAGATCCATCGTTCATTCGGAACTCGCATCCACGAGTTGGCCACCAAAGTGACGTCAAGGTGGTATCGGCCTGCAACGCGGTACACCTCCTGTTTGACGGGGCACGCATCAGCATCGACAAATATATGCAGCAATTGAAGATCCTCATACCTAAGATGAGCGAACCGAACCGCGCGCGGCGCGGGCTCGGATTCGCTGCGCCGAATTTTCGGGCGGACAGGTGGAAACGGAACCCGGTGAGAAGTACGGACTAGTCAAAATGCTCAGCATCCGGTGGAATGGCCGTCCATGCATGCCGTCTGGCCTCGTAAACTGACACTGTCGGTGCCGGGAAGGAGGGATCGGCGAATGCTCCTACGGGAATGGCGACGAGATCGGGTTCCGGGTCTTGTTGGTAGAAGACCGTGGAGCCGCAAGCTGGGCAGAAATGGAAGGTGATGCGATCGCCGCTGTCCGCGGTGCGGACGTACTGGGCTGAGGTGCCGCTGATGCTGACCCTGTCATGTGGGAACCGCGCCTGAGCGCCGAACGTGCTTCCGGTCCGGCGCTGGCAGGCCAGGCAATGGCACATTGAAATCCGGACCGGCTCACCCTCGGTTGCGGCGTTGAGTTGCCCACAGCTGCATGCCGCACGGCGAGTCGTCATAGCTTCTCTCCCTGGGCCTCTCTCAGGAGGATCGACAGTCCCCATGCGCCCCACGCCGCAATCAGAAGACATACAACCCAGTACGGCCCTTCACTGGAGACGTTCCATCCGGCGGCGTCCCGAGCATCGACGAGTGCCGCAAGCGACACGACCGGCCAATACACCGTGATTCCCAGTGCCGCAGCCAGTGCAATTCGGCCCCAGTTGGCGCCGCGCCAGTGGCCAATCAAGCCGGCAAAGAGAATGGGGATGTACGTCAAGAGGTCACCCAGCGCAAATCCGTACCAAAACGCGGCCCCGACCTCCGTAATCTTCTCCACCGGCTCCTGTGTGCCCATCGCCACCCCCAGTTCATAACCGAATGCGGAGATACCCTGGGCATATACCAACCAGATCAGCACAAGCCATCCGGGGCCCTGCAGTGCCCAGAAGGCAAACCCTCGTGGTTTCGTCGTGCTCATGTCAAGCCTCACCTTTCTCTCTGTACGTCCGAATGCCAAGAGCACCAGCATCACAAGGAGGCCTCGCCACTCTAAGGTCTACGTTTCCGAAGCCGATGCCACCCAATTTCCCAGATTGCACGAAACCTTCGTTCCAGGAATAGCCATTCGAAGAGGGGTGACAAAAAGAAGAGCCACCGAACAGCAATCTCTTCGAATCCCTCGACTGTGACTCCATCGGTGGTTTCGAAGAACCGTACCTCTCCTCGACCACGCCAGAACCCCCGAAAAACCCACCGGACCACCTTGTTCTTTTCCTGATCCGTGTTCTTTGCCACAAGAGGAAAAGGGAAGCGTTTCAAGGGGACTGCAAACCAGCCATCACCAAGGTCCTTTGCGCCCCCGGCCAACCCGTACAAACGAGTCCAGTCGGCAGGAGTGTGGAAATAGGAGTACACCTCGGCAGCAGCGAGGTTGAAATGCTCGTTGAATCTGATGATCATGATCCTGGTGTGCTTCCTTCGAGAAATAGACTACGCGCATCCCTCACATCGATTCGATCGCCAACGAGGGCTATGACGAGAAGAGATGCGTGATCAAAGGAGCAGATCACGAGTAGAGAACGGTGCCGGGATCATCTTCAGACATTTTGACGATTCTCTCGAATTTCATACCCAACTTCTCGAGGACGCTGATTGAGGCGAGGTTCTCTTCTGAGGTCAACCCGACGATTTTGTCGATCCCCAGTGTCGAACGGCCGTATTGCACCATCGCTTCAGCAGCCTCGTACGCAAACCCACGTTTCCAATACTCCGGCAGAATGGCAAAGCCAACATCCGTTACATCGAGAGACTCCCGGTAAATGAGTCCGCATACACCGATTGGAACTCCGCCCTCCTTCCGCTCAACCAGAAACTGACCGTAGCCGTGCCTCTTTTGGCGCGTCCAGGGTCCTTCCAGGATGAACTGCCTTGCGTCGTCCAGATTTCTTACCCCTTTGTCACCGATATTCGACAGGAACGACGGCTCACTTACTAACCTGAAAACGAACTCAGCATCGTCAACCGTCAGCTCGCGAAGCCGCAACCGAGGGGCTTCAACAATCATCATGTCCGACCATTCGCCGTCCTCGTCACGAAACCCGGTGAGAAGACCGGGCTAACCCATGCAAAATGCGTTGAGTTTGTTGCCGTCCAGGTCTCGGAAGTAGGCGGCGTAGAACCCACCGTCCCCACGCGGGCCGGGTGCACCCTCGTCTGTTCCACCAAGGTCGATGGCCTTCTTATAAAGGGCATCGACCTTGTCCTGGCTGTCTACGGCAAGGGCAACCATGACGCCATTCCCCACGCTGGCGGCTTTTCCATCAAACGGTTTTGTTACGGACAGTGCGGGTTTGTCTGGACCGACAGCCCACGCGATGAACGTGTCTGTCTCCATAAAGCGGCCTGCGCCGATCTCCTGCAGAAGAGCATCATAAAACTCAGCCGCGCGGTCTATGTCATTGGTTCCGAGTGTCACGTATCCGATCATGATTTCCTCCTGAGTCTTCTTGATGCGCGAAGTGTACCTTAATGAGGGCCAGTGCCGATGAGCTGCCCAACGGTTCGAGCTCAGTGCCTCTATAGGACCTACGGAATCGCAAAGACTCGCCTTGCTATCACCGTCACGGCAAGGCAAGTGCCGACATAGGTGAGATTAACAAAGGCACGGACCAGCCACGGCCTGCCCGAAAAATCCAATCCTGCCGCGCGTCCAATCACCCCCCCGACGCCGAGAAGGAAAAACCAGGGCGTAAACAAAAAGGTTACGGATCCCCGAATGGCCATGATTACCAAGTCGTGTAGGGCGCCGCAGACCACGAATGTCAGGATGAGTGAGGCTGCCGGTGGTAAGACTCGTCTCAGTGGCGAATTCACATACTTCGCCAATCCGTATCCCCACACAGGATTCCAATACTGCCAGAATCCGGCAAAAGAACCAGCTCCAAGAGAGCGGCGAAACATGTTCCGGAGCGAGCCGGATGAACCTACAGGCACACCATTACGCCGACGGATGTACTGGGCGAGAGTCATCCTTCGTCGTTGCGGCTGCCTATGTGCACTCAACCATTTCTGATTTGTGTTCATATTCTCGTCCTCGCCTCGAGAGGTCCAAGCCATCCTCCGCCTAACGGTTCGAATTCAGCGGACCGGGACCGCAGCCGCCGCGGGCCCGGGTCCGCTGGAATGAGTTGTTAGGCCGAACAAACACTAGTTTGCCATCTTGATGTCTGCGAGCTGAGTGACGCTTCGAACGTCAACGTCAGAACGGACCTCGAGTCTCACCCCCCGTCCCTCAGCGAACTTCTGAGAGTTGTCGATGATGTCGAGTACTGAGGGCGGCAGGTCGCTGTCGTGGGCTGCATCGACTGCCTTCTGACCCAGAGCAAATCCCGCGTAGAAGAACCCGTCTGAAGGGGTCAGGTATAGCACTGCACGCTTCTTATGTTTCAGGCGAAGAGCCCAACCCCACTGTTTTCCAGAGAACCCCCACTCCTCCGCCAGAGGGTCGAAACGGGACCTGACGTTGGAAATGAGTTGATCCCACAGTTGGGCGGCCTGACCGAGTATCCCGGTCAGTTCTCCCCGTAGGGGTTCCTTGGATTTGTCATCAAACGCGCTTAGTGCCATGGTCTGTGGGCCTTTCAGCGGAGGATCTCGGCATACGCCTAACGGTTCGAATTCAGCGGACCGGGGCGGCGGCCGCCGCGGGCCCGGTCCGCTGAAACGAGATGTTAGGCATCATGTCAGGTGGTCCGGACTTCACGAAGGTAACGGCCCAGTCGCGCTGCAGCTTCGGATAGCCGGCTACCGTCAAGCAGGCCCGTCGTGCCGCCGACTCGATGGCTCGGCACTCCGCGGCTGAGGCATGATGGCGTGGTTCGATGACGAGGAAGAGTGAACCAGGCTTCAAGGCGCGGTGGACGTTTGCCATCAAGCGGGCGGGGTCCGAGGCATGGTGGAGTACATACACAGCAAGGACGAAATCGAACTGCCCTTCGAGATCCTCGATCGCAAGGTCTTGCTCCGTACAGAGGCGAGGTTCGATTCGCGGGGAAAGCCGAGATCGGGCTAGACGCCGTTCAAGTGTCTGTATGGTCTCGGGCTGGAGATCAAGGGAAACGACTCGGCCGTTCGATCCCACCAGTCGCGCCATGGCGATGCTGTGGAGGCCCTCCCCACAGCCTACCTCAAGTGCTGTCATGCCAGGCTTGACGAAGTGCTTCAGCACCGTTGTGGGTCGCTCGACAATGTGTCTGAGCGGCCACATCAAGAGCGAGTCAATCCAACGGGTCAGGTCTTGGCTAGCCATAGGGAGCGCTCGATTTCCGCCTAACGGTTCGAGTTCAGCGGACCAAAGCCGCGCAACGCGCGGATTTGGGTCCGCTGGAACGAGGTGTTAGACATGTTGGCCTTCAGGCAGGAAATGCCCAGCGCGGGACCTACGAAAAGGGCGTTGCGTTTGACGAGAGTGAGACATGAAAGTGAGGCCGTTCTTGAGCCCTGAAGCTGAACGGTTGTTTTGGCGGTCAAGCGGTCGTTTGAGCGGCCAAACGGTGGTTCTGCCGGTTGAGCGGAGGTCCGAGCTCGGCGCTCGTGGGTGATTCTTGATGACCCTGCCATCTCCTGATTGCCTAACGGTTCGAATTCAGCGGACCGAACCCCGCAGGGGTGAGGGTCCGCTGGAATGAGGTGTTAGGCCCATTGGTTCCAGGGTCAGGATTACCAAATGCAATATTCATTGTGGTTTACCTCATCGGTGACGATTCCTTCGGAAAGATACAGCTTGGCCAGTTCTTCAAGGTGGGTGAATACCGAATCAGCCTTATCACCGTAGGATGTGAACATACAGACCATCTGTTGACCATCGTAGATCGACGTGATCTGAAGTTCGTGCCCACCGCTATGAACGTCGAGTTCACAACCATCATCGAGAAGCTGCGAGATGTTCGGATACTGCGAGTTGAATGAGCTTGTCATGGCGCTCCAAGATGGCCTAACGATCCGAATTCAGGGGACGCGGACCGCGCTCGCGCGGACCGCGGCCCCCTGGAATGAGCCAGTTAGGGCCCGCGAGAGTTCTGTTGTGCTTCGAGCTCATGAAGACTCCCAATGAATGCTGCGATGAGTTCATCTGGATTCCGATGGTCTGGTCGCTCCAGCCGGATATCGATTCCGTCGCCCTGGATACCAGCCTCATCTTCATAGATATATAGGTTGACCTCGGGACGTCGAACCCGAATCCGAATCCGAATGTACTTCTCGTGAATGCCCTCAATCCGGCGTTCAATCATCTCCCATCCCATATCCGAAAGCGTGGTCAAGAGCTGACGTTCGCACTCGGATTGAAAGGTGTTTATGCACATGAGCTTCCTCGATCTATCGCCACTGTGGCCTAACGGTCCGAGTTCACGGGACCAAAGCCGCGCTCGCGCGGATTTGGGTCCCGTGGAACGAGCGTGTTAGGCGACTGTCGCACTTCATTCTTGAACTCAGGCGCCGCGTTTCTCGTCATCCCCGAGGCGATGGGAGATACCTTGGCACTTCCTCACAATAGTGCTCGTATTCTGACCCGAATATCCGTTCTAAGTGTTCTTCCTCTGTCCGTACCATCATATGGACCATTGCGCCATATATCAGAATCCATCCCAAACCATATATAGATGGCCATAAGAGCGCACATCCGATGACCACCAGACTGTAACCGACAATCTGAGGATTCCTGCTGTATCGATAGAAGCCTGAACGATACAGACTTCCAGTCTGCTGACCCAAGGCTTTACGTAATCCCAGGCTGATCATTGACCAGAGTGTGGCCACTGTGCCAATAGCAAGAATGCCGAACCCAACTGCACTATGGAATTCGTTGTCCGGAAGAGATGGAAGAGCTGGCCATCTAGCGGGAAGGAAGGTATAGGAGAGATTCGCATGAAGAGCAAAGACAAGACACTCGAGTGATGTTGAGAATGCAGAAAGCCTATCTCTTCTTTCATATTCCCTTCGGACTGCAACTCGGAAGACCAGATAGGCGAAGAGAACCATGAGGGATGACAGGATCAAGTATGAAGCGATTTTCATGAGGAAGTCCTCTCCATCGTTCTGTAACAATCGAGGATCTTGTGCTGCTGCCTAACGGTCCGAATTCAGCGGACCGGGACCGCGGCCGCCGCGGACCCGGGTCCGCTGGAATGAGTGGTTAGGCCAAGGCTGTCGCACTTCAAACGTGAACTCAAGCTGGATAAATGATTCATATAGCGATAGATACTCATATTTCTCAACTTTGAATCCGTCGTGTCTGCTTTATTACCAGCTACGGATTACGGAGTTCTTTTTGGTTGCTTGTCAAGTTTCTTTTTTGCTTTTTGTTCCTGTTTATTTTTCTTCTGTTTCTGACTCTTATTTTTATCCTTTTTCCCGCCTTTGTCTCCCATTTTGTATATCCTTTCCTTCAGTAAGTTACATTATACCTATCATTTTCGACTGCCCGGAAAAGACCTAACTCCAATTAGCGATACTAACGAACCGGCTGGAAACGTGCTCCGAGAGTGAGGTAACAAGCACTGCGGTGGGGGAGAGTAATCGTCGCATGTCTCCTATTTCCAGGAT
>QNAI01000125.1 GCA_003641745.1 Verrucomicrobiota bacterium | reverse complement strand
GCCGGCTTCCTGCTGAAAAAATTGGGGCGGAAGAAAAAGAGGCACGCCGTCTGCGTCAGTTTTCCCGGTGTGTTCGATCAGAGCGACGCGTCCGTCTTCGTCGCCAACCACGATATCCATGTCACCGTCGCGGTCCCAGTCGACGGCGACCGGGGTGATCATCTGCACGTGCATCGCAAGGGCCCTGCCCTCGTGGGTGAGGCGCCGGCCTCCGACGTATACAGGGTGCGAGCGGGAGCCGGTGTTCTGAAAGTAGGTAAATCCGTCCATGAACTCGCCGCAGAGGAGGTCGAGATCGCCGTCATGATCGAAGTCGGCAAGACTGGGTGATGGCATTCCGTAGACATCGATCGGCCTGCCGGCGGCTTCGATCCGGACCGGGTCGGCATAGGCAGGCACTCCGGTGGTGCCCTCGTTTCTCAGGAGATAAACATAACCATGGAGCGGTCCGTTCATCCACTCCCCTTTTGAGTTGTGCGCGTTATCCCACCCGTAATCGTCCCAGACTCCAATGCCCACAATGAGGTCCAGCGATCCGTCGCCATCGTAATCGGCGTAATGCCACTGATCGGCGCGGACCTTTTCGAAACCATCGTGCACTTCTGCGGGGTAGATCGTTCTCTTCGACTCGAATGTGCGGCCCAGAAAATCGATCCACTCGGTCATCGGGGTGAGGACGCGCGGTTCTTCATCGACATAGGATAGGCGGGCGTTCTTGAGGCTGTCGCCGATGCGGACGGGCGCTTTGAAGACCGGCATGGTCGATTCGGGATCGGGGTTCTCGAAAAGCCAGGTGCCGTTGTAGGGGACGTCGGGGCAGGATACGACGAGGTCGAGGTCGCCGTCGCCATCCCAATCCATCGGCATCGGCCAGGCCCAGAGGCCAACCCCGAGGTCGACGACCAACCCGGGGTTATTGAACTGGGTGCGCGTCAGATCGGCGCCCGCGACAGGGTTGAGGAGAAGGAGGCACGAAAGGGTGGCGATCAGGGAGACGGTTTTCATCGGGGTTAGAGGGTCAATAATGGAATTGTAGTCGCAATAGCAGGGGTCAATTCTGAATGGCAATGTTAAGCACCGATCTGGGAATTTTCGACGAAGAACAGCCGACGGGGTCATTGCTCATTATCTTGCATGCCAATGCGAGATATGTGCTTTGACCCCCTCGAAGCCAAGCTGACCGCAATTCCTCCTGAACACCCCTTAACATTGCCATTCGGGTCAATCCTATATTCTTGACCCTTCCTGAGCACATCATAGTCAACCCATACAGGAACCCGACCATGGCCACCCTCCCGACAGATCCCAGCCTTCCTCTCCAGGCTGGATTCGTGGTGATTTCTTTTCTGCTGATTGCGAGCTTCGCCTATGTCTCGAGATCAAAACGGGCCGCTCTGGTCGGCGCCGGGTGGCTCACTCTCACCGGCATTCTCGCCGGATCAGGAGCATTGGCGGATTTTGCTTCGATGCCGCCCCGGGTTGTCTTTTTGTTCGCCCCGGCAGGTCTGGCCGCGATCATCCTGGCTTTTTCACGATTCGGCGCCCGGTTCGCTGCCCTGCCCCTTTCGGTCCTGATCGGGTTTCAGGGGTTCAGGATCATGGTCGAGCTCCTGATCCACCAAGCCGTCCGCGAGGGGATCGCACCTCCCCAACTGACATGGGGCGGTTGGAACTACGACATCGTGCTGGCGATCTCCGCCATCTTCCTTTTTCCCATTGCCTTTCGCCTGCCCCGCTGGGCCATCCTGGTCTGGAACACGTTCGGAATTCTCTTTCTCGCGTGGATCGTCGGCGTGGCCGTATTGAGCATGCCAACGGTCTTCCAGAAAATGACCCCGGA
The DNA here is from genome assembly GCA_003641745.1 of Verrucomicrobiota bacterium. Classification (GTDB taxonomy): domain Bacteria; phylum Verrucomicrobiota; class Verrucomicrobiia; order Opitutales; family Opitutaceae; genus B12-G4. The sequence continues at coordinate 8,081 of QNAI01000125.1, read as the reverse complement.
CAATACCTGGGTGGCGTTCTTCCCATTCGTCTGGTTGCCATCCGTGATCGTTATTTCCGCGGTCTTCGGGCATCTGGCAATCTACCGGAAACTCATGCAAAACGATGCTCGCTGAGTGGGCGACCACCCCTTGGAGTGCTTCCTGAAGCCGTGCTTTTCCCATCTGAAAGGTCGGAAATATAGTCCTTACCCAGTGACGATCATCGATCCCAGGTTGTCCCTTTTGTGCCTGCTGTGCTTTGGTTGAGAAAGCCTATCTGCCGTCCTCCATCCAACATCTTCCATCTGACATCTTACATAACCCATGCATCCTCTCGCCCAGGAATACGTAGCCCTGTTTCAGTCCGATGATCCGCAGAACACCTGCGCCTACAGCCCGGGGATCTGTCGATGCGATGACGGCCGCCTTGTGGCGACAATGGACATCGGCAGCCTGCGGAAAAACGAAAAGCCCAATCCCGACGGATCACCAAAGCCCGCCCATGAGGGTCTCTTCTGCAGAGTGATGACCTCAGACGATGGCGGCAGGAAGTGGGACAAACGGGCCAACCTCGACCTCTATCATGGGCGCCCGTTCAAAGCCGGGAAAAGTCTCTATGTGATCGGACACCGGGGAGATCTCAGAATTGCGCGATCCGATGACAACGGCGCCACCTGGTCCGAGATTTCAACGTTGACCGAGGGCGAATTCTGGCACCAGGCGCCGGCCAATGTCTGGCACGCCAACGGATGCATCTACCTGGTGATGGAGCGGCGCAAATACGACGCGGTGGAGGGTTGGTACCCGAGCGAACTCCAACCCATCCTCATGCGCGGCCGGATTGGAGACGACCTGACTCAACCCGACTGCTGGGTGTATGCCGAGACGCCGGCCTTCCATGATGTCGTCAATGATGCGGGATTCGAGGGCTTCGGCATTCCTTTTTATTCCGGTCGCTATCCGGAGGTTTCTCTTGAAGACAACGGAAAACGCCCGGCCGCGCCGATCGGGTGGCTGGAGACGAACGTGGTCCCTATACTCGACCCGAATCATGTCTGGCACGATCCGGACGGACGAACACTTCATCTCTGGATGCGCGCCCATACCGGGATGACCAATTACTGCATGGTCGCCCGCGTCCGGGAAGCCGGTCCGAACCTCGGCGAAGGCAAAATGAAATTCGAATTCGAGAGCGCCCCGTCGGGCGTCCGCCTCCACCACCTGCCGATGCCGGGCGGACAGATGAAATTCCACCTGCTTTTCGATGAGAATACAAAGACCTACTGGCTTCTGAGTTCCCAGTCCACAGACAGCATGCGCCGACTGGATGCGATGCCGGCCGATCGCTTCGGACTGGCCGACAACCAGCGATCGCGCCTCCAGCTCCATTTCTCGACGAATATGGTGGACTGGATATTCGCCGGCATGGTCGCGGTGGGTGAAACCGAGAATTGCGCCCGGCATTATGCCAGCATGGCAATCGACGGGGAGGATCTCGTCGTACTGTCACGATCGGGCGACCGCAACGCACGGAACGCCCACGACACAAACATGATCACCTTTCACCGGATCAAGGATTTCCGGTCTTTGATTTACTGAGACAGGACTAACCCAGCCCATTCTGCCCGTCCCCTTCGACCCTTCAGACCTCTTTTCCTCCTTCCGCGCAACCGAAGGGGTCAAAGCACATATCACGCATTGCATGCATGATATGAGCAATGACCCCGACCTCCGTCCTCTCCATCCAAAAGCAGCGACTCCATCTCCGATCTCCGTCGCGCAGCGACTCCCTCCAAAGCATCCGCCCGCGGTGAGCTTGTCGAATCCGTCACATCTTCTCCGATCTCCGTCGCGCAGCGACTCCCCCCGAAGTCGCCAGATCCATTGCCATCTCGGCCCACTCCCAGAGTCGGCGGGGCTCATTGCGGACCGTGCTGATATCTTTCATGATGACTTCGATCGCAACGCCGTCCGCCTTTTCCAGTGCCTCTGACAGACGTCGCCGACCCTGTTCCGGATTCCAGGCATCTTCGGCAAATATGGCCGGAGTCGGTTTGTGGGACAGCACATAGTCGCTCCCTGTATTCTCGACCATCTTTGCCACATCGGCCCAGGGACTGGTCGAGATCTTTCGCAGACGCGGGATGCTTCGCAGGATGTCCACCTTTCCGTGCAACGGTTCGCAACAGCCATAGTAGTTCAGCCCAAACTGTTCCAGCCAGCGCCGTTCGTATTGCAGGGCGAATTCCTCGTGCATCTCGGGAGAGACATCGCAGAAAATCTGCGCTGTGGCACATCCCCATTGATCCATGGTCCGAACATGATCGGGATCGAATCCCTCCGACGGCAATTCGTCGGCCAGGCCCATCCCCCCGGATCCGACGCGGTGATTGCCTTCGCGGTAAGTGAGAAGATTCAGCTCGCGCCATTGCCCTAGACGACAGAGATGAGCCGTTACCAGCCGATCCATGGCCATATGGACAAGCTCGGGGCGCAGGATGAGATCCATCATCGCCTGCTGGACGTCCCACCATCGGATCAGCTCATCCCAGGGAGCGAACCATCGATGGACGATGCCCGTCTTTTCGATGGTCAGGATATCTCCAAAGCAATCGTTGAGTCGTTGAAAATCCTTCTCACTGGCCTCTTCATCGTGACTGAGGACCGGCCTCCGGATCTTCTCGATGTCCTTCTCGCAATCGATCTGGTTATGAAATTCACGGGATACAATGCCGCTTCGATGGTCGGTGATCTCGATGTCCACGTCTTCATCAATGCCGAATCCGGAATCATGGATGACCAGGGGCGAATCGAACCGCGCCTCCACCACCATGTCCCCGCGCATGTGATTCCATTGGTAGAGCGTCCGACGCAAGGTCTCTTCGACAGAGCGGCAGAAAGGATCGGAGCATTGGAGGGTGAGTTCACCGTCCACATCCATCTCATGCCAGGGGATCTCGTTGATCCAGACCATGGGGCGCCCGGGCTTATTGGCGTTCAGCCGCTTCCACTCGGCAATGGTCTCGGTGTGAATCGGCAACCCGGCAATTTCCGCCTGTCTCTCAGCCAGGTTCCTCAGGATGGAACGATCGTCATTCATGGTCGGACCGACGATCGCCGATCCTGGAGCAGACATCAATCTTTCGCTGTTCAAAAAGGTGATCAAAGTCGGGTTCCCAAACACTCCCGGCACATCCACTCCGACCTGCCTGTGAAGTGACGTTCAACCCACCGGGAGGTCGGGTATACCTTGCCGGAACCTCGGGCGGAGGGTTTCCTTCGGCCATGCCTGAATCCGGCGAATCCCTGAATCTCTTTCATCCCCTCATCAGGAGGTGGTTCAGGGAGCAGGTGGGGACACCAACCGACGTGCAGGAGCAGGCCTGGCCGGTCATCGCCGAGGGGGAGCATGTCCTCGTGACCGCTCCGACGGGAAGCGGCAAGACTTTGACCGCATTTCTCTGGGCCCTGAATCAGCTCGTGACCGGGACCTGGGAGACCGGTGCCGCCCGGGTGCTCTACATTTCGCCGCTGAAGGCCCTGAACAATGACATTCGCCGCAACCTGATCACACCGCTCAGGGAGTTGGAAAAGGTCTTTGAGGAGGCCGGAGAATCCTTTCCGCGCATCCGCGTCCAGACCCGCAGCGGTGACACCAGCCAGTCGGATCGGCGGAAGATGCTGCGTCACCCGCCGGAGATTCTGATCACGACGCCCGAGAGCCTGAACCTGATGCTCTCCTCCCAGGGCGGGCGCAGTATGCTGACGGCCCTGGAGTCCGTCATTCTTGATGAGATCCACGGGGTTTTCGACACCCGCCGAGGCACCTACCTGATCTCGGCCGTCGATCGGCTCGTTCTCTTGTCCGGGGAGTTCCAGCGCGTCGCCCTTTCGGCCACAATCCGACCCATGGAAACGGTTGCCGCCTTCGTCGCTGGCTTCATCCGGAAAGGTGACAACACCACCCCCCGCGAGATCACACAGATCCGGTCGAATCTGAATAAAAACTACCAGCTGACGGTCACCTTCCCGGAAATCACCCACGAAGATGAGGACGGGGCCGACGATTCGGTCTGGGACCCTCTGGTTGAGGAATTCAAGGGCATTATCGAGCGGAACCGATCGACCCTCTTCTTCGTCAACAACCGTCGCCTCTGCGAGAAGCTGGCCCTGAAGATCAATCGGGATCAACCCCGCCCTCTCGCCTACGCCCACCACGGATCGCTTTCCCGTGAGATCAGGGAGGAGGTCGAAACCAGGCTGAAGGCGGGTGATCTGCGTGCCATCATCGCCACCAACACCCTGGAGATGGGGATCGACATCGGATCCCTCGATGAAGTCGTTCTCGTTCAGTCGCCCCCGGCCGTTTCGTCGGCCATTCAGAGGATCGGTCGCGCCGGCCACCAGGTTGGACAGACAAGCAAGGGGGTGCTCTTCCCAACCCACTCGCGGGACTTCCTGGAGGCGGCGGTCCTTTCCCGTCACATCCAGATGCGGGATATCGAGCCGCTCAGCCCGATCGAAAAGCCCCTGGATGTATTGGCCCAGGTGATACTCTCGATGGTCGGTGTCGAGCGATGGAACCTCGACCATCTCTACCGGTTCCTCACCACGACCTACCCTTACCGCGATCTCCGACCGACCGAATTCGATCTCGTGGTCAATATGCTGGCCGGGCGCTATGCCGAGACCCGCCTGAGGGAGCTGAAACCGAGGGTCTCGATCGACCGGATTGACCGGACCATCCGGGCACGCAAAGGCGCGCTTCAGGCGCTCTACCTGTCCGGTGGCGTGATTCCGGATCGCGGCTATTTTCATCTGCGGCACGGGGAATCGGATTCCCGGCTGGGTGAGCTGGACGAGGAATTCGTCTGGGAGGCCCGAGTGGGACAGGTTTTCACCCTGGGAGCCCAGTCCTGGAAGATCCAGAAGATCACCCACAACGACGTCTTCGTTCTGCCCGCCTCGCCCAACGCACCGTCAATTCCGTTCTGGATCGCGGAAGACAATTACCGGGATTTTCATTTCTCCGATGCGATCGGCCGCTTTCTCGAGCGGGCGGACGCCGAACTGGAAGATCCGGAGTTTCTGAAATCGCTGGTGACCGAACATTCCATGAACGAGGTCTCGGCCACCCGATTGGTCGAGTACCTGAAAAGTCAGCGAAAAGTCACTCGCGAGCCCCTGCCCCATCGACACCACCTGCTGGTCGAATACGCGGCCAGCGGACCGGAAACAGCCGAGGGTCACCAGGTCATTCTCCATACCCAATGGGGCGGTAAACTGAATCGTCCCTTTGCCCTGGCCCTCGATGCTGCCTGGGAGGACCGTTACCACCAACGACTGGAGGTATTTGTAAACAACGACTGCGTTGCCCTGATGGTCCCGATCGAAGTGAGTCCGGATGAGTTGCTCTCGCTCGTCACCTCGTCGCGCCTGGAGGCTCTGATCCGAAAACGCCTCGAAGGCTCCGGCTTCTTTGGTGCGCGATTCCGCGAATGCGCCGGCCGTGCCATGCTGATCAGCCGCTCGCGCCCGAATCAACGGGTACCACTCTGGATGACCCGCCTGCGGTCACAGAAACTGATGGAATCCGTCCTGCATTTCGAGGACTTCCCCATCCTGCTCGAAACCTGGCGGACCTGTTTCCGGGATGAGTTTGATCTCGATTCCCTGAAGCAGGTTCTGACCGAGATTGAAACAGGCGTCATTCAGTATTCGGAAACAAGAACCTCCTCCGCATCGCCCTTTGCCCAGAGTGCCGCCTGGCGCCAGGTGAATCAGTACATGTATTCACGCGACGATCCCAAGGTAGATCGTCCTTCAAATCTGAATACGGATCTGCTCAAGGAAGTCGTTTTTGACCAGGAAAACCGACCGGCCATTCCCCCGGAAATCGTCGAAGCCTTTGAACGAAAACGTAAGCGACTCGAAGAGGGCTACGCGCCACGCGACCCCGATGAGATGCTGGACTGGATCGTGGAGCGGGTCTTTCTCCCGGAGAGCGAATTCGAAATCCTGATCTCCCGACAAGAGCCCGAAGAATCCGTCCAGATCCCGGATCCCATTCGTGACAAGATGCTGTGGCTGAAACCCAAGTGGGGACGTGAAAAGCTGATCGTTGCGAGCGAGAACGCAGCCGGCCTGACCTCCTTTTTTGGAGACGCCCCGTTCGAAGTAATCGACCATGGAGGAAACCCGGTACCGCTCGCTCCCCTCGTTGATCGCGCTCCCGAGGTCAATTCATCGAACTGGCTGAGCGACTGGATTTCCTTTCACGGTCCTGTGTCCCGCCATGAGGTCCAGGAAGGCCTTGGACTCGCCGCATCGGCCATCGAGGCCCATCTGGAAGATCTGATCGAGTCCGATCAGGTGATCGAGGGACTTCTGATCGAAGGAGTCGGGCACGCCCTTGTCTGCGATGCCACCAACTACGAATTCCTGCTACGCCTCAAACGGGCCCGGGCCACTCCGCCCTTTGCACCCCGGCCCCTGGAGGATCTGGTCCCATTCCTGGCGACCGAGCAGGGACTGGCCGACCCTGGCGAGGATCTCGACGGTTTCTCCGACTGCCTCGATCGTCTGCTCTTCCATCCCGCCCCGGCCGGACTATGGGAATCGGAGATATTCCCGGCCCGAATGAAGCGCTACCAACCTCCGTTTCTCGACTCGCTCATGCAGGAGGGTGAGATTCTCTGGTATGGTCTGGAGGGACAGAAGATCTGTTTTGCTTATCATCGGGATATGGATCTGCGGGAAAACAGTCGTCGACCGGCAGGGTCTGAGCACGAAGCGATCGAATCGCCGATTGAATCCCACTTTGGTCATGACGCTCCCCGACTTGACTTTTCCGAACTCAAGGATCGTTCAGGCCTGAAGACCGCTGATCTCAATCAGGCTCTCTGGGAAGCCGTTTGGAGAACGACACTCACCAACGATGGTTTCATCGCGTTGCGGAAGGGGATCCTGAACCGCTTCGATCTGCCCAAGGCGCGTTCGCTCACCACCTCGCGCCCCCATCGCAACCGACCAGTCCGCAGGGGACGCTCCCACCTGAAGCGGATGCAGGGCGCCCTTCCCGTTGCCGGTCGATGGTATCAGGTGACGGGCACCGAAGAATCGGATGGTCTTATTGACGACGAAGAATTGCGGAAGGACAGAGTCCGACTGCTCCTCGACCGCTACGGAATCCTCTTCCGGGAACTTCTGATCCGGGAGTCGGAGGCCTTTCAATGGCGCTCGCTCTTCCGAACGCTTCGACTGATGGAACTGTCCGGAGAGCTCTTCTCCGGCTACTTTTTCCAAAACATTCCCGGTCCCCAATTCATCAGTCCGGCCGCTTTTCGTCGCCTGCAGAAAATGGAGTCCAAAACAGCCGGGATCTTCTGGATCTCCGCCCAGGACCCCATCTCACTCTGCGGTCTTCCGCTGGAGGACCTGAAGGGTACGCTGCCACGCCGTGTGGCAAGCAACCATCTTGTCTATCGGGGCAGTCAGTTGGTGCTGACCTCCCAGCGCCTGGGCAGAGAGATCGAAATCCGGATCAAACCTGAAGATGACGACCTGTTGAGCGTCCTGTCCGTCTTCGACCATCTCCTGAATCGGCAGTTTCAGCCCCTGAACAGGATCCTGATCGAGACCATCAACGGGGAACCCGCCTCCCGTAGTGATTTTCTGGATGTATTTCGTTCCCGCTTCGATGTGGTCCCCGATGTGCGACATGTGACCCTCTACCGGAAGTATGGATGATCTGGGCTTTTTTGGACAGGATTTACAGGATGAACAGGGTCAGCCCGGTTGTCTCCTGTTACGCTAACGTTTCAAAAGATCGGAAGACACGCCCACTAATTCACACGAATCCTCACTAATAAATTCGGCAGCAGCCTTGGATTCGTGGTGATTCGTGAAGATTAGTGGGCCGAGAAGATGTATTTCTCCTATTCTCATTTCCAGTGGCCTTATCGATTCCGCTATCTAATGACATAACCTGTTGGAATGCAATTTCTTGGAATACGTTCTGTTCAATTTTATGAAACTATGAGGTTAATTCTCTCCAAAAACACCCCTGGAACCCTAATATTCAGCTCTCTGCGCCTCTGCG
>QNAI01000124.1 GCA_003641745.1 Verrucomicrobiota bacterium | reverse complement strand
GAGCTGATCACCCCGCGCCTGGTCAGAGAATCCATGCCCACATCGATGAGTTGCATCCGGGTCCGGTAGGCGCCTTCGGTGTAATCGGAGAACGGCAGGACGAGAAGTTCTTCGTCCGGGAAAAGGCCGACGGCCTTTTCGTTGTAGTTGGCCTCACTCCATGAATATCCGTCCTCTTCCCCGAGATGGACCCGTTCAAGCATGGAGAGGGTTTCGGGATTTTCGACGTCGAACAGCGAGACGGCGACACGCCTGTCCTCGACGCCGACCGAAAGCAGCCGGGGCCCCATCGGTTCGAGATAGGTCGACCAGCCCGGGACATCCAGCTCGGCCAGGACGGTCGGTTTGCCGGGATTGGAGAGATCGACCATGAAAAGCGGGTCAATCTGCCGAAAGGTCACGACGTAGAGGCGATCTCCGTCGAAACGGGTTGCGCGCACGGTTTCGTCCGGTGCCAGGGTCACCGATCCCAAGAGGGGAGGTGACTCGGAACCGGTGGCATTGAGATCGAAGTTCTCGATACTGGTCAGGCGAGCCGCCACTGCGTTACCGGACAATTGAGTAATCGTGGTCAGGATGCCGTCTCGTTCGCGCAGCTTGAACTTGTCGTTGAGCCGGCCGCGCAGATGGATTCTGCTCCTGACTTCCAAGGGGGCTTCGGGGTTGCTGATATCGATGATATGAACCTCCGAGCGGGAACTTCTCGTCGTGCTGTCGTAAGTGGTCGGAATAACGAAGAGATAGTCGGGCGTTGCGGAAACAACGGCATTATAGAAGTAACCGTTTTCGTCTCCCATGAGCTCCAGGGTTTCCCCCTGATTGGGATTTGATGGATCGGCCAGGTCGATCACGTAAACCTTCAAGCCCGCGCGCACCTGCCAGCTGCCATCGGGGTTTTGACTCTGTTCCCAGATTCGGGTGACCGCGTAGAGGGTGCTGCCGACCATTCGACTTTCAACGAAGGTTCCCTCGACCTCGAACCGGTCGGTCACGGCAAGTTCCTCGTTCGCATGCCGAACCAGAATGATCTCGGAAGTCGCGGATCCGCCGCCCCCGTACCAGTTGTCCCAATTGTTCGCCAGAAGCACGACATGGTCGTCGCCGGCCAGGTACATCTGTTCGCCCACGGCGGGCATGCGCAGCGAGGCTGTCCGTCGGGGATTGGAGATGTCGGTCAGATCGAAAACCTGCAGTCCGCGGTAGGTATTGAAAAAGTAGAGGATTCGGCCCCGCCATTTCCAGATGTCAGACTCCTCCACCGTGACTTCGGTGGTTGTATCGGTCCTGGTGCCATCCTCCGGTCCCGACCCGTTTATCAGGCCACGGGATTCGTTGGACTGGTCCGCGGTTTCGGAGAACGAAGTCGAGCCCTCATAGAAGGTGGCCGGAAAGGGATCCGACCGACTGATTTCGCAGCGCAGGTTGCTGAGCGGCAGGCCGTTGGGAAGGCGGAGCTTCATATGTCCCGCGCGACCGTCGAGGTGGGCCACGGTGACAATCTCCCAGGTTCCTGTCTCGGCATTGCGCGCCTCGAGTCGGACACGCCGCACCCCTTCGTCTACGGCGATCAGGACGGCACGGTCCTCAAGGCGAAATCCAACGGGCTGGAAATCCGTTCCCTGGAGCGGTGTCAATCCGCAGATCACTGTCAGGATCAACACCTTCAGCAATCGATGCCCTTGTGAACGGGTCGGAAACATGATCGGATTTGGTGAAGAAAGGCTCCTTTCACAGTAGCCGGAATCCACCGCGATGCAATCCGCTAATCAGAAAGTGACCCTGAATGGTGCGGAAACCCGGTGGCACCCCGCCGATCGGACCGGTTGACCCCTTCAGTCGGCCCCCTTCTGAAGTTTGTGAGACATCCGGGCTGTTGTGTCTGCTGCTCGACCAACGTAGAGCCCTGTGGTATCTGGAGAATGAAGATCGCCACCGGGGACGCACCCTTACTCACATAACGAGGCAATGGACGATGGATATTGAGCGTATTGATTTGAATGGAGCGTGGACCTTGCAGTTTGGCCCGCAACGCAAGCGATCGACCCGGATGGAGGCCCCGGAAATCCCGGCGGAGTGGAATCCCGTCCTGGCTCAAGTGCCGGGAAATGTGGAACTCGACCTGATCCGTGCCGACCTGCTGCCGGAGGATCTGGCTCGGGGAAACAATATCTATCGATTGCGCGAACTGGAGATGCACCAGTGGTGGTATTCCCGCTCTTTCGAGGTTCCGGAGGAGGTTTCCACTGAGCGGTGCGAACTGGTATTGGAAGGTGTCGATACGCTGGCCACCGTGTGGCTCAATAAGGAGAGGATAGGGGTGCTGGAGAATATGCTGATCCCGCATCGACTTGATGTGACCGGCCGCCTCCGGCCCGGGGAGAATGATCTTGTGATCGGCATCGATTCGGCCGTGCTTGCGGCCCGGGAGCGGACGGTTGAGCCGGGTGAGTGGGCGATGGAGAACAATTGGGAATCACTGTCCGTCCGCAAAGCCGCCCACGGTTTCGGGTGGGACATCATGCCGCGCGTCGTATCCGCCGGCTTGTGGCGCGATGTCCGCTTGGAAGTCAATCCGGAGATCCGCTTCCGTAGTGTCTATCTGGCGACCACGTCTGTTGCTCCGGCCGGACGCAGTGCTCAAGTCGTCGTGAGATGGGATATCGCCACCGCGGATTGGCTGGCCGATACTTGGTCGGTACGCCTCACGGTTGCTTCGGAGGAGAGTCAGACCGTGGTCTGTGAAAAGCGATTTCCAGTGTTGAGTTCGCACGGTCATGCGGAATGTCACCTGGAGAATATCGACCTCTGGTGGCCCCGCGGGGTTGGCGAGGCCGCGCTCTACGACGTTTGGTTGGAACTGATCGATGAACAGGGGCGGGTGCGGGCGGAATGGAAAACCCGCCAGGGCTTCCGCACGGTGAGGCTGGAGAGAACAGAATGCACCAATGTGGATGGAGAGGGCGCGTTTGGCTTTGTAGTCAACGGCGAGAAGGTCTTCATCAAGGGAACCAACTGGGTTCCGCTTGATGCATTTCACAGTCGCGATGCCGCTCGCCTGGAGGAGACTCTGGATCTGGTTGTCGATCTCAATTGCAATATGATCCGGTGCTGGGGCGGCAGTGTTTACGAAACGGAGGCGTTCTTTCGCCGGTGCGATAAGGAGGGTGTCATGGTCTGGCAGGATTTCGCTTTTGCCTGTGCGCTCTATCCGCAGACCCCGGAATTTTACGAAAAGGTCAGGCGGGAAGCGGAGGTCATTATTCCGCTCCTGCGCAATCATCCGTCACTGGTTCTGTGGGCGGGAAACAACGAGATCGATGCGTTTTATTTATTCGCCAAACCGACCTGTGACCCGAACGTGGACGACAGGATATCCCGCGAAGTATTGAGGTCTGCCTGCGGCCGTCTGGATCCGTGGCGCGACTATCTGCCCAGCTCGCCCTATATCAGTCCCGAACTCTGGAAATTGGGGGCTCCGCACGAAATGCGGCCGGAGGATCACCTGTGGGGTCCGCGCGACGATTTCAAGGGTGAGTATTACCTGTCGTCCAACGCTCATTTTGCGAGCGAGACCGGATACCATGGCTGCCCGTCACGATCGTCGCTGGAAAAGATGATGACGCCGGAAAATCTCTGGCCATGGAAGGACAATGAGGAGTGGCTCACCCATGCCGCCAGGCCGCAACCGCGGGGAACGGCCTACAATTATCGCATCCCGCTGATGGCGAATCAGATTCGCGTGCTTTTTGGCGAAGTCCCGGATCATCTGGATGATTTCACCTTTGCCTCACAGGTCTCTCAAGCGGAGGCGTTGAAATTTCTGATCGAGCGCTTCCGCATCGGAAAAGGGCGTCGTTCCGGGATCCTCTGGTGGAACGTGCGTGATGGCTGGCCTCTTATTTCGGATGCGGTGGTGGATTATTTCGGGGCACGCAAGTTGGCTTATGGGGTAATCAAACGTGTTCAGCAGGATGTCTGCCTGATGCTGGATGAACCAGAAGCAGGCACGCAGGCGGTGGTGGCGGTGAACGATACACTTTGCCCGGCGAGGATTGAGGCAACCGTTCGTTGCGGTGCGGATATTCGGTTTGGTGGGGATGCGGTGGTTCCACCCAATGGCAGGAAGGTCCTCGGAACAGTGTCGGCGTCCGAGGTGCAGGCGTTCTACGAAATTGAATGGCGTTGTGATGGGGCGGTGTGCCGCAACCACTATCTGGCGGGGGCACGACCCTTTGACCTGCGAGCCTGCCGCGCCTGGTATGACGCGGCTGGATTGATCATCTAACTCGGGTAATGGGGTCAGGCCGTTGTTTGTATACGAATCTGATTCGTATACAAACAACGGCCTGACCCCATTAGGAATATCCAGGAATGCTCTGATCGGCCCAGGGATGATCCTGATAGACAAGGGCTCCGTCGGGGTTTTCGGGCAGGGATTGTATCGGATGGGATTTCCAGCCGTTTCCGTCGACCGCGTCGGTCTGCCCTGCTTCGCGGAGGTGGGTGATCAATTGGTCGCGCATATCGGTCGCCGCCTGGCTCGACGGCCACTCCGGCTGGTTGCAGACACCGATCAGGTCGTGCGTTTCGGTCGGATCCTTTTTTCGATCGAATAGAAATTCTCTCTGGTCGGGAGCGCTGTAAGCGTATTTCCAGCGATGGTTGACGGCCGAGTACAAGCCGTTCGCACCTTGCATCAGGTGGGTGAAAACGGTGCGGTCTTCGGGTGGCTTGCCGGCGAGATCGACCAGGTTCTTCCCGTCGAGCTGGTGGGTCTCGATTTCAGCGCCGGCCGTATCGGCAAAGGTCCGGGTAAGGTCGATCAGGCTGACCGGGGTGTCGCGAGTCTCGCCGGACGGCAACGTTCCGGGATGCCGTACAATAAGGGGCACTCGTGATGCGGCATCGTGGAAGCTGCGCTTTCCGACCGAACCAAAGTCACCGAGGAGTTCGCCGTGATCGGAGGAAAAGGCGATGAGCGTATTGTCGAGTTGCCCGGTGGCCTCGAGAGCATCGAGAACGCGTCCGACCTGGTAGTCGATAAAGCTGATGCAGGCGAAGTAATAGGCGCGCATCATGCGGATGCGCCAGAGATCGGAGCCCTGATCAAAGCGCTTATAGCGGTTTTGCGATCGATTGATCCGGATCTGCAGATCTTCGAAATTCGGGGGCAGGTGAGGAGGCGGAATATCGAGGTCCCGATAGAGTTTGTGCCAGGGAGCCGGCGGGCAGAAGGGTGGATGCGGATGGATGATGCCGGCGTAGAGGAACCAGGGTTTGTCCTCGCTCGCCTGTTCCTGAACGAAGGACACCGCCCGGTCTCCGACCCATTGCGTCGGGTGGAGCCTGGCCGGCATCTGGGCGGGTTGCGGCATGTAGTAGAGCTCGCCCCGGACCCCATGCGGATCGGTCACGTGCTTGAATCCGTTGGACCAGAGGTGCTGGAGGTAGTGATCCCTTTCCGGATTCGACGTCAGCTCCTCCTGGCACTCGCGGGTCTCGAAACCGTTGTCCTTGTAAGCGGCTTCCGAAGGTGTGAAATGGCATTTCCCAACGCCATGGGTCCGGTACCCGGTTCGGGTCAGGGCATCAAAAATGGTCTGTTTCTTTTCGAAGGGAAAGGGATCCCGATTACTGAAGCAACCGGTGTGTGCGGGGTACTGGCCGAAGGTGAGGCAGCACCGCGCGGGAACGCATTCCGGGGCGGGGGTGTAGGCAGAAGTGAAGGCGGTGCCTTCCGATGCCAACCGGTCGAGATTCGGCGTGCGGACAAACGGATTGCCGAGGGCGCCGATGGTATCGAATCGTTGCTGATCCGTGAAGATCAGGAGGATGTTCGGACGGGATGCCATGGGGCAGTATGGACGGTATTGTCTGCGAGGCTCAAGCCCGAGACGCGACGATTTCAGGAGATTTCGCTGGCGACGCCGGGTGAAGCCAACGAAGGTGGGAGGGCCCGACATCGTCGGGTTCATGGGCGAGTCCAAACCGAGAAAGGAGAAGGAACTTTCGAACGAAGCCGTCATTCTGAGGCTTCTGAAGATCAGCTGGCGCTATCGCCGTGCCTGTGTCCAGGTGCTGGTCCTGCAGTTGATCCTGGTTGCCATGGGGCTGGGGGGACTCGGACTGACCGGGGTGGCGATTGATTTTCTCCGGCATGTGATCGATCCTGCAGTGGAACCGCCGCGGTGGCCGTTTGGTCTCCATCCTCCCTCCGGGTGGCCGCCGCTCGTGGTCATGAGTGTCCTGAGCGGGGCGATTCTACTGATCGCCCTGGTTCGTGGCTTCCTCGACGGGACCTACCAGATCGCATTGTCAAAGCTGGTGCACCAGAAGATAACCTTCAATCTGCGCACTGAAGTCTTCGAGAAACTGCAGCGGCTGAGTTTCCGGTTTTTCGACAACAATGCCAGCGGCGCCATCATCAACCGCGTTTCCGGCGACGTGCAGACCCTTCGGCTCTTTATCGAAGGTGTCCTGATGCAGAGTATCGTTCTTCTGCTGACCCTGGCCGTTTATATGATCTACATGGTCAACATCCATGTCGGTCTGACCCTGGCCTGCCTTTCCGTCATGCCCCTGATCGGCATTGCCACGGCGATCTTCTCAAGACTGATCCGACCGGCTTACCGAAGGACGCGCGCTCTCATGGACGAACTCGTCCTCGTGTTCTCGGAGACCATCCAGGGGATACGGACCGTCAAGGTATTCGATCTTGAGGACCATCAGGCGGCCCGATTTGTGGCCAGCAACGAGCGGGTTCGGTCGCAGCAGTATTCAATTTTCCGGAAGGTCACGGTATTCCGGCCTACGGTCGAATTCCTGACCCAGAGCAGTCTTTTTGTTCTCCTGGGTTACGGCGGGTTCCTGGTCCTCGACGGCAACCTCCCGATCGGGACCGGGCTGGTTGTCTTTGCCCGCCTCCTCCAGCAATCGGCCAACCAGGTGTCCCATATCGCAGACGTGGCGGACAGTATCCAACAGAGCCTGATCGGTGCGCGCAGAATTTTCGAGATCCTGGATTCTCCGGCGGAAGTGGATTCACGGCCGGGCGCCATCGCGGTGAATCGGGCGAAGGGTGCCCTTCGGTTTGAGAACGTCAGCTTTGAGTACACCGAAAAAGGCAGCGTCCTTCACGGGGTGGATTTTGAGGTGCCGGCCGGGGAGGTGATTGCGGTGGCGGGGGCCACCGGATCGGGCAAAAGCACGCTTCTCAGTCTGATTCCGCGGTTCTACGATCCCACCGGGGGGCGAATCTGTCTGGACGGCGTCGATATTCGCGACCTCCGACTCGGCGACCTCCGGCGCCAGATCGGCATCGTTTTCCAGGACAATTTCCTCTTCAGCAACACGATCGCCTGGAATATTGCCTACGGCCATCGCCTGGCGACCCGGGACCAGATTGAACAGGCGGCTCGGATTGCCTGTGCCCATGAGTTCATCAGGGAATTTCCGGACGGGTATGAGACCATCCTGGGCGAGAGCGGGCTGAATCTTTCCGGTGGCCAGCGGCAGCGCCTGGCGATTGCCCGAGCCATCCTGATGGAGCCACCGATCCTACTCCTGGATGATCCCACCGCGTCGATCGACTCCGAGACCGAGCACGAGATTCTTGAAGCCATCAATCAGGCGATCGAGGGTCGGACCACGTTCATTGTCGCCCACCGGCTGAGCACCCTGGCCCGGGCGGATCGAATCGTCGTGCTCAAGGGCGGTCGAATCGCCCAGATCGGAACCCACTCCGATCTGATGAAGAATCCGGGCCCCTATCGACGCGCCATCGATGTGCAGTCGATCGACGCGGAGAGCCTTGAACTGCTCCGGCAGTCCGATCTGCGAAGGAGGACGGCAAATTGAGCGAGATCCGCCACGATCTGTCCCTTGCCCGAACCGACGGTCGGATCCGGGACCGGCGGGAGTCGCCACTCGATTTCCGAATTCTGGCACGGCTTTTTGGATACACCAGGCCTTATGCGGCCAGGCGAAACTGGCTCTTCGTATTCGTGGTTCTGCGCGGCCTGCAGATGCCACTGATCGCCTGGTCGCTTGGGGCGGTCATCAACGGGCCGATCACCCGGGGCGACCGACCGGGCATCGTACTGGGCATGCTGGGGTTCGCCGGACTGTGCGCCCTCGCGTCCCTGACCATGCACTTTCGCCTCAAGTTGGGCATGCAGATAGCGGAGGATGTGGTGCATACCCTCCGCAATGAGATCATGGCCCAACTCCTGCGCATGCCGATGCCCTTCTATGATCGATCCCGACTGGGTTCGATCATATCGCGAATGACCTCCGACGTTAACACCTTGAGACGCGGGGTGCAGCGTGTCTTCTTCGGCAGTCTGGTCCAGGTCGGGCAGATGGCGGGAGCGACCGTTTTCATGGTCTACTACAACTGGCGCCTCTTTCTCGTCATCCTGGTGGCGGCACCGTTTATTCACCTGCTGAACATGTCATTTCGAAAGCGGATGAGCCGGGCGTCGCGAACGCTTCAGGAAAGCTTTTCGCGGGTCATCGCCACCATCGCCGAGTCGGTCAAGGGGATCCGGGTGACGCAGGGGTTTGTGCGCGAGGATATCAACGCCGGATTGTTCCGCGACCTGGCCGAGGATCATGCCGGGTACAACGTGGACCTCGATCGCCATACGGCGTTCTACATGCCGGTCCTGGAGTTCAGTTCCCAGATCTGTGTGGCCGCCATCCTCCTGGTCGGGGGGTGGTTGGTGCTCAATTCCCCGGAGACCATGCCGGTGGGCGATCTGATCACGTTTTTCTTCCTGACCAGCATCTTCTTCACTCCGGTCGCGCAACTCGGCCGCCAGTTTTCGTTCGCGCTCCGCTCCATGGCCGGTGCCGAGCGGGTCTTTCGTTTGCTTGACCGTGCGCCGGACTGGAAGGATCGCCCAAATGCGGTATCCATACAGTCGATACAAGGTAGTGTTGTCTTCGACCGGGTCTGTTTTCGCTACGATCCGGAAAAGCCGGTTCTGGAAGAGGTCAGCTTCGAGGCCGAACCGGGCCAGACCGTCGCCCTGGTCGGTCATACCGGTGGCGGAAAGAGCACGGTGATCAATCTGCTTTCCAAATTCTACCTGCCCGACGCGGGATCCATCCGGATCGATGACCGCGACATGCTGGCCATCAGATCGTCCTCTCTTCACCGGCAGATGGGCATCGTGCTGCAGCAGAATTTTCTCTTCAAGGGCACCGTCAGGGAGAATATCCGGATCGGGCAGCTCGGGGCGGCGGATGAGGAAGTGGTGCAGGCGGTTCGTTCGCTTGATTGTCTCGATCTTATTGAAAGCCTGCCCGACGGATTCGAAACCGAGGTTTCCGAGGATGGGATCGGTCTGTCTCTGGGGCAGCAGCAGCTCGTCTGTTTTGCCCGGGCCATGCTGGCCGATCCGCGCATCCTGATTCTGGATGAGGCCACCAGTTCAGTCGACACGATCACGGAGTCACGCCTGCAGGCAGCCCTGGCCAGCCTGCTCAGGGGCCGAACCAGCTTTGTTGTCGCCCATCGGTTGAGCACCATCCGAAAGGCAGACCTTGTCCTGGTCCTCGATCATGGCCGGATCGTTGAGCGCGGGACCCATCTGGACCTGCTCCGGCTCGATGGCGCTTATGCGACATTGTACCGGCAGTTCGCCGAGACTGAATCCGGGCGTGCCGGAAGCGATCCGCGTCGACGAGACGGGGCAGGGTGAAGCGTCTGCCAGGACGTTTTCGGGTTGAATCTTTCCCTCGAAGGCATCTGTGGGCCGGAGATTTGGCAAAGGGCACGGCCGAACGCTGTTTATGACAGTCCCGGTGTTCTTGCGTGCCCGGCTGATCCGCGTGAAGGAAGCAGAGAATACCTGATCAGAACTCGCAGATGCCTAATCTACAGGTATTTGCGCGGATATCCGACGGAGATAAACTGCGGCTGAATCCGGCTTT
>QNAI01000123.1 GCA_003641745.1 Verrucomicrobiota bacterium | reverse complement strand
TCGGCGGCAATTCGAGAACGGACTCGAACACTTCTTCAGCACGGCGCCGTTCTTCAGGTGTTGGCATCATCGGGTTCCGTCGCCAGGGGAAGGTCGCCGTGAAGGTCACGATGCAAACGAGCCACGATACTGCGCCATTCCCGATCGATCGTGCGAACAGAAACCCCAATGACGGCGGCGGTTTCTTCCCGCGAGAGCCCGGCAAAATATCGGTGCAGGATAATGTCGGCCTTACGCGGGTCGCTGGCACGCATCCGGTCAATCGCCTGATCGACGGCCAGGATCTCGCCGATGCGAAGGTCAACGGCAATTTCAACCTTGTCGACATCCATGCGCTTCTGCCCGCCGCCATGTTTGACCGCGGCCTTGCGCCGGGCCTGTTCGACCAACAACTGCCGCATGGCCTCGGCCGCCGATGCAAAAAAATGTCCTCGCCCATCCCAACCGGGATCCTGGTCTCCGACCAGCCGCAAATACGCGTCATGGACCAGCGCTGTCGGTTGCAGCGTGTTGCCGGGCGGCAGTTTTGCCATCCGCACAACGGCAAGACGGCGCAACTCCTTGTAAAGCAAAGGGAGAAGTTCCGCGGCCGCTTTCTTGTCGCCGCTGGCCACGGCCTCGATGACTTGGGGGACGGATTTGATATCAGGGCCTAATCATTGAATGGATAAGTGATTTTTGTACATCAATGGTATCAACGGATTGAGTAAACGGCAACGATCCGGAAGCGACCAGGGCGGTGGGTTTATCCCGGATCCGGTCAGAAACGGGATGATCCGTATGGGATGGATCCACCTGCCGGAGCCGGGCGTTCGGGGCCAGATCCCGCAATATCGGTGTTTATGGATGCGGGGTGGGGTAATCAGTTGGGCGAGACGGTCCAACAGCTCAAGCGGGGTCAGGTAATGCTCGATAATTGTCAATTTCCCTCTTGTATCCAATGGTCTACATCGGGTATAGTGCAGTTTCAATCCAAATCGGACATCACCTATCATCACGTTACATTGGGGCCGGTTGCTGTTCGCATTTTTCATTAAAGAAATATGTAGTGCAGTTTGTCATTGGTCCCTGGGGGAGTTTCCAATGAGACCATCAACTAAAGTTGCATCATTATTCCTGGCAGTCATCCTGCTCGCCGGTCTGACACCGGTGCTGGCAACTGACTATTCCCCACTTGGTATTGATTCCGGCCAGGATCTGGGTATCACCGTGGTGATGAACAACGACGGCAGCGCCCGCAAACTGGTCAACAATGACCGCAAGCCCGGCTTCGGTTCGGCCTCCGAAATCGCCGACGGCTTTATCGCGGAAAACGCCAAGGTCCTATTTGGCATGGAAGCCCTGGCCGACAAGGCTGGTGGAGTCGCATTCGGGGACGCTGTCCTTCAGGATGTTCGAACAACCTCTTCCCTCAGCGGTTTCCATGTCTGGAAACAGGCCTATGTAAATGGGGTTCCTGTTCACAACGGATATGTCGTGACCCACCTGAGCATTGACCTTCAGGTCCTTTTCGTCACCAACGATCTGGGAATCGGGGAATTCAATCTGAACGCCGACAAGTCCACCCTCGACCGTGAAGGCGCGCTGGCCCTGGCGATGGAGGTAATCGGAGGTGATGGTCAGGTCAGGGCTGTGCCCAAAGCAGAAATGGTCATCCTGCGAACCGATGAGGGTGACTTCCTCTCCTGGCGCACGGAAGTGGCTACCTACTTACCATATGGAGACTGGGAAATCTTCATCGACGCCAGCTCCATGGAAACCCTGCAAACACGTGATCTTCTGATTTGCATCAAACCCGAGGACAAGCCCTATTCTATCAAGCCCCCTGTGGAAAACCGCCGCAGCGATGTTCGTCTGGACAAGGGTGCCATGGCAACCGGTTCAGGTGAAGTGTTCATCGCCAATCCTCTTAACGATCATCCCGAAAGGTACAGCTGGCGTGAATTCGATAGCCAGCTGACGGGCGTCACGGACCCTGTCACTCTGACCAACCTGGACGGATCCGGCCTGCTGGTCGGCTCTTGGGTAGAGGTCTTCAACAGCGCCGCTCCCCGCGCTGATGAACCCACACTGACGTATGTATATACTCCTACCATCGTGGAGGGCCACTTCCAGGAAGTGAACGTCTACTTCCACATTAACGAGTTCCAGGAGTACTTCCAGAACGTTTTGGGTATCCCCAACGCTCGTAACCGTGTCACCGACTGCTACGCCCACCAGGGTTCGGACGACAACTCCGATTACAGCCCCAGTCAAGACCGTATTCGTTATGGTGACGGCGGGGTAGATGATTCCGACGACGGCGAAATTGTCCTGCATGAATACGGCCACGCTGTGCACAATGATATTGTTCCGGGATTCGTATATGCGGGTGAGTCCGGGGCCATCAGTGAAGGTTTCGGCGATTATTTCGGTGCTACTTACGGCAACAACCCCCTGGTCGGGGAGTGGGACGCGACCAGCTACAATCCCGGCCCGCCTCCCTTCCTGCGCCGGACCGACACCACCAAGCATTATCCTGAAGACATCGTCAACCAGGTGCATTCCGATGGCGAAATCATTTCCGCGGCCTGGTGGGACTTCCGCAACCTGGTTGGCGGTCAGGTAGCTGACCAGATCATCATCGAGGGCATGTTCTACACCGGAATCAACGCCACCTTCCAGGATTACGCCGATGGTATGGTCGCCGCCGACCAGGCCCTCTACGGCGGATCCCATGTGGGATATATCTTCCAGGCCTTTGGTGGCCGGGGTATCGGCGCCACCTATCTCCTGGACTTCAATCATGTGGCCCTGGGTGACAGCGAAGACATCACAGGACCCTATCCTGTCGTGACCAACATTACCCACACCAGCCCCATTTCGGCTACCGATGCCGTGAAGCTGTTCTACCGTTTCGATGGTACCGGCACCTACGGCGAAGTCATCATGAATCCCACGGGAAACTTCGACGAATGGGCTGCCGACATTCCCGGTCCCGGATACAACACCATGGTGGAGTATTACCTTACCGTGGTCGACGATGCGGCCATTTCCGGATCGGCACCCACGACCGCTCCCACGGACGTCTTCAGTTTCGTCCTGGGCCCGGACGCCGAATTCCCGGTCATCACCCACACTCCCATGCGTGACCAGGCCCTGCTGACCTGGCCCGCCTCTGTGGATGCCATGATCACCGATAATGGTTCAATCGCCTTGGCCACCGTGTCCTATACGCTCAACGGCACACCCCAGGCCGACCTGACCATGGTGGACTTGGGCGGTGACATGTTCAGCGTCGAGTTCCCGGAAGCCCCCGGCAGCCTGGGGATCGGTGATGTGTTCGAATATTCGATTACTGCGTTGGACGGCAGCAGCCAGTCCAACACCACGGTGGACGGTCCCCATTCGTTCATGATCATCGATGCCCTGGGTGTCGTGCTGATCCTGGATGACGATTTGGCTCCCAAGTGGGACATCAAATACAGCAAGACCAAGGATCCCATGCCGCCGCACATTCGCAGTGACAACCTGAAGGGCCTTTCTGCTGCTAACATGGCCACGATCCTGACCGATGCAGGTTGGGTCGTCTTCGAGGAAGACCCCCTTACCAGCGATCCCGCCACCTGGGGCGGCTACAGCTTCATCATCTCCTCATCCGGCGCCAGCATCCAGCCAGTGGCGGATGCAGCCTACAGGGCCGCCCTTGAAGCCTATGTGGCCGGCGGTGGAAAGCTGCTGTCAGAAGGTGGAGAGTTGGCCTACGACTCCATCAGCTCTCCTGGATATCCCAGCTTTGCAGCAGACGTTATTCACGGCTTCGACTGGGACGGGGACGACTCCGGCCCGCTGCTGGTTGTCAGCGGCATGGAATCCCACCCCATCATGAGCATGCCTCATAGTGTTGCTGGAACCCTGGCTCTTTCCTATACCGGGTATGGCGACCAGGATTCCTACAAGGCCACACTGGACGCCTTCGTCGTTATGGGCACCTCGGATGAGCCCGACAACGCCGGCATCATGGTGTATGATGACAATGCCAATCCCACCAGTGCCCAGATCGTGCATTATTCCTTCAATTTCGCGGTTATCACCGATCCTGCTGAAGGCGTGAAATTGTTGGAGAATACCGCATTGTTCCTTACGGCTACTGAAAGCGCCGGGACCAGCAGCATGTCCGGTGAAGTCGCGGTCCTTGGTGGAAGCCCCGGTGGCGTCCTGATCGAAGCCAACCCCGGCGGATACAGCACCCTGAGTAACCCTGACGGTACCTGGATGATCGAGAACATGTACGGGAATTCATATACCGTGACCGCCACCCTGGCAGGCTATGGTACTTCTCCGCAGTTTGTGGTACTGGCCGAAGGTGAACATGCCGCAGGCATCAACTTCGGTATGGCGCCACGCGTTGACCTGAGTTTCTGTGATGCTCCGGATCTTTCCATTCCTGATTCTGATCCTGCGGGTGTCTCGACCCAGGTTCTGGTCACCGAGGGTGACATCATGGTGGACGTCAACGTGGATATCGATATTAAACACTCCTGGATCGGGGATTTGATTGTCGAACTGACCAGCCCCGGAGGCACCACTGTCCGGTTGCACAGCAGGAGCGGAGGTTCCGCCGATGACATCCTGACCAATTACGATCTCGTCACCCAACCGAGTGGCCCGGGGGCCTTGAGTGATTTCGACGGGGAAAACCCCATCGGACTCTGGACCCTGTTTGTCAGTGATAACGTTGGCGGCGACACCGGGAGCATCAACGAGTGGTGCCTCAACGTAACGGTCACCGACTTCGTGGTGGCAGTGGAAACTCCACAGATCCGGATCAGCCAGGCCGGCGAGGGCCATCAGCTGGCCTGGGACTACAACCCGACGAACATTGAGGCCTTCCACGTCTACCGTAGGACTGTCGGCGAAGACGGACAGAGAATCACTGATAATCCGCTCAGCAGTACTTCCGGCCATATTGAATTCCGGGATGATGTTTCCCGCTTCGACAACGGTACGGTGTTGTACTACAGCCTGCGCGAGATCCGGGATGGGGTCGAAATCGCCCTGGGTGGCGAGTTCGAATACACGGTGAAGAGTACGTTGCCGATGGCCTTCGCCTTGTACGACAACTATCCCAATCCTTTCAACCCGATCACCAACATCAAGTTTGACCTTCCCCGTGAAGGCCATGTGTCCCTGCGGATCTACGATCTTAGCGGTCGTATGGTCAAGACCCTGGTCGATGGACATCTGTCCCGCTCCACCCACACCTACCAGTGGGACGGCGCGGACGAGGGTGGTCGACGGGTGGCAAGCGGAACCTACTACTACCGGGTGCAAACCGGTAGCAGTATGGAAACCGGTCGGATGATGCTGGTCAAATAGAGTATGGATAGCGGTGGCGAAACCGCTTACCTTCATTACCCGCCCCGTTGATCGTGGGATCGGCGGGGCGGTGAAATTTCAAACATCTCAGAAACCCGGGAGTTCATCATGGTCGCCCTATGCGTAATTCGGTTTCGGTTTTTTCTTACGGGAATCATCGGAATGGTTTTGCTGTTTGCCGCAGGGACTTCTCTGGCTGCGGGAATCGCATTCCTGCCGGACGCAGAGCGTGAGCACATCTTCCCGGAACGGCCCAATCTGTCCATCCTGACCTTCAAGGTACCCGGTGGCCTTCTGGTGGCCGACCGCGTGGCTCCCGGCGACGAAAACCGTTATGGCGTTTCTTTCGAGCCCCGGTTCAAGGAATCGGAGTTCTTCCTTCTCCAAGGCAAGGGCCGCTCGCTGGATGCTTTGGAGATTCTCCCGGACCTGGATGCTTTCGGCCATGTCCACTGGCAACGGGACGCAGTTTTCCTGGTCGAGATTCCGAAAGAGGGCCGGGACGAATTCATGGCCCGTGACTTCAATCGCACCCGAATCCGGGTGGATTCTCCTGCTGACGGTTGGGACCGAATGGCTGAACAGGCGACCGGGTCCCTCATCCTGGGCGGCAACAAGGATCTGGCCCTGGTGGAGGATTTTGTGGCCAACGTCAGTGGACCCGCCTTTTTCCAGACCATCCAGGAAATCAGCGGCCACGCCTATTTTTTCCATGACGGATTGAAATCCGTTTCAACCCGTTTCTACAACACCGCCGACAAGGATCTTGTGGGGGACTATCTGGCCGACAAGTTGATTGGTTACGGATACTCCGTCGAATTCGACGCTTTCACTTCGGGAAGTGTTCCCTGCCGTAACATTGTGGCCACCAAAACCGGCACCAGATATCCTGATGAGTATGTCATTGTAGGCGGACACTATGATTCGATTTCGGGGAACCCAGGCATCCTGGCGCCCGGGGCCGAGGATAACGGATCAGGTACGGCTGCTGTTGTGGAGATCGCCCGCATCTCGGCCGGCCGCCAATTCGAACGAACTGTTCAGTTCGTTCTTTTCGATTCGGAAGAACAAGGTCTGTACGGCAGCCAGCATTTCGTGTCCGAAGCGGTCTCCGCAGGCCGGGAAATCATTGCGGCCATCACCATGGACATGGTTGCCTACTACGACACCCACTACGCCGTGCGGATCGAGGGCGAAACCCCTTGGGAATGGCTGATGTCCATCATGGAATCAAACACCGGGCTCTTCACCGACATCGGCAACCAGAAGGACTACAACAGCTGGGGCAGCGATCATGTCCCCTTCCAGCAGGCCGGTATTCCGGCCTTCCTGGCCATCGACTACGACTATGGAAGTTACCCCGGTTATCACCAGACCAACGACAATTGGAATCAGATTGCCTTTTCCGCCCAGATCGGGACCCAGATTACCATCGCTTCGGCGGCCACAATGGCTGAAGTCGCGGGACTGCAACCCGACCTGAGCCCGGTGGATGATCTGCCCGCCTTCGGTCCCATTGAAATACTGGCCTACCCCAACCCCTTCAATCCTCGGGTCACGATAGCCTTCAACTCCGACCGTGATCTGGTGGGTGAAGTTGCCGTTTTCGATCTCTCCGGCAGGCGGGTCGCGGTCCTTGCACGTGGGCCCTTTGCCAAGGGGTTGAACCGGGTCACCTGGGATGGCCGAAATGTCTCCGGTGGTGCTTCAAGCAGTGGCAAATATGTTTGCCGCCTGCAGGCCGGAGAGCATGTTGCCACCGTGAAAATCAATCTGGTTCGCTGATTCCGAGAGGGGGCAGGCACAGCCCCCTATTGCCTATAGGGATGAATCTTGTCTTCAATGGGATTCGAATTTCCCGATAGGAAGTTTTCCGGGGGGTTCGTTTGCCTTTTATGATGTGGAAAAAACAAAAATCCAATCTGTTGAAAATTAAAACCACACACGAATAAATCATTTTACCACATACAATTTGGTCATTTATGATTTACTGGCCCGAACCAGATGGAAAATTAAGGATATATTTATTGAAAATTAAGTGGATTCTGGCGTAAGGTGCATTGAGGGGGAAATAAGTCCCTAATTTCCCTTTTTCTTAGGGGCCTGCCGTTAAGATCTTAGGTTGTCCCATTTCATTTCCATTTTGGAGGATAATCATGAAAAAATTGCTTGTGTTGGTAATGATCCTCATGCTCGTGGCATCCTTTGCCATGGCTCAGAAAATTCCGTCAAAAAAAGCACCCAAGGGTGACGGAGCCCCGTACATTACGGGAAAGGCGGATTACACCGAAGATTTTGAGGGAGCATTCCCACCCGCGGGTTGGACCCAGGGTGTCACCAATCCTGCCTACACCTGGTCCCAGGATTTTCTCTCACCCTACTCCGGGTCTGCCTGCGCCTACATCGCTTGGCAAGCGGGAACACCCCAGGACGAAACACTCACCTTTTCGTGGCCCGTCGATGTCGGTGACGATTTGAGTTTTGCCACCCAGGGAAACGCCTACTGGGCGACCAGCGCCAACTTCACGGTCGAGGTCAACGGGACGGAAGTCTACAACTTTGGCAATGAGTACGACGGCGCTGCTTTTGTCTGGACCGAGGTGCTTGTCGACCTGGTTGCCTATGAAGGCACCACGCCGACTTTCACCTTCCGCTACGCGGGTGACGATGGCGCCGATCAATACCTGGATGCTGTCCATATCGGTGAGTATGAGGAACCGCCACCGCCGGAGGACGTCAGTTTCTGTGAAATGGTCAGCCAGGAAACCGGCACCTACTTTACAGGCAATACCTGTGGTGGAGAGAACCTGGTGTCCGCCCTGGGCTGCGAGACCTATGGCGAGGACGGCCTGGAGAGCTACTACGAAATCGAGGTTCCCAACGGTTGTTATTTCACCGCCACGGTGACCAACACGGCCGATGGTGCCCTGTGGGTGTTGGCTGACTGTGTGGCGCCTGCCGGCGCTTTCACATGCCTTGCCTATTCCGATAATTCCTTTACAGGGGAACCGGAAGTGATTTCGTACAGTAACAGTTCCGGCTCCGACCAGATCGTGTACCTGGTGATTGACAGCTGGGGCGACGCCACCTGCGGCGATTTCACTTTCGATTTCGAAGCCGATTGTGCGGTTGCTGTGGAAAAAGCAAACTTCGGTAGTGTAAAGTCTCTCTTCCGTTAATTACCGCTGATTTAGGGACACAAGAAGACCCGGGGAAACCCGGGTCTTCTGCTTTGGTGGGCCAGGCGGGCACGCGTTACCTGGGATGGCCGCCCTCTTTTCAGTTGGCGGACTACCCTCCCAGTCACTGTCCTGTTCGGTGGTTCATTCCCAGTTGTCGTCGTCCCGCAAGAAGGTTTTGCAGGTTATGGCCAAAGTCATGGGGGTGCCGGAGTACCAGAATCAGAGAAACGACCAGACCGAGCCGTCGGGACCATCCTGCACACCCACACCCAATTCAGTGAGCTCGCCCCGGATGCGATCGGCTGCCTCCCAGTCCTTGTCGCCGCGGGCGGCGGCCCGCTTGACCAGAAGATCCTCTACTTTGGCGATATCCAGCCCCAACCGCTCGGCCTTACCATCCCGCCGGTTCTGCAGCCAGGTGTCGGGATCCTGGCCGAAGCAGCCGAGTATTTGCGCCACCTGTTCCATGTCGTTCACGAATCGTTCGATGGTCAGATAACGAACGGCCTTGCTGACGCCCTTGCCCGAATCAAGCAGACCGTTGACTTCGCCAAGGGGCTTGCTCAGCGCTCCCAGCGCTCCGCTGGAATTGAAGTCATTGCGCATATGGACGACAAAGGTCATCAGCATTCCCTCCACGCCGCTGGTGACCGGTTCTTCATTGCCCGGTTTTTTGGCCGTGGCCAAAAAGCGGCGGGCCTGGGACAACGTCGAGTAGATGTAGGCCAAACGGTCGTCGGCTTCCTCCAGTCCGGGAAACCGCACCTGCTTGCGCAAGACATCGATTGGCGTTTCAGTTTCGCAGGCGGGGCAGTGGCCGCTCTCCTGGCCGTCCTTGTCCAGCAGCGCATCGCAGGCGGGGCACTTGACCTCGACCTCGAAGTTCAGCCCACTACGGTAATGGACCGTCAGAAGGAAATAACGAACAGCTTCGGGGTCGTACAGCGCCGTGATTTCCCTGGTGGTGAAAAAGTTGCCCAGGCTCTTGGACATCTTCTCCCCCGCGAAATCGATGAACCCGTTGTGTGACCAGTAACGGGCATATGTATCCTCGCCGTGGGCGCCCTGGCTCTGGGCGATCTCGTTTTCGTGGTGCGGGAAAATCAGGTCGCGTCCACCGCCATGGATGTCGAAGCTTTCACCCAGATGCGTGGAGCTCATGGCCGAGCATTCGATGTGCCAACCTGGCCGCCCCTGCCCCCAGGGACTGTCCCAGCCTGGCTCACCCGGCTTGGCCGCTTTCCAAAGGGCGAAATCGAGGGGTGTTTCCTTGCGTTCGTCCACATCGATCCGGCTGCCGGCGCTTTCGAGCATCTCTTCGATGTTCCGCTTGCTCAGCTTGCCGTAACCCTTGAAGTTTTTGACCCGGTAGTAGACGTCGCCTTCGACCTCGTAGGCCAGATCCTTGTCGATC
>QNAI01000122.1 GCA_003641745.1 Verrucomicrobiota bacterium | reverse complement strand
CGGTGGGCTCCCGGCGACGCCTCAGTTGCGGTTGACAATCGTTCGGAGCGAACGGTCGATGCGGTTCTCGTCCTCAACTTAAGAGCCGGCAGATCATGTCACATGCAGATACGGTCGGTCGACACCTTGCTTTGGTCCGGCGAGGTGGATCAGGTCGATCAGGCAGTCGAGGTTCCGGTCCGCCTGGAGCCGGGTCGAACCTCGCTTGAATTTGAGAGCGCTGACCCGCCGGTTCAGGCGTCCTGGCAGGATAAGCGCATGATCCTGTTCCGGGTAAACCACCTGGAAATCCGGTTATTGCGAGAGGCGCCTACCAAAGAGTGATGGCGCGAAGCCGTTGTTCAAACAGACCACCGATCACCCGGGGGGAGAAGAGCTTCAGAATGGTCTGGCGCGCGTTGTAGCCGGTCTCGCGACAGAACAGGGGATCAGCGGCCACCCTGCGCATCCAGTCGGCGGCCTGTCCGACGTCGGGATCGGCCCAGATCTGACCTTTGCCATAGGGACCGATTGTCCTCTCGAGCTGAATCAGGCGAAAGTCGACCGGGCAGCCGTTGCCGGGATTGACGAACTCCGCGGTTGCGGACCAGTTGGTCGAAATGACCGGTTTTTCCTGAAACATGGCTTCGGCGACCCCGAGTCCGAATCCTTCGGAGCGGTGCAGTGAGACGAAGCAATCGCAAGCGGCGATCAGATCGTAGACCTCCGATCGCGGCAAGGTGTGGGAAAGCAGGTGAACCCCGTTCAGAGAACCCACTGCTTCCTGCAATTCGGCAAAGGCGGTTTCGTTGCCGCTCAGGCTGTGGACCTTGATCACCAGCCCGACCTTATCGTTCCCGTTGGGGAATGCCCTGGCGAAAGCATCGATGACTGCCCGGGGATTCTTTCTCTCCTGATAGCTGTTCAGATCGTACATCATCAGGAAGAGAAAGCGGTCTTCGGGCAGGTTCATCCGGGTGCGGGCGCCAGGGGCGGGAAGTGTGAAGTCGATGGCGTGCGGCATGGTGAGGACGGGGAGGGGTGACTTCCTGCCCACGGCCTCGGTGGTGAATCGGGATGGCGTCCATATCTCGTCGAAATGTTCGAAGTAGCGGACCCACCCATCTGGAAACTCCGGAAGTTCCCAGGCCCAATAGGCGATATTGTAGCGTCCTTCCCGGAATGCCGGCCCGTGGTGGTGGTCGATATCGGCCGATTGGGGCGCGTCGATGTGAAAGATGTTGATCGGGTAGGGATTGTCTTCCTGCAGCTTGTTGATGAAGGAAAGATCACCCTGGGCGGCCAGGCAGGGCAACCGGCAGGGAATAAGGGCGTGAGGGAGGTCGACCGCCGTCAACGCCTTGGCTGCACATCGTACGGATTCGCCGACACCGAGCTCGCCGGTAAACCATCCGACCAGATTGATGCCCAATCGGGTGTTCCGTTGCGCGAACTCATAGACGAAGGGCGAGTTTGGCCGGGTGAAATCCAGGATGTCTTCCCCATTGATGCCGATCCGGAAAATCTGGAGTCTCTGATTTCGTCGCTGAGCCCGGAAATTCTGCAGATATGCCTTCAGCGCTTTCGGCAGCGGCCAGGTGACGCATTTTCGTCCCAGGTAAGCCAGAGTGTTGGTCCAGGCCGTACCCAGAAGTTCGATTTCCAGGACTGTGGCGGACTCACTCCCTCTTGGTTCCGCTTTCAATTCCCGGGTGAACGGTCCATCTGAAAGCCTCCTCCAGGACCGGAATGCTTCCTGATTGATCCGCAATCTCAAACCGAGGTTGCCCTGCGCCGGCGGATCTCCAGAGGGCTCCGGAACCACCATTCCCCGTATCCTTACGTCGTTGACGGGGATTCCCGCTGGTAGGGTTATCGTGGCCCGTTCCTTGATCCAGGTCGCGGCTTCGTGTCTGGATGGATGCAACCCCTCGAATCGGAAGTCGCGAAAGAGAGAGGGTATGTTCCGGCCGACCCGTCCTCCGAGAATCAGGTGCCAGTGGTCCTGGGTGATCGCCATGCGCCGTCGAACGTAGTCGAGGGCTCGATCGGACGGTTTGCGAGTGAGGCCGATGAACTGACCCAGGGCACTGAGCAGGTTCGCCGGATCCAGGGCAACACGCCTTGCGATGGCGGATCGGAGGTAATGGGCCGGCCAGTCACGCGCTCCGAATCGGGCGAGACCATCGGGCCACCGGAGGAAGAGTTTCCGGCAATTCTCCTCGTCGTGCTCACTGCTTCCCCGTGAAGCGCTGACGTGGTGTTCGATGACACTGCGGTTGGCGACAATGACCCGCTTGCCCTGGCTCTCCATCTGGAAACAGAAATCAACGTCTTCCGAACCGTTGACGTAGCGTTCATCGAATCCTCCGTTGGCCAGGAAATCTTCCCGCCTGACCATCATGCATGCGCCCGTAACCGCCGGGACGGTCGAGAAAGTCCGGAGGCGCCGCAACGGCGAAAGGCTGCGTATGTGATGGGGCTTTCCATCCAGGCCGATTCGGATTCCTGCGTGGTCGATCGCACCTGTGGCGACCGTCCTTTGGATGTTGCCGACCACACCGGCATCCGGGTAATGGTCAAATGCCTTCAGAAACGGGGCGAGCCAGCCGGGCGAAAACACCAGGTCGTTATTGGCCAGGCAGAGGAATTCCCCGTCGGCCCTGACCGCGCCGGCATTGTTTGCGCGGGCGTATCCGAGGTTCTCATCGTTGAGGACGACATGCACGTCGGGACGTTCGATTGAGGAAAGGAAAGCCCGCGTGCCGTCCGTGCTGCCGTCGTCAACCACGATGATTTCGTGCTCATGGTCTTCGACCGACGTGGTCAGGGAATCCAGGCAGGCCTTGGTCAGTTCCAGCCCGTTGAAAACCGGAATGATGAATGAGATTTTTCTGGGTGAATCCACGCGCGTTTTCCCGCTTCAGGGCACTTTGATCAATTCGAGACGGACAATCTCCAATCAATCAAAGTGCCCTTTACTCAAATCGTTCGCCGCTTCGTGGTGAATCGGCGAGCGAAAAGTCATCCTTTCTCAAGGTCAGGTTGGTATTGTAGGCAGGATCACGATAGAGGAGGTGACCCCAGCGGTGCTCCATCTCGGTGACTTCCCGTGCGAAGGCATCACGCCTTCCGGGTCGCAGGTCGTCGCCCCGGGTTGCCGATTCGTGATGGGTGAACTCGGCAAAAGGCGTCCACACGGTGCGATAACCGCGCTGTCTGAGCCGAAGGCAGAAATCCACGTCGCCGAATGCCACGGCAAGCGCGTCCTGGTCGAACCCGCCGGCATCCAGGTACAGGTCCCTGCGGACCAGCAGGGTGGCGCCGGTCACGGCGCTGTAGTTCTGGACCAGTCGGGCACGGTTGAGCATGCCTTCGCTCCCACGAGCAAAATCCTTGTGGGCGTGGCTGGCAACCCCGCCGACACCGAGGACGACTCCCGAGTGCTGGATGGTATCGTCGGGATAATAATGCATGGCGCCGACGGCTCCGATCCCGGGCCGTAGCGCGTGGCTGACCATCTCCTCCAGCCAGTCGGGGGTGATCACCGACAGATCGTTGTTCAGGAGGCAGACATAGTCACCACGGGCGTGGGCGACCCCCCGGTTTACCAGGGCCGAAAAATTGAACGGACCCGTGGCGGGCACGATCCGATGTCCCGCCGATGCGGCCTCCGCAAGCACCTTACGCGCGTGTTTTTCCTTGGACTCATGGTCGACCAGGACGATCTCGTAGCGGGGATAGGTCGTCTTTCCCCGGATGCTCTCAAGGCATTGTTCGAGCAGGAGGCCGGCGTCCCGGGTCGGGATGATGAGCGAAACCAGCGGAACAGATGTCATCGAATAACGGATACGCCAATGGCCGCCGGGCACCGGGATCAGCTCGCCTTGGCGCCCGGTCCTGACCAGGTGTTCGCCCAGGGTTCTCCTGGCGGCGTCGAGCGCATAGTGTTTTTCGGTCATTTCGCGGGCGGTGGATCCGGAAATCGCCCTCCAGTGGTAAAGCACTCGCGGGATGTGGCGAATCTGGCCGGGACTGACTCGTTCGACGATGCGCAGGGCGAGGTCCCAGTCTTGGGAGCCCTCGAATCCCGGCCGGAACCGGCCGACCCGTTCCACCCAGGACCGTCGATACACGCCCAGGTGGCTGATCATATTCTGTCCATTGAACAGGTCCGGGTTCCAGTCGGGTTTGAAATAGGCTTCGTAACGGTTTCCGGATTCGTCTATCTTGTCTTCGTCGCTGAAAATGATGGCCGCGTCCGGTTGTTTCGAGATTTCCAAACCCACCTCCAGGAGCGCATCCGCCGCCAGTTCATCATCGTGATCCAGGAGGGCGACGAATTCACCCGAGGCCAGGTCCAGCGCGCTGTTGGAGGCATGGCTGATGTGTCCGTTTCGATCGCGGACCACCAGGTGTATCCGGTCGTCACGCCTTGCCATTTCCTCGAGTAGCGGGCGAATTTCCGGGTTGGTCGAGGCGTCGTCCGCTATGCAGAGCTCCCATTCGGGATAGACCTGGTGGCGGACCGACTCGATTGCCTGCACAAGGAACCGGACCGGCGGATTGAAGACCGGAAGGATGACGGAAATCCTGGGCCGGACCGACAGGGTCGCCAGACGCGCGGCTGCCTTCTGTTCACTGGCTTCGCTCCACGAGTCAAATTCGGCGACCCATTTCCGGTAGGGGGCAAATGGATCTTTGTCTTCGGTCCGGCGGTCTGTTGGTTTGGCTTCGTCCACGCGGTGAGGCGGTCAGTGGGAATGCTGTGGTTTCAGTGCCGTCTAGTGTCCTGTCTCACAAATGCGCTTGTACAATATGGAGGCGTCATGGGGTCGATAGCAAGGCGGGCCAATTCTGGAATGCCCGTAGGCCTTTCGGATTTGTCCTAACGCCGCTAGCGGCCCCATGACGTCCCACCCCTTGGGCCAGGCCCTTTTCAACCTCAGCCGCGTTGCCCACGCCGGGCAGTGCCACAGGGCACAGCACCGGCGCGGCCGCCTCGCTGGGGTTGAAAATGGCTCTGGTATTGGCAAGCTCATTTGTGAGACCGGACACTGGTGAAAGGATCGATGAGATTTCTCCGAAGGAACCGGAGCGGAGCGGTCAATTTCCAGGATGCGGTTGCCTTCACCCGGGCCTCTCGCTCGATCAGGCGATCGATCTCCTGTCTGGCGGCATCGAGTTGTTTTTTCGCTTGCTCGAGCCGTCCGCCTGCCTCCGCCACCTGGCGATCGAATTGTCCGCTGGCTTCCGCCAATTGCCGATCGAGTCGCCGGCTGGATTCGTGGGCTTGTCGGGCATCCCTGCGCACCTCGTCACGGTCGGCTACAATGGTTTCGATCTGGCGGCTCAGGTCGGAGAGGCGGCTCGTCAGGTTCTCCATCTGTTCGGCCTGTCTCTCGTTCTCTCCAGCCAATTTGGCGAGGGTATCGCCCGCCTGCTCCAGTCGCACACTCAGTTCGTTTCGCTCCACTTCGAGGGTTCGTACGGCCTCGCGCAGGACCTTGGCGCTTCCCGCCTCGAGGGTGCCTTCCTGATCGGACGGCAGTGTTTCGACCAGGGAGGGCAGGAGAGAAAACTGGTCGGAGCGCCTTTCTGCCAATTCGCTCCATTTCGAATCATCCCGTCGATCGAGAATCGACTGATAGAATTCGAACAAGGTGTCGGTGGCCTTGCGCGAATCGAATCGTTCGCGTGCGGTGGAGGCGGCATTTTCACCGAGTTGACGGGCGAGGTCCGGGTCGGAGAAAATCCTCCGGCAGCTCTCCGCGATCTCGGCCGGATCGCCACGTTCGAGCAGGAGCACCTCCTTTTCGTGGGTCAGTTCGAGACCGATATTGGTGCCTGGGATGATCACGGGCCGGCCCGAGGCCAGAAACTCGGGGATCTTGCTCGGAAGCCGGTATCGATTGAACCGGTCGTCACATCCGGGTTGGACGAGGGCATCTGCCAGCGCGAGCAATTCCGGCAGTTCCGATCGATCTATATACCCCAGGTCGATCACCTGGCCGGACGGATCGTATCCAAATGACTGTTCGAAATCGGGGTCGCTGAATCCGGTGCGAATGAGGCGGGTTGGAACCCCTTTCCGATTGAGGAGAGAGACGGCCAGGAAGAGCTTTCTGAGATCGCCCCGATTGGCGCTGGTCACCGAGCCATGGTAAACAATGACCTTTTCCTCCGGTCGCAGGCCAAGTCGATCACGCAGGGCGGGATCGGCGGTCCGGGGCGAGAAGAAGTCAAGATCGACCGGTGGGTTCAGGCGAATCCTCGGGGTTTCCGGGGAGAGAAAGTCCGCCAGTGAAGGCGTGATCACGGTGGCACCGTCAGCCAGGTGAAGAAACGATCGGTAGCGATTCGGGTGGCTCAGGTCAGCCGTCCATATGGAATTGTCCTCAAGCGGTACGGACTGTCTGAGTTCGTCGAAACTGATCCGGTAATAGGATTCGAGAAGGTGTTCTTCGTTGTCCTCGAGGTGCACCAGGACCGGGACCGGGTGCGTCTGCTCATAAGCCTCGACAAAGCGCCGGACACCTTCCCTGGGGGTCCAGGCGTGGATGATATCCGCGGGCTGCGAATCCGGGAAGTGGTTGGGAATGGTGAGAACCTCTTCGAATGTCCGGGGAATGAAGAGCGGCTCGTTCAGGGTTCGCACCGAATCCGGATTGCGGGGAACGGCGACGATGCAGGCATGACCGCGACGGCTGAGCTCGTTGGCGTAGCCGGCGATATGGTTAAGACTGTTGGTGGCGAAGTCGCCGTAGTTGGCGAAGAGGATATTCAACGGGCGGATCTGGTAACGGAACGGGGCGGTGGGTGTTCAATCGGACTGGCGGTCCAAAAGGCCCTGCAGATAGACTCCGTAACTCGATTTCCCGTGTCGGTCCACTTGTTTCGCGAGCATCTCCCCGCCGATCCATCCGGCATCCAATGCAATTTCTTCGAGGCAGGCAATTTTCAGCCCCTGGCGGTTTTCGATGACCTGTACAAAATTAGCGGCATCGATCAACGAATCGTGAGTCCCGGTGTCCAGCCAGGCGATGCCCCGCCCGAACAGCTCCACCTTCAGCGAACCCTCATCGAGGTAACTGCGATTCAGGTCGGTTATTTCCAATTCTCCCCGGGGCGAGGGTTTCAGGGCCCGTGCTTTCTGAACGACTGAATCGTCGTAAAAGTAGATCCCGGGGACGGCATAGTTCGACTGCGGTTTTTCCGGTTTTTCCTCCAGTGAAATCGCCCGGCCGTCCCGGTCGAAGCCGACCACGCCGTATTGTTTCGGGTCCGCGACATGGTAGCCGAAGATGGTCGCACCGGTTTCGGTCCTGGCCGCAGCCTGAAGGTAGCGAACCAGGTCGTGCCCATAGAAGAGGTTGTCGCCGAGGATCAGGGCGCCGGCCGCGCCATCGAGAAAAGATTCCGCGATCAAAAAGGCCTGGGCCAGGCCCTCCGGGCGCGGTTGTTCCGCGTATTGGAATTCGACCCCGAACTGGGAACCATCGCCGAGGAGCTTCCTGAACAGCGGCAGGTCCTCCGGGGTCGATATGATCAGTATCTCACGAATGTCGGCCAGCATCAGCACCGAGATCGGGTAGTAGATCATCGGCTTGTCATATACGGGCATCAGTTGCTTGCTGACCGCGATGGTGAGCGGGTAGAGGCGGGTGCCGGAACCCCCGGCCAGAACGATGCCTTTGCGATTACTCATGTGGTGGATCGATCAGGGGGTCGTACCAAGGCGCTGGCGCTGGTAGTTGTTATTGGTGATGTCACGGCACCAGTCGAGGTGTTCGAGATACCAGTCGACGGTTTTTTCTAGTCCGGACTCGAGGGTTTGAGTGGGGGACCACCCGAGTTCAGCATTCAGTTTGGAGAAGTCGACCGCATAGCGTTGATCGTGACCGGGCCGATCCTTTACGAACTCGATCAAGCTTTCGTAACCCTTTCCCGGGCGCGGGCGGCGTTCATCAAGGAGCCGGCAGATCGTGCGCACGATATCGATATTCGTCCGCTCTGAATCACCCCCGATATTATAGGTCTCGCCCGGTCTGCCCCTGGTGGCGACCAGCCAGAGTGCCCGACAATGGTCGCCGACATAGAGCCAGTCGCGGATATTGGACCCATCGCCGTAGATCGGAAGCGGTCGTCCTTCCAGAGCATTGAGAATAATGAGGGGGATCAGCTTTTCGGGGAAATGAAATGAGCCGTAGTTGTTCGAACAATTGGTGGTCAGCGTCGCCAGGCCAAAAGTGTGGTGGTAAGCGCGAACCAGGAAATCGGCGGATGCCTTGGAGGCGGCGTAGGGGCTGTTCGGGGCAAAAGGCGTCTTTTCCGTGAATGCCGGTTCATCCCGGTCGAGCGATCCGTATACTTCGTCGGTTGAAATATGCTGGAAACGAAACCGATCCTTTGCTTCGCCGCTCCGTTCGGCCACGTGGTGACGGGCGGCCTCGAGCAGGCGCAGTGTGCCGGTGACATTGGTCTGGATGAACGGTTCCGGCGAGTCGATCGAGCGATCGACATGGGACTCTGCGGCCAGGTTCATGACCAGGTCGACCTCGTGTTCTTTCAGGAGGCGCGGGACGAGTTCGGTGTCGCCGATGTCACCCTGAACAAAGGTGTAGTCGTCCCGATTCTCGAGATCGGAAAGGTTGGCCGGGTTTCCGGCGTAGGTCAGGAGATCGAGGTTGACGATCTTCTCGACGCCTTCTCCGGCCTCCTCGAGGAGGTAGCGCACAAGATTGCTGCCGATGAACCCACATCCCCCGGTTACTAGTATTTTCATGTAAGAAGAGTATCGGTCTTGTTTCAGGGGATTTGATAGCGGGGCACTGCATGGCTCAGTGTCTCGACCAGATCGAGCGCCTGTTCCCGCCAGGTGCGCAGTACCCGCGATTTCGCTTCGTTCGTCAATTGCCGACGAAAAGGTTCATCCCGGGCCATTCGGAGGATCGCGTCGGCGAGATCGTCCGAGTTGGTCACATCGACCGTGGCACAGCCCCCACCCGAGGCGCTTTCGCCCACCGTTCCGCTTGTTGAGCAGATGCACGGGCGGCCGTGCCACATGCTCTCAAGCACCGGTATTCCGAAACCTTCGAGCACGGAAGGGAAAATGGTGAAATGGCAGTCCCGGTAAGCCTCGACCAGCTCCCGATCTTCGGCGCCCTGAATCCATTCAAGGCCCGGAAGCCGTTCGCAGGCATCGCGGACCAATCGCACCAGGTCGTTCGATCCGGCGTAGGCATTGCCGATCAGGGTGACCCGCAGGTCGAGTGAAGGGTGGCGCTGATGGAGGTGGTCCAACGCGGCGATCAGCGTGCGGTGATTCTTTCGAGGGTCGATCGTCCCGACGCAGATCGCCCGAGTCGGGGGAGGGGGGGGTGATTCGAGCGATATCCTTTCACCCGGGAAAGAAGCGCCATTGGCACAGATGGTGATTGGGGGGATGGGAAACCCCTGACTCTGTGCGAAGTGCTTCAGGTCGTCGGCCGACTGCCGGGAGACTGCGAGCACCAGGTTCGCCCGGCAGAGGTGGCGCATATAGGCCGCGTGATTCCGGCGGATGGGCTCGGCGACCAATTCGGGATGGGTGACTGCGATGGCGTCGTGAAACACAACCGCAAGATTCAGGCGATTTCGCCGGCAGTAGCGTACGAGGGAGCGCATTTCCTCGGGACGCATCAGTTCGGGGACCACCACCCAGGAACCCTTGCCCGGTTTGAAACGCGCGGGCTCAAGGCGATAGGTCAGGGAGAAGAGGTCGGATTCGCCGGGTGCCTGCCGCGTGAATTCCTGCAGAGCCTCGGGAGCGGTTTCGCGGGTCGACGGTTCGGACACTGAGGGTGAATCTGCCGGCAGACCGATGATCTCGCCCTGAACAGAGGCCAATCCATCGCGGCGTCGTTTATAGCGCCAGGCGTCCCTTTCCATGAAGGCGAGACGAAACTCGGAATCTCTACGCCTCTCCGAGAGCTTGAGAATCTCCCGGGTCATCTGATTGTGCACCCGGCGCAGCTCCACCATTTCGCGGATATACCGTCGG
>QNAI01000121.1 GCA_003641745.1 Verrucomicrobiota bacterium | reverse complement strand
CCGGATTGCCCGTGGCGTTTACGTCGTAAACGTAGGGATCGCCCACCGTGCCCGTGGTGACGGGCGCCGATACGATAACCGGCGCCGCCGGACCTTCGACGCAGTAGCTCTTGCCCGCGCCGCCGTTCCAGTGGTCGAGAATCTCGCCTTCGGTCAATGGCCGGTCGTAAAGGGCGATCTCGTCGAGCAAACCGTCGTAGTAGTAGTCCGGGTTGAGGTTGTAGGCCATGTAGCCGATGCCCAGCGTCGTGGAGGCCCCGAAATCGGCACCGTAGTCATGGGTGGCCGTACCGACCAGGCCGCCGTCCACGTACAACCGGTTCTGGTTCAGACTTTCGTCCCGAACGGCCACGAGATGATGCCAGCCCCCGTCGTTCAGGCTGGTCGAACCGGTAACTGCCGCACCGGTACGGGAGGAATCCAGCAGATTCCAGTTGGCATAGCCGGTGCTCTGGTTCAGACCCAGCCACCAGTGGGTGCCGCTGTTCTCGTCGCGGCCGATCATCACCTTGTTGCGGCTGGAAACGTTGGTCGCGTTGAACCACAGCTCGATGGTGAAACTGGTGTCGACCGCCCAATCGAGCAGGGGGTCGTCGTCCACAGTGATGAAGTCGCTGGTGCCATTGAAATCCTGGCAGTCCCCGACGATGCCCGGCGAAGTGGGTGTCGGTGGTGAGACCAGGGCCTGGCCCTGGAGGTTGTTCATGAAATCCTCGTAGGTCGTGCCGGAAGTTTCCTCGAGTTTCCAGTAGGTATCCATGTCGGCGGGGCAATCGGGCCGCTCGGTCACCGACAGGGTGTACAGCTGGGTATCGGTGCCCTGGGAGTTGGAGGCTTCCACCTCCACCGTGAAATCACCGGTGCCGGTGGGTAACCACCAGACCAATCCGGTGACCGGATCGATGGTCATGCCCGGAGGGGCCTGAAGCAGGGCGAAAGCGGGCGCCGGATTGCCGACCGCTTGCACGTCGTAGGCGTAGGATTCGTCGGAATAGACTTCCGTCACCGGGGTCGAAGTGATGGCCGGGGCGTAATCCCCGCCGGTGCAGTAACCCAAGCCACCGTTGCCCGCGACGTAATGGCCGGCGATTTCGGTGTCTGAAAGGGCGCGGTCGAAGATGGCGATTTCGTCCACGATCCCGTCATAGTGGTAGTAGCTGGAACCAAGATTCAACCAGCCGATGTTCATGGGGATGTCATCGGCCACGAACCCGCCCGGATAAGCCATGGCCAGGCTGCCTTCCTCCACGCCGTCGACGTACAGGTAGTTGGTTCCAGTGGAGCCGTCCCTGACGGCGGCCACGTGGTGCCACATGCCGTCCTGAATGACCGTCGTGCCGTAGATGGCGTTACCATTGAAATTGTTGTCCCGTAGATGGAAACAAGCTTTTCCGGGGGGAGAAGTGGTAGCAGCTACACCCAGCCACCAGTGCTGCTGGGTGGTTGAGTCGTCACGGCCCAGGATTACCTCGTTGTTGTCGGTGGCCGTGCCGTGGACGGGGTTGGTCTTTTTCATCCAGAATTCCAGGGTGAAGCTGTCGCTGGGACCCCAGTCGAGGGTGTCGTCGTCTTCGACGTCGACTTCATTGGTATAGTCGAACAGCTGGCCGTAGCCGACTCGTCCCGTGGTCCAGCCGGGGGGATTGGCGGACCGGGCGATCATGCCGAACTGGTTCACATAAGGCGCGAATTCCTTTTCCATCATCCAGTAGTTGGAGATGTCGAGCGGACAGGTCAGACTCGCGTCCGGCATGAGGGTCTGCAGGGCCTCGTACCAGACGTAGGCCATCTTGCCGTACCCGTCGTCGGTGGGATGCAGGTTGTCGATCATGTCCCCGCCGCTTGCGGGGTAGTCGTAGATGACCCCGGCACCGTCTTCCATGTCCACGATGGTGATGAGATCACCCGCGCGGGCCAGGGCCATGGTCTCGATATTCGTATTGAACTGAGAGGTCGTCGAATCGTAGGTAATGCGGTTGATGATCTTGGCCAGCACGACGTGGACCGTTGCCGAGTAGTCGCTTTCGTAACGGTCGACCTCATCAAGGATGTCTTCGACCTGGCCGGGATCGACATTCACGGCATTGGTCCCGATGTGCAACAGAACGATGTCCGCGGGATTGGCCACCAGCCAGCCATAAATGGCTGCGGCGACCTGGTTGTCGGTCCATCCCGGCCAACCTTCGTTGTGGGCGTCCTGGGGATCGGGGATGATGTCGTATCCCGCGTAGACCCCGCCGACAAATTCGAAATCCGCCCCGGCGTTGGTCAACAGCTGCCACAGGGGATAACGGTAGGAAATCCGTTCGCCGACCGGCCGGGCATCACCGCTGTGGTTGTCATAGGTGATCGAATCACCGCAGGGCATGATACGGGTCGTCTGACCGGAAGCCGGAACGGCTGAGGCGATCAACATTAGCAGAAGCGGGATAACAAGATATCTGGAGCGCATGACGACGATTCCCCCTGTGAAAAGTACGTGGAGGGAATTTGCCGGGACCGGAATTGTCGTGAACGACAGATCCGGTCCGGCAACTTCCCCTTGTTGAACGAGGTCTTCGGTTACTTCACGAGGACCATCCGCTGGGTCTGGTTGAACGTCCCTCCTTCCATTCGGTAGAAGTAGACCCCTGCGGCCACTTGCTGGCCGGCACGATCGCGGCCGCGCCAGACAACCTCATGGCGTCCGGCGGCCTCGAATGCGTTGTTTTTCAATACGGCCACTAGTCGGCCGGAAATGTCGAAGATCTTCAGCGAGACCCTCGTGGCGACCGGCAGGTCGTACTTGATGACGGTCATGGGGTTGAACGGGTTCGGCACGTTGCCGTGCAAAGCGAACCGGGTGGGCAGAGAAGGATCACCTACCCCGGAGATGTCGCCAGGTTCAGCCGGCGAGCTGATGTTACCTGCGGAGTCCTGGGCCGCTATCCGGTAGAAGACCTCGAAGGGATTGCCGTCCAGGTCGCCCGCGGGATCGAACCAACCGGTGGTGACGACCGCTGCCACTAGGTTGTCTTCGTCGGGTTCGAACTCCGGCGTACGGCTGCGATACACCAGGTAGGACAGCAGGTCAGGTGCGGCGCTGTCGTCCCAGCTCAGGGTGTTGCCCAGGTGGTCGTAGTCTACCTGGAATGCGCCAGGTACCGGCGGCGCAAGATTGTCGACCGAGTAACCGCTGTCCACCGCGGAATCGAAGAACACCAAGGGATCGGGCGTCATGGCCGAGATGAAGAACACCGACCAGCAGATGCCGCCGGCTTCCGTGCTGTCGCAGAGCGTTGGCGCGATGAACTGGTAAACACCCTCGCCACGGGCCGGAACGGTATCGATGTAATCCCATCCCGCCATCTTTTCGCCGGAGGCCGCGGCCTTGTTGGCGTCCTGCCGCCGGTAAACCCCGTAACCGGTGATGACCAATCCGGTGCCCTCGGCGTCATGCATGGAACGGTTCCAGACGAGCCGCAGCTGGCCGCCCTCGTCGTTGCCGACATCCGTGATGCCTGTGATCAGGGGAGCATCACCGAAGCTGCAGATGATGGTGAAGTCCTGAGCCGTGACCCCGCCGTCGTTGGTGGCGGTCAGGCTCACGGGGAATTCACCCGCGCTGGTGGGCATCCATTCGACCAGCCCACTGACCGGATCCACGGTCATGCCCGCGGGACCGGTTGCCAGTCCATAGGTCACCGGCAGGGGGTTGGCGAAGGCTTCGGCGGCATAGGAATAAGGTTGGCTGACAGCCGCCACCGTCACCGGTGAAGTCAGGAACACCGGTGCGAAGACATCGCAGTAGCCATAACCCATCTGACCCAGCGTGTGGTTATGCTGGATCTCCTCAACGGCCAAGGCGCGGCCGTAGAGGGCCACCTCGTCAAGCATGCCGCGGTAGTAGTACCCCGGATTGCCGTTGTAGGCCATGTAACCGATACCCAAGGTGGTCGTGGCTTCGAAACCGGCGGTGTAATCGTGGGTCGATGTCCCGACCAGCTCGCCGTCCACGTACAACCGGTTTTCGTTCAGGCTCTCGTCCCGCACGGCCACAAGATGATGCCAGTCGCCGTCACGGATTGATTCCGAGCCATTGGTGGCCACACCGTTGCTTCCGGTGTCCAGCATATTCCAGGTGGGAACGCCGCCGTTGTTCACGCCCAGCCACCAGTGGGGAGAACCCCCGGCCTGGTCGCGTCCTATCATGACCTGGTTGTTGCCGGTGCTCTCGGTCGAGTTGGTCCAGAGTTCAATGGTGAAGCCCTGATCTGCGGCCCAGTCGAGGGAAGGATCATCCGGAACGGTGATGTAGTTGCTTGACCCGTTGAAGTACTGGGCGCCGCCCACGATGCCGCCGGGCGCCGGTGAGGGCGCAGCCGGTGACGCGGATCCGTGAAGCCCGTCGAAGGAGTCCATGTAGGTGGAACCTTCGGTTTCGTTCAGCATCCAGTAGGACGTGATGTCCGCGGGACAGACGGGCTCGGGAGACACGTTGATGCTGAACATCTGGGTGTCGTCACCCGTGCCGTTGGTCGCGGTGACGGTCACGTCGTAGACCCCCGTGCTGCCGGCAACCCAGTCGATGACGCCCGTGACCGGATCAATGGTCATTCCGGCAGGGGGATCCGTCAGGGCATAGGTCGCGGTCGGGACGCCGGTGGCCTCGACATCATAGGCGTAAGCCTGGCCTTCATAAGCCATGAGGAAGGGAAGGCTGGTGATGACCGGCGGGATGGGATCGGAGTATTCCACTCCGGCCCCGCCGTTGAAGTGAGCCAGGATCTCCGCTTCGCCCAGGGCCCGGCAATAGATGGCCACTTCGTCGACCGTGCCGGGGTAGCGGTAATGACCGCTGAGGTTGAGGTAGCCGATGTTGAGGTTCGCGTTGCAGACGAAGTCGCCCGCGTAGGTGCCCGCGACTGTGTTTTCATTCACGCCGTCCACCCAGACCTGGTTCTGGCCGAGGGCCCCGTCTCTCACGGCAACGATGTGGTGCCAGCCGCCGTCGACTACGGTGATCGTCGAGGCGCAGCCGATGTACTGTCCGGCCGTGTCGCGCAGACCGAAGTTGACCGTGTTGCCGTTCGTGGTTCCGACCCACCAGTGGGTGTCGTTGCCGGAGCCGCCGTCACGGCCGACGATGACCTGGGTGGTTCCGCCCTGATCGGTCATCATCCAGAATTCGATGGTGAAGCTGGCGTCGCCGGCCCAATCGTATTGGTCGGCGTCCGGGACATCGACCTCGTCGGTGAGACCGTCGAACATCTGGGCTCCGCCCAGAATGCCGGTCACCGGTGAGGGGCTGCTGGAGGCCAGGCCGTCGTATCCGGCCCGCAGATCACGGAAGGGCGGTCCCGCAGTTTCATCCAGGCGCCACCAGGAGACCATGCAGTCGGGGAAGGGCAGGAAGGCCTCCACTTCCACCGTAAAGGCCTGCTCGGTGGTCCCGACGGAGTTGGACGCCGCAACGACCACGCTGGTCGGCCCGCCATCGACCGGGATCCAGTCGATCACGCCGGTCACCGGGTCGATGGTCATGCCGGCCGGGG
Source organism: Verrucomicrobiota bacterium (assembly GCA_003641745.1). Classification (GTDB taxonomy): domain Bacteria; phylum Verrucomicrobiota; class Verrucomicrobiia; order Opitutales; family Opitutaceae; genus B12-G4. The sequence continues at coordinate 5,096 of QNAI01000121.1, read as the reverse complement.
CGGTGGTCAGGGAATAGGTAGGACCAGGGTTGCCCACGGCGTCCGCGTCATAGGAGTAGGGATCACCCTGGGCTCCAATCAGGATCGGATCCGAGATGAACGCAGGCGCCACTGCGGTGCAGTAGTTCATCTGGGCCAACCCGTTCTGGTACTGCTGCCACATTTCCTGGGCGGAAAGGGCCCGGTTGTACACGGCGATGTCGTCCATGGCGCCGTGATACCGGTAGTGCCCGCCGAGGTTGAGGTAACCGATATTCATCTGCGCGTTGGAAGCGAACCCGTAGGTGTAGTCATGGGTGGCTTCCTGAATGAGCTCGTTGTCCACATAGATGGCGTTGCGATCCAGATCGTTGTCGCGCACCGCCACGATGAAGTGCCACTCGTTGTCGTTGAGCACCGGACCGATGCCGCCGAGGTAGACGTAGTCGCCGCCGCTTTCCTTTAGCTGGAATCTGACGGTGCCGTTGTTGTCGCAGCCGATCCACATGTGCAGGCCGTCGCCGTCACGACCGACCAGCACCCGGTTGCCCGCGGTGCTCTGGTCGGTTTTCATCCAGTAGGCGATGGTGAAGCTGGCGTCGGGGGCCCAGTCGAAGCCGCTGGAATTGGGGACGTTGACCTCGTCGGTCCCGTCGAACCACTGGGCGCCGCCTATCAGGCCGGGGACGGGATCGGGGCAGGTCGAACAAACAGCGTCAGCGTTACCGACCCAGTCCACGAACGGTGGCCCGGGGTTGTCGTCCAGTTTCCAGTAGGCGTTGATGTCCGCCGGACAGGCGTTGGGTTCCGCAACCGTGATGGTGAAGATCTGGGTGTCGGTGCCCATGGTGTTGGCCGCTTCGACCTCAACATCGTAGTCACCGGCCACGGTCGGCAGCCAGTCGATAATCCCCGTCACCGGGTCGATGGTCATACCGGCCGGGGAAGTGAGCAGATCGAAGGTCGGGATCGGGTTGCCCGTGGCGTTCACATCGTACGCGTAGGACGCGCCCGCAACGCCGGAAGTGACCGGTGTTGAGGTGATGATCGGCGCCGCGTCGTCGTCGGAGCAATAGCTCTTGCCCGCGCCGCCGTTCCAGTGGTCCTGGATCTCCGCCGGGTCAAGGGCCCGGGTATACAGGGCGATCTCGTCGAGTTTTCCGTCGTAGTAATAATCGGGATTGAAGTTGTAGGCCATATAACCGATGCCGATGGAGGTATTCGCCTCGAAACCGGCCGTGTAGTCATGATAGGAGGTGCCGACAAGGCTGCCGTCGACATACAGGCGGTTCTGGTTCAGGCTCTCGTCCCGGACGGCGACCAGGTGGTGCCACTGGCCGTCGTTCAGGCTGGTCGAGCCGTTCACAGCGGTGCCGTTTTTGTTGGCGTCCAGCTGGTTCCAGGTGGCGTAGCCGGTGTTCTGGCTCAAGCCCAGCCACCAGTGGGGATATCCGCCGCCCTGGTCCCGCCCGATCATGACCTTGTTGCGGCTGGCCACATTGGTCGCGTTGAACCACAACTCGATGGTGAAATTATCGTCGGCCGCCCAGTCGAATACCGGGTCGTCGGCCACGGTGATGAAGTCACTGGTGCCGTTGAAGTCCTGGCAGTCTCCGACGATGCCCGGTGAAGAGGGTGTTGGCGGCGAGACCAGGGCCAGACCGTCATACCCCCCGTAATAGTCGACGTAGGTGCCGGGGGTGGCGTCGTCCAGCTTCCAGTAGGAATCCATGCCGTCGGGGCAGAGCGGTCGCTGGGTCACCGACAGGGTGAACATTTGCGTATCGGAACCCTCGGAGTTGGCCGCTTCCACCTCCACCGGGAAGTCGCCGATGCCCGAGGGTGTCCACTCGATGAGCCCCGTGGCCGGGTCGATGATCATTCCCGGCGGGCCGTCCAGCAAGGCGAACTCAGGCGCCGGGTTGCCGACCGCCTGCACGTCATAGGCATAGAGCTGATCAAAGTAGATGTGGGTTACCGGATCCGAAGTGATGATCGGAGCGGCCTCCCCGCCGGTGCAGTAGCCCAGGCCGCCGGTTCCGGCGACGTAATGGCTGAAGACCTCGGTATCGTCGAGAGCGCGGTCGTAGATGGCGGCCCCGTCCAGGACCCCGTCGTAGTGGAAACCGGCGCTGAGATCCAGCCAGCCGACATTCATGGGCACGTCATTGCCCGCGAACCCCGCCGGGTAACTGGCCGCAAGGCTGTTTTCCATGACCCCGTCGATGAACAGGTAGTTCATCCCGGCAGCGCCGTCCCGCACCGCGGCGACATGGTGCCACAGGCCATCCTGAACCGCCGTTGTACTGTGGATGGGTCCGCCGTTGGAACTGTTGTCCTGCAAACGGAAACAGATCCGTCCGGGAGGAGAAGTCGTCGCATCCACACCCAACCACCAATGCTGTTGGGTGGCGCTGTCGTCACGGCCCAGGATGACCTCGTTGTTGTCGACCGCCGTGCCGTGCACGGGGTTGGTCTTTTTCATCCAGAATTCCATGGTGAAGCTGTCGGTGGGACCCCAGTCGAGACTGTTGTCGTCTTCGACGTTCACCTCGTTGGTGTAGTCGAACAACTGGGCGTAGCCCACACGTCCGGAGGTCCAGCTCGGAGGATTGGTCGACCGGGCGATGATGCCGAACTGGTTTACGTAGGGCGTGAATTCCTTTTCCATCATCCAGTAGTGATCGATACCGGGCGCACAGTTCAGACTCGCGTCCGGAACGATCGTCTGCAGGGCTTCGTACCAGACGTAGGCCATCTTGGCGTAACCGTCGTCGGTGGGGTGCAGGTTGTCGATCATGTCCCCGCCGCCTGCCGGATAGTCGTAGATGATCCCGGCCCCGTCTTCCATGTCCACGATGGTGATGAGATCACCGACCCGGGCCAGGGCCATCGCTTCGATGTTGTTGTTGAACAGTGTGGTGGTCGAGCTGTAACTGATCCGGTTGATGATCCTGGCCAGGACAACGTGGACGGGCATCCCGGAATCGCCTTCGTACCGATCGATTTCATTCAGGATGTCTTCGACCTGGCCGGGGTCTGCATTCAGGCCGTTGGTCCCGATGTGAAGCAGGACGATGTCCGCGGGATTGGCTACCAGCCAGTTGTAGATGTTGGCTGCGATCTGGGTGTCGGTCCAGCCGGGCCAGCCTTCGTTATGGGCGTCCTGGGGATCGGGGATGATATCGTATCCCGCGTAGACGCTGCCAACGAACTCGAAGCTCGTCCCGGCGTTGGTCAATAGTTGCCACAACGGATAACGGTAGGAGATCCGTTCGCCTTCGGGTCGAGTGTCACCGCTGTGGTTGTCGTAGGTGATCGAGTCGCCGCAGGGCATGATGCGGACAACCCCGCTGTAATCCTCAACCGTGAGCAGGGCCTCGTCGCTGATGGCCTGCCCCTCGTTGTTGGTTACCACGCACCGGAACAGGGCGCCGTCATCGGCCAGGGCGGTTGGGCCGGTGTTGAAGGTGGAGGAGGTGGCGCCGGAGATGTCGACCTGGTCCCTCTGCCACTGGTAGGCGAGGGGGCCGCTGCCCGCGGCGACCACGGAGAAGTTGGCGGACTGGCCTTCGAAAACGCTCTGATCCACCGGTTGAACGACGATGGAAGGTGGCGTCGGGGTCAGGGAAGGTCCGGCAGCATAGTTCTGCTGGACTTCCACCTCGGAAAGCGCCCGGTCGAAGATGGCGACCAGGCGGTAGGTGCCGAGCCAGGACCGTTCGCCGACAATTTCGTCTCCCAATGCCAGGGCAAAGGAAGGATCCCAGTTGGAAATATCGCCACCCGGGGTGTCAGCCACGGCCAGAACACCGTCCAGGTAAATATTGGTGTTTCCGCCTGCCTCGCGGGTGAATACCACGTGGGTCAGGTTGGTGGTCAAGCTTCCGCCGGGAGTGCTCAGGGAAGGCGTGCCGTTGAGGTCGGTGGCCGTGGTTCGCAACCTCATGCCATACAGGTCGGAACCCAGGTTGTTGGCTCCCTGCCCCAGGGTGAAGTTGCGCAGGTAATGATCGGCCGACATGGTCACGATGCGGGCCGGCCCCGCCTGGGTGGTGTTGCCGGGTATGATCCAGGCTTCCACTGTGAGGGCGCCGGAAGCCGTGATTGTGTTGAAGATCTTGGTGGCTGGGCCCCCTGAGGATATCAGGGTGGCCTGGTTGAGGGTCAGGCCGCCTCCCGGAATCCAGGCTACGGCCCCCGGATCCGCGATGGAGAGGTCGAGGGGGGTACCGACGCCGGAAATGTCGTGGACCGTGGAGCCGGGCTCGTCTTCGAACCCGTACAGGACCTGCTGACCGTCGGTGATCCGGCCCTGGCCCAGAGCCGGACCGGAAAGGGTCAATACGAAAAGCAGGGAAAGGATGATGAAGCAGGTGGCACGCATAGCGGCAAATCCCCCTTGTTCATGTTGAACGGAAAGAGAGTTGCCGGTATGCCATTTAACTATAGAAAGCAGAAAGCTCCGGCAACTCCCCATCGTGAAACCGGACGAAAGTGGAAATTTAACTTCAACCGAGTGAGCTTAGAGCAACAAGCGCAATAATTCAATCAAAATAACAACAATCATGGCAAAATGGATAAAGCGAGAATGATTTCCCTTATCTGCAGGTTGTGCCGCTGAGTTCGGAGGGAATCAGACCAGCATGGTTTCAAGCCCGGAGGCGAAATAGCGGCCATTGATCTGATGCATTTCGGTTCTCAACTCATTGGTGTCGAAATGATTCAGCTCTGCATGAAGATCCGGGGCGATCTCCAGGAAGCTGTCGAGCAGTTGGGGATCGAAATGTCCGGCACGTCCCTCCTCGAGGATTTCCACGACCTTGGCCAAAGGCATGGCCTTTTTGTAGGGCCGTTCGGAGCTTAGAGCATCAAACACATCAGTGATGGCGAAGATACGCGCCGCGGCAGGAATCATGTCTCCGGGAATCTGCGCCGGATACCCATCGCCCCCATACTTTTCGTGATGCGATCCCACGATGGCCAGCGCGTCATGGAGCCAGCGGGCCCGTCCCACGATATCCAGACCGTGGTCCACGTGGGTCTTCATGATCTCGTATTCGTCCTCGGTCAAGCGGCCTGGTTTCAACAGGACGTCATCGCGGATCCCGATCTTG
>QNAI01000120.1 GCA_003641745.1 Verrucomicrobiota bacterium | reverse complement strand
TATTCGTTCCTATTTCAAGCGCGCTACCGTTTTGGTGGATCCGGTCAGGGCCTGCGCGGGACTGCAGAATAAACTGCTGACCGGCTTCTCCATGGAGGTTCCGGTTGTTGCGACCCGTTGCGCGAACGAGGGGATTCAAGCGCGCGAGAACGTCGATATTCTGCTGTCGGACGAGAACGATGGCGCAGGGTTTGCCGAGTGTGTCGTCAGGCTTCTGCGGGATCAGGAATTGAGGGATAGGCTAACGGCTAACGCACGTTCTTTTGTCACAGAAAAATGGACATGGGAATATCATTTCGAGCAACTCGAGGCTATGCTTTGCGAACTCGGCGAGGGTGGGTGAGGGCAAGATTGCTCCCTGTGTGAAATACGGCGATCTGCTGTAGAGCCCCTTTGTCACGATCATCCTCTGTTCTTAATCTCACAGGTTTCTAATCTCCCGCGAATTTCCTGGTGGAGATTGGTCGGTTTCCTGCCGATTGTAGGTGCTGGAACCGATATGATCTTACGAGCCCCCGCCGACCTGAATCGAACCATGCCGGATTGTTTTGCTTTACGAGCGATTCAACCGCCAATAATCGCCTATCGACATGAGTGGCGGGGTGTTGGTAATTGTTCAGGCGCGGTCTTCAACCACGCTTTGTCTTCTGTTCAGAGTGGGCGGATCACTCAACGATGAATACCGGTTCGAAAGAGAAGATCAGCGGTGACGGGGTTGTGTCGGATCGATCACTGACACCGACACCCATGCAGATCGCCATGGTCTTTGCCTCGGTGCGCGATCCCGGGGCGGGCAATTATGTCCAGCAACTCAGGATCAGACTCCGCGAATCCTGCCTGGGCAGCGACTGGCACCAGGCTTTTGAAGTGGTCACGCAACGCCACGATATCCTCAGGGCAAGCTTTGATCTGGTGGCCGAGAATGGTCCGGGAGTCACGATTGAAGAAAACGTGCGGGTGCCCTTCGAGGAGCATGACCTGACAGACCGCAGCCCCGCGGAGCAGGATCGGATTCTGCAGGAATACCTGGAAACGAACCGGCGTGCCGGATTCGCCACGGAGAAAGCGCCGCTGATGCGGCTCGCGCTGTTTTCGCGCGGTCCTGAGGACCACGAGTTGATCTGGACCTCGCACCATGCCCTCTTTGATGGTCGGGGCCGCTATATCGTTCTGCGGGAGGTCACCGAGGTTCACGATGCGCTTCTGGATGATCGTGAGCCCGAACTCGAACCTCCGGTGCCTTTTGAGCCGTTTCTCGACTGGATGTCGAACCGTGAAACTGCCGATGACGAGGATTATTGGAGATCGAAGCTATCCGGGCTGAATGAGCTTCCGTCGATTGGTTCCACTGAATCCGGTGTCGATGGGGACGAAAGACAGGCGCTTCGGCAGAGCCTCGGTTCGGCCTTGGGGAGGAATCTTGAGAAGTTTGCCAAGTCGACCGGGGTGACGGTCAATACCCTCGTTCAGGGCGCCTGGGCACTCGTCCTTGCGCGCCAATCCGGGCAGGAGGAGGTTGTCTTTGGCGCGCCCCGTGCCTGTCGTCATGGTTCTGTTCCGGGAGCTGGGGAAATGGTCGGTGTCATGGTCAATACCGTGCCGATGCGGATCAAGGTGGATTCCGGTATGGAGGTGGGATCGTTCCTCAAGGATCTTCGCGATCTTTGGGTTGAAATGCGTCCCTTTGAGCACGCGCCTTTGACCCTGATGCGCCGGGTGGCTGACTTGAGACCTGAGCAGCCTCTTTTTGAGAGCCTGGTCGGTTTTGAAGGATATGAGCTGACCGACCGCCTCCGTCAGGACGATCATCGATGGGAGAAGCGTGAGGCCACGCTGGAGGCACGAACCGAATTGCCGTTGACCCTCCAACTCTATCGGAGCCCGGAGTGGGACTTTGTTCTGACCTTTGATCCCTCCCGATTTCCGGATGCCAATGCCGAGTGGATGGCGGACCGGTTTCGGACGGCGCTCGAGAATCTGGTGGGGAACCCGAAGGCTACCCTGGGTCAGGTATCGGTCCTGAGCAGGAAGGAGCGACAGACCCTGTCAACCTGGGGGTTTCGCAAGTCTGATTTTCCGAGCAACGAAACGGTCCATGCCAGGTTCGCGGAAGTCGCTCGTCAACGGAGCCGGCACGAAGCGCTGGTTCGGGAGGATGAAGTGTGGACTTACGGTGAACTGGACAAGCGAGCAAACGCTCTGGCTCACCACCTTGTCCGCGAGATTGATGTCGATGGAGAATTGGTGGCCGTGATCGGTCCGCGTTCGACGGAGCAGATCCTGGCCATCCTGGCCATACTCAAGGCGGGCGGCGCTTATCTTCCACTCGATCCGGAGTTCCCGGACGAACGGCTGCGTTTGCTGATCGAGGAGTCCGGAGCGACCGGTGTGGTCGCGTGCGGTGGCTGGAGCGCGCTCAACCGAAACCTCGATGTTCCCTGCATCAGGGCATCGGAGGATTTCCCGGAGGATTCAGACGGCCCCCCATCGTCCTCAGCCGGCCCGGATTCTCCGGCCTATGTCATGTTCACTTCGGGTTCGACCGGACGACCGAAAGGAGTGGAAGTGCCGCATCGCGCAATCATGCGCCTGCTCTTTGGAATCGATTACGTGGAACTCGGTCCCGATCACACCCTGATCCATCTTTCTCCAGCCGCCTTTGATGCATCGACTTTCGAGATCTGGGGATCACTCCTGCACGGCAGCCGATGTATCCTCTATCCGGAAAGAGTGCCGACTCCCGAGAGACTCGGGCAGATCATCCGTAACTATAAAGTAGATACGCTCTGGCTGACCTGTTCGCTTTTTAATTTCATTGTCGATGAGGCGCCGGAAGCCTTGGAACCGGTGCGCCACCTTCTTACCGGTGGCGAGGCGTTGTCGCGCAGTCACGTCGAACGGGCTCTCGAACAACTTCCCGGGACGCGCTTGATCAATTGCTATGGTCCGACGGAGACAACAACTTTTGCGACGACCCATGTCGTTCCGCCGACCTATCGTGCCGAGCACGGCCCTGTCTCGATCGGAGGACCCATCAGCAACACCTCCCTGGTCATCGTCGACCAGGAGGACCGGTTGGTGCCGATCGGGTGCGAAGGCGAGCTCCTGATCGGAGGACCCGGTGTTGCCCTGGGGTATCGAAAACGCCCGGAACTGACGGCGGAGAGGTTTTTGGTGCTCAACGATCTGGGGGAAGATCGATATTACCGCTCGGGTGATCGCGTGTATTGGCGCACGGACGGCACGATCGCCTTCGTCGGTCGAGTCGATGATCAGGTGAAGATCCGCGGCTTCCGCATCGAACTCGGAGAGGTCGAGGCAGAACTGAGGAAGATCGAAGGAGTTCGGCGGGCGGCGGTTATACTGGTCGACGAACCCCCGCGCGGAAAGAACCTCCAGGCGGCCGTGGTCATCGAGCCGGGATGGAAGGGTGATGCCGACCTGATCCGGCAACAGTTGGCCGGGAACGTGCCGGACTTCATGGTGCCGACCACCATCCAGTCAGTCGACGAACTCCCACTGAATCCCAACGGCAAGGTGGACCGGAAGCAGTTGGGGACCTTACTCAAGGGAGCAACCCCGGTTGTCCGTCAGGTCGATTCGGGACAATCGTTTGATGGTCCGGATCGCGCGCTGAACCTGCGGTTGTTGGAGGAGGTTCTTGAACTCGATTGCATCGACGAATCGCGGAGTTTCTTCGACCTCGGTGGCGATTCGCTCTCAGCCACGCGGTTTGTGAGCCGGGTTGCTCGCCAGTCGGGCAGGAACATCCCCTTATCAGCTCTTTTTGGCACTTCCTCAATCAGGGAGACTCTGAAATTAATCAGCGACCAAACTGCGTCCGGATCTGTAATCGAAGATCGACTGCCAAGCCGTATCGATCGGGGACAGTTGTTTCCTTTGACGCCCAAACAGGAGTCCTACCTGCAGTTCTGTCGCCGTAATCCTGGTATTCCGATTGGGGTCATCGGCCGCGCCTTCAGGATCAGAGGGAAAATTGACCGTGACGCTTTTTCCAAGGCGGTCGACTGGCTCATCGATCGGCATGAACCGTTGCGGACCTTCCTGGTTACTTCACGGGATGGCGAGATACGGCAGAAGCTCGAACCGGTATCTCCATCGTCGGTGGAATTTGAGTCTCGCTCCGAAAAGACGGCAATCACCGACGAGACGGTCATGGAGGCTCTCGACCAACAGGTATCGAGAGGGCTCGATCCTTTCGTTGGGCCGATCACGCGGTTTCGAGTCATCTCTCGCGGAGATGTCGAGAGTTTCCTCCTGGTCACAACGCTGCACATTGCCACTGACGGGGCGTCTCTACCCGTTCTCCTGGGTGACCTCTTTCATGCCTATGCGGCGTTCTCCGCAGAGCGCACTCCGAATCGCATCCCTTTTGATCTGCAGTTTCTGGACTTCCAGGATTGGTATCGACGACTTCTGGAGTCATCCAGGGGCGATGAGTTGAGGCGAGTCTGGAGGGAGAGAATGAGTGCTCCTTCGATCATGCACTTTCGGACGCAGTGCAGAGAGAGACCGGGCGATTATTGCCATGCTCGAATGCGGTATCACACGCTTGAGAGTGGGCTTGGTCGGGCCATTCGTGACTTCTCTCAGCATCACGGGATTTCAAATTTCGTGACTGGGATGATTGGATTCAAGGCGTTGATCAGTCGCTATACCGGGGCATCCGACATCATGGTGGGCACTTCAGTCAATCTGAGGGAAAGCGTTTCTTTTGATGGAGCCATCGGCGACTTCTCAAACCTGATTGCCATTCGAACCGACCTTGGTGGAGCTTCGAATCTGGCGTCCGTCACAGAGCGCGTGGTTTCTTCGTTCTCTGACGCGTTGCAGGACCGGCATCTTCCAAAAGCGGAGGTTCGGGCCATGATTCCGCGGGCTGACTCGATTCTGGATGATCCCTATTGTCCGTTCTGCTTCACGGAGATTCCTGCCCAGGAGTTCGATGTGCCTTCTGGGCTCGAGATCGTGCCGATCGATCGGAAAGAGCGACAGTTCTTTTTCATTTTCCAGGCCAACATCTCCGAGGTTGGCGACACGTTCAGGTTTCGCTTCTCCTACGCGAGGGATGTGTTCGATGAGGCCTTGGTCGACTCCTTTATCAGTGACTACATCGAGGTCCTCAGGTGTCTGACCTCCGAATCAAGAACACGTTTGGATGAGATTCACTGGCTGGGAAAGGTTCCGGGAGTGTTGGCTGACGTCGAGGAGTCTGAGTCGGCGACATCTCGCCTTGTTTTCCTCCGCCTGGTGCGCGAGGTACTCGGGATTGACTCGGTGGATTTGACCAGAAGCTTCGTGGAGCTTGGAGGGGATTCGCTGCTGGCCTTGCGGTTTGTCGCTCGGGCTTCAGGTGAACTTGGCACCGAGATCCGTCCATCGGACATCCTGGGTAGAAGCGCAATCGGGGATATTATCGCATCTCTGGACGGCCCCGGGGGGCAAGCGTTGATCCCGAGCGAACCCGAGCTCGAATCGGTCGACCGGTTCAGCCTCTGGCCGTTGGGTCCGAAGCAGGAATTCTATGTAGAGTCGATCAAGGCCCATCCAGGCGAACCGGTGAGTGTCCTGGGGCGTGCCTTTCAGATCTCTGGTGAATTTGACCAGGCTGCCCTGCAGCAGGCCCTGGACTGGCTTGTCGATCGGCACGAGTCGCTTCGGACCGTGCTGGTGACCACCCATAACGGGCAGGTTGTCCAGAAAGTGCTTCCGCGCCTGCCGGTCACCGTTCGATGGGTCCCTTTCGATGGGTCGGACTCCGATGACGAGGCTATTCTCGAGGCCTTGAACCGGTTTGTGCGCGAAGGTATCGATGCATTTTCGGGCCCCATCCTGCATCTGTGCGTTCTGGAAATGGACCCAACCGATCACCGCCTGCTGCTCAAGGTGCTTCACATCGCCGTTGATGGCGCCCTTCTGCCGGTCCTCGTCGGCGATCTGGCCGAAGCCTACAATTCGTTCCTGCGTGGTGAGCCGCCGGCTCTCCCGCCGCCGGTTCTTCAGTTTCTGGATTTTCAGGTTTGGCGGAAACGGGTCCTGGATGCTGACCGAATCAGGGAAAATGAGCGATTCTGGTCTGAGCGGATGCGAGAGGTTCCTGCCATCGGTTTTCCGGGATTCCCGACCATCGATGGGTTTCGCTCCTGCCAGGGTCGTATCCGGTATTTCGACTTCCCCGTCGATCTGGCGGATGAAGTAAGGGAGTCCGCCAGGGACCTGGGGGTCACTCCGTTCACTGTTGGTCTGGCCGCCTATGCCGCCCTGCTCAAGCTCTACTCAGGTCATGACGATTTCACGATCGGGACTTCTTTGAACCTGCGTGAGGATCCGCGTTTCGACGGTGCCATCGGCGACTTTTCAAACCCGATTCAGCTCCGGATTCGGTTGCCGGGTGGTCTGCGTCTCAACGATGTATTGAACATCTCAATACGTTCCCTGGCCCTGGTCATGGATCACAGGCTGTTTCCCGCGGCGAAAATCCGAAAGATGGTGCCGAAAGGCCGTTCGAATCTCGAGGATCCGATCAATAACTTTATCTTCTCCGAAATGCGGGACATCTGCGAGAGGCTCGACTTTTCGGGGTGTTCAGTCCGACAGGTGGAGTCGCGGACACGACTGCTGATCGCCCTGATGTCCACGAATTTCATGGATACGGGCACGGTGATGCAGATTCGAACAAGCTACGCCACCGAGGTCTTTGCTGAAGAGACGATTGAGAGGTTCTTTTCCGACTTTTTCCGCCTGGTCGGTGAGATTGTCCGAAGTCCCGCTGATCGGCTGGATTCATTCAAACCTTCGTGGCCCATGGCGGGGTGTTACTCGATTCCCCTGTCGGTGAAGGTTGGCCGGCCGAGAGACCCGGTCGCTGAGCCTGTAATCGATCTTGAACCGGATCTTGTCTCGCAGTTGACCTCCCAAATGTCGGATGTTCTCGGACGTGACATCGAGGCGCCCGAAAGCTCGTTTTTCAACCTTGGTGGAGATTCGATCGGCGCGTTACGGTTTCTGAATCGGCTGCGAATGCAGCGCGGGATCAATGTCGATTACCTTGATTTTACCCGTAATCCTTCGGTGACTAAGCTCGCTCGGTGGATTGATGATCATCAGACGGATAGATCGACGACCGTTGCTGCGCCTGTCATAGTTCGCAGGAATCGCGGGCCCAAAGTTTTCACGCATGAGGCCACGGGAAAGCGAGTCGCCGGTTGGAAAAGGGTGGACTGGAGGACGGGCGGTATCTCTCGGGCTTTTCGTGTCTCGGGTGAATTGGACCTTAAGGCCTATGAACGGGCTCTCCGTTACGTGATCGGACGGCATGAAATCCTGCGTATGGAGGTTCGTATGCGCCCGGATGGCCGATTGGCCCATGTATATCCAAAGAGAGTCGCGCTCAAGCTCGAGGAGACCGATCGATCCGATTCGCCGATCGAGGGTGTGGACGAGATGGTTGCGTCGATCTACCGGGATGAGTGTCTGACCCCACTGGGCCCCATGGACGGCCCTCTGTATCGGTTTCGAGTGATTCATCTGCCGGCGAAGGAGATACTTCTCCTATTCACGATCTCTCATGGTATCACCGATGGAATCGGATTGGTTCGTCTCTTCCGAGAAATCGGGCAGGCCTACGAGGCCTATTCGACGGGTCGTATCCCGAGGCTGAAGAGGCACTCGATTCAGGCGCGCGATTATCTGGAATGGCTCGAACATTGGCGAAAGCAGAATCGAGCGCGACTCGAGACTTTCTGGTCGGGTGTTTTTTCGGATGGGATACCGGAACAACGGTTGCCGTTCGACCAGCCAGGTGATCCTGATGGACGTTACGTCGGCCGATACGTTTACTTCCAGCTTCGCCCCGCTCTCATGGAAGCGGTGCGCCGTTTTGCGGATCAATTGGGAACCACTGATTATATCGTTCTTCTGACGGCGTATCTAGTTCTGATAAATCGGACGACGGGTACGGAAGACCCGATTGTCTCTTTTGTTTCGAACGGTCGCTTCCATCCAGAAGTGGAGGAGTTGATCGGCAACTTCACCGACGGAATCCTGATCCGGCGGAGAGTTCGATCCGCGGATCGGCTTGTGAACCTGGTATGTGACGTTGCAAGATTGGCGTCCAGTTCGCTGGCTCATGCGGGTATCCCGCTCCAAGAGTTGATCGCTGAACGACTGACAAAGGGGTCATCACGCGATCAGCGGTTGAGCTCATTTATCTTCAATCAGGTGCCGGATACTTACACGGCTCTCACACTTGGCGAGATCGATGTCCGGTCTCTGAGAAGAGAGGTTTACTGGCGGACGAACTCGATCTCCTTCCTGGTGTATCCTGGCGCTGACGGTTCGACCACGGTCCAGTTCTGTTATCCGACCGAGCTGATGAGTGAAAAGGCGGTTCGATCATTCCAGAGTGATTACCGTGGGATCGTCAGGAGCGTAGTGGAAACTCCCGAAGCACGAATTTCGAGTCTTTCGGGTTCAGGTTGGGGTTCGAATTTGGATGCCCGTGAGGATTCGCTGATGTCGATGTTCAGTGCGGTTCTCGGCACCGAGGTGCGTCGAAACGAATCGTTTTTCGATTTTGGTGGCGATTCTCTGATCGCTCTTCGCCTTCTGCAGCGCATACGAAGCATTTCTTCGGCTTCATTGTCATACGAAGACCTGGTGCGCTGTCCGACTCCATGTGACCTGGCAGTGCTTCTGAGAGAACGCGGGAACAGGGAAAGCGCTGCTGAGCGGATCGAATCGCCGGTCGAGCCCAAGCCGCTGGAAAAGCTTTCCCGTTCGATATCGTGGCCGACGACCGAGAACCAACTCGCTTTCTGGAAAATCATAACCGGAAGCAAGGGGAAGGCCACCGGCAATATCGTTCGCCCGATGCGGGTCCGGGGAAAGTTCAATCCCAAGCTCTTCGCACGGGCCTTCCGGGCGGTAATCGATCGTCACGAGTCCCTTCGCACGGGCCTGAAGAAAAACGCGAAGGGAGTCGTTGTTCAGAAGATTATTCGGCGGTTCAAGGTCCCGGTCACGATCGAGGACCTTCCGGGAATCTCTGCACGGAGCCGTCGGGCGGAATGTGTCCGGCGGGCCGATCAGGAGGGTAAGGCCCCGTTTGACCTCGGTCGCCCGCCCTTGATTCGGGCGAAGATCGTCGTGTTTGATCACGATGACCACCTGCTGATGATCTGCGTGAACCACGCGGTGGCCGACGGGACTTCCCTTGGGATCATCTGGAACGACCTGATCAAAGCCTACGGGGAGTTGGTCGAAGGTCGGGAACCCGCACTCGAGGAACTGCCGTTCCAATACCTGGATGTCAGTGACTGGCAGAGGCGGTTTCTCAGGGAGGCCAAGGAAGCGGATCTGAATCGGTTCTGGAAAGAAAACCTGGCGGGTATGAAACCGGGGATCCGGTATCCTCTGGACGGGCCATTGGGCAAGAAACGGGGCCGACCCGGAGTCATCCTTGACTACCGATTTGATGCGACGCTGACGCAGAAACTGAGGGATGTGGGCCAGAGACACACCTGCTCACTGTATTGCCTCTCGCTCGCGAGTTTCAAGCTGGTGCTTCGCTCGATCATGGGAGTGAACGATATCGCGGTGAGCAGTGCGGTGGATTGTCGGGCTCATCCGGAAGCGGCGAATGTCGTCGGGCACTTCGCAAACCGGGTTATCATCCGGACCCAGATTGATGATGGTGGTTCGGTGGTCGATTTTATCGAGATGGTCAAGGGCAACCTGGCGCGGGCGGTGGATCACCGGCAGTTCCCGTCCGTCAAGGCTCTGGCGCTTGTACCGAAGGACGAAAACGGGCGCTGCGAACCGGACGAGTTCGTCTTCAATCAGGGCCCCAAAGCAGGCCGCGGCCTCGATCTTTCCGGTACCGAGATCACCCCGGTTGTTCGGAAGATCGCTCGGCCCAGCACGATATTGGGAATGACCTGGCGGGATTTCGGAGACGAAGGGATGGAGGTACAGCCTTTCTACACACCGAAGTTGCTGAATCCGGCATCAATCGATCGATTGTTCAGAACCTGGACGGCGATCCTGGAAGGGATTGCTCAGGATCCGAACGTTTTGGTCGGGGAATTGGTGGCAGGGGCCACCGAAGACCGGATCGAATCGGGTGCTGGCAGGACGGTGCGTACGGTTTTTGAGAACGTCCTGGGACAGACAGGAGCTTCCGCCGAAAAGTCATTTTTCGAGCTTGGTGGTGACTCCTTGAGTGCCGTTCGTGTCATCACGAGGTTGGGGTCAGAATTGGGAGTCAAGATACCATTCGAGACTCTCCGTCGGAATCCTACGATTCGGACGTTGACTGAAGCGATAGCCTCCGGAGCGACCGGTCTGTGCGACGATCAAACGAGAGACGCCGATAGCCGAAGATTGGAAGTGAAGGCACCTTCAGAAACACCGATTCAAAAGCGTGGTCGACCACTTGAACCGGAGGTCCAGGAGATCGAGTTTCCGAAGCGGGGATTGACTCAAGAAATCGGGGGGGGTGGCACGATCTGCAGAGGGTCTGAAGCCGACCGGATCATCCCGGATCTGAGGCCCATTGTGCGGCTGTCCGATCGGGATCCGGTTCCGCTGCCCGCAGAGGCGGCTGCAGGTTGGAAACGACTTCACCTGGGTGACAATCGCTTCCC
>QNAI01000119.1 GCA_003641745.1 Verrucomicrobiota bacterium | reverse complement strand
TCGGGGAGCAACAAGGCGGGTTCGGGCGATTATAGCGGGCTATCTGAGCCGGAATCCAACACCGTTGCCCGCCGAAAAGACCAGCAGATTTTGTGAGTTATTTTGTTACGGGCCCTTAGCGCCATTCCGGCCTGACCCCTTCCTGTTTACTCATACCAAATGGGGCTGACCCAGCCCATCTGGCCATCGGACTGGATGATCCTGACGTAGACGAATCCGTTGTCCCCCTGCTGGCCGAGAGGTTGGTATTCCTCCGAATGAGCAAAGGTGAATTCCGATTCGGGGACGGCGCGGTGAATCTTGACCGCGGGCGATCCGAACCCGGCGACTTGCCGGCCGACCGATCCGCGACACAATTCACTGACCGTCAGATCCAGGTCAACTCCGCCAGTCTTCAGCCTGAGGGAAGTCGTATCCCCGGCTTCGAGATCAAGGACCACAGCCTGGGTTCCCGAGGAATTGAAATGAGTGCCGGCGATCAGTCCCGACGGATTGGGGACCGCCCGCGCCTGCCAATGAACGCGGTGGTCGGTCAGTTCCGTGATCCGCTCCGACGACTCGAGTTCGTCCATGGGATACGGACTGTGACGGAAACAGCGATCCACTCCGTGAAGGCGACCGTTCGCAACCTCGCAATCCAGATCCCAGTCGGACCGGGTGTTTCCCCTTCCCCACCCGCACTCAATCTTGACCTTGAAACGGCCCGGCGAAAAGTCGAAGTTCAGGTCTCTTCCCGCCAGGCGGCGGACTCGACATGATCCGTTGACCCCCTCGATCAGATCCACCCGGTCGATCGGTGCGGTCCCTTCCACCTCAAGATCAAAGGGCATGGTCGGATGTCGAGGGGTGACCTCTCCGACTCCTGCATTACCCAGGCTCAGCTTCACCTCGAATCGGGCACCGGTTGAGGCGATCGTCCGTCTGCTCTTCAACCCGTCCCAGATCGAATCCAGGTCGAGTCTGTCCGCGAGAACACCAACCCGGCCGTGTCCGTAGTGGCCGGGATACCCGTCGTGGCTGTCGGTCCCGGCCGTGAAGCCAAAGCGATGACCGGCAAGCAACCCCCGCCGCACCATGGACCCGCCCACTCTCGGTCCCATGCTGTGATGGTAATCATAATACGCGTCATCCGCTTCACCGCACCCGTGGTTCGAAAAGATTTCGATCAAAGGTATGACCGAAGGAATAAATCCATCCCAGTTCAGCCCCCGGTGTCCGCGCGAGTATCCGCAATGATGCGGCATGAGCATGAATTCGGCCGGTTGCTCCGCCAGGTTGCGGGCCAGGTCCGCTAGTTTCGGACCATCAATCAAGGGAACATCGAAGGCGTTGAAGGTGGCATTGTGATCGCCGAACTCCATCGAGTGCCATTCGTAGCTGGGAAAAGTCACGAACTCGCCGGGGCGATTGGCCGCTTCCAATTCCCTGAGAAGATCGGGCCAGAAATGCTGCAGTTTGGCGAAGCCACCAAGATGGGTCACCATGATCCCATTCTGATTCACGATATCGCGAGGCATGTCGGGCCAGAAGGCATGCCCGGTGATCGAGACGAAGTCCAGGTGCTGCCTGGCGTTGTCCAACACCCGCCGGGGTGTACCATGGCCGTAACTGACTGCACAGTGATTGTGGATATCTCCCCAGAAGGTTTTCATGTGTGATTCGGACTGGACGAATATACGGTTTCTGCAAAGCGGCGGCACAGCGCCGCTGCTACACTAAAGAGATGTAGCCACTTCGCTGTGTCGAAGTTCCGTTTTACCTATTCAGCTGCTCCCATTCTGGATTTCCGACACCATGGTTTTGAACAGGCGACCATATTTCAGGTACGATGTGCGCATGGCTTCGGGATCCGGCTCCTGGTCCTTCAGGTGGACGATGCTGGCCACATGCGGTTCAATCGCGATCACCCCCTGATACCCGTCCTTCAGCAGATCGGTAAGGACCTCGCGCACCATGGCGTCCCCCTCTCCCGGATAGGTAAAGATCGAACTGTGGCCCCCGTCCGGATTTCGACGACCGTCCTTCACATGGACGTAGCGCACCAGATCCTTCACTCCCGTGTAGTAATCCCAGGTGTCAAGCCCGTGACTGACCGTGTTGCCGATATCGAAGAGCACGACCAGATTTGGACTTCCAACCTCCTCAATCAAGGTCCTGGTCTCGGTCGGGCCAAACCCGGCCCAGCCGGTGCAGTTTTCGTGGGCGAGAAGGATGCCGCCGTCCTCGGCCATCTTCGCGAGTTCGCGATAACGACGGATCGTTTCATCGCGCCAGATCGACTCCTCCACACCCTCACCGATCCAGCTCATGGTGCGGATGAATTTCGTGCCCAGTCGCTGCATCCTCGGGATGGCGGTCTTCAGCTCGTCGGTGTCGATCGAGAAGTCTTCCCCGATCGGTCGACTCCAATTCCCAATGGCCGAAGCGAACGAAGTCACGGTCATGTCCGCTGCCTCCAACTGATCAACGGTGCGGGCAAATGCGTCGTCGGAAAGAGCTCCGGCGGCATTTTCCCCGTCGACCAACCGCAGTTCAATGGCCTTCCAGCCCAGTTCCTGATGAACCTTTATCTGCCCATCGATGTCGTGGGCGGCTTCATCCGCAATTCCGGTCAGGGTGAGTGTATTCATGGTTTTTATACAGGGAGTGCTGACTGTCTCGCAAAAAGGATCCCTACGGCGCAGCCACCAGGCTTTCCGCATTCCTCCAATAGAGTTTTTCAATCACGTCGTCCTCGAGATCGAGTGATCGGAGGAATTTCAACAGGTCACCGCCATAGTAGTCGCGTCCGAACAAAAGCCGATCAGCGAACTTCCGGACAAATCCGGGCGCATGTTCCGGATCACGCTTCAGTGCGGTCAACCCGGAACCCGCCGACAAGTCGGCGTAGAGATTTGTGTGCTTCTCAAACAAGCCATAGAGCTTACCCGTCATCACGACCTTCGAGGACGGATATTGCTCCGTGCATTCACCCGCGTCGGCGCTGATCTCCCGCCAGAACCCCGGCGCATGTCCGATGAATATCGTCTCCGGACAGGCCAGCAGGGCGCGCTCGAGGTTGTCGATCGTGCCGCCAAACCAGCCGGGCTGATATTCCATGCGGCCTGCCTCGTTTTTCAGGTAGGGCACGTCGAGATGAAGAACCACGGGCATCTTCAGTTCCCCGGCCACCTTGAACACTTCAAGACAGCGAGGGTCGTCGAAGAGGAGATGAAACTTCCACTCCGCGCAGACCCGTGCACCGTGCATATGATAGGCACTGCGAAGCATATCCGGCGCCTCCGGCCAACGGGGATTCGGACAGTACCCGACCACGAACCGATCCGGCCAGGCCTGCTTCGTGTCAACAATGTCTCGCAGGGTTATCCCGTCCTGGGTGCCATCGAGCCGGACGTTAATGGGATTGAGCGTCCGTGAACTGGATTGGGCGTTACCCGGATCGGGCAGCCAGCTGAGCAGCCATGCATAGTCGATCCCGTGCTGGTCCAGGTCATCGACCAGCCCCCGGGCATTGCGATGATGCCAGCAAACGTGTTGGTGTGAATCTACGATTTTCATTTTTTTAAAGGAGGATCTGAACCACAGAGAGCACAGAGATCTGGAAATGGAATCTATTTGGAGGAAAAGGCTGGTAGCATTGAATCCTGTGCATCTAGCAGCTCAGCTATCTGGTTTCGTTGTTCTGAGAAAGACTCTCTGCCTCTTAGCTATCACGATTCCGACACATTTGTAATCTGCCTTTTACTCTGTGTTCTCTGTGTTCTCTGTGGTTCAAAATCTTCAGTCTGATACTTTTTATTTTAAAAAACATTCTACAGCCTGACTCTACTTCCGGTTACCCGGCTTTCGTCGGCGGCTTCGAGGAAGCGTATCGCCTCGACCGTTTCCGAAAGCGGAATCGGTGAAACGCCACTCCGGAAGAAGTCCATCACCTTGGTCAACAGGTGGACGTGCTTGGGTTTCTCGCAGGTGTCCAGATCGAGAAAAACATCCCCCGATCCCGTGTGGACCACGCCGCGAAAGTAGTACTGATCATTCCGAAAGCCGCGAACCGTCCCGATCCGTCCATCCTTCCACAAGCCGACTGCCACATCATGAGCGTCGCTGGTGGTAACCCGAACCTCGCGGCACCCCGTCCCGAGTGTCTGGTAGAGCGCCTCGACCAGATGGACGCCATACCAGAAAAACGCGCCCTGGGTTGGCTCGATCTCCATCGGACCGGTAAAATCCGCACCGGAAATACCATCCGGGCATTCTTCGAGGAGAGCGGTCAATGCTTCGGCGAACCTCAGTCCCGAGGCACTCATGACCGGCGTGCCATGCTCCCGGGCCAGGGCCGCGATGCCTGCAGCGTCCCCGCTGGTGACCGCGAACGGCTTGTCGATGAAGGTGGGCTTTCGAAAGCGGGCCAGACGAGAGAACTGGTCAAGGTGAACCCGACCATCGACCGAGGTCAGCAGGATGGCATCCGACGCCTCGGCCACGGCTTCAGGACTGTCGACCATCTCCACACCGAATTTCGTGGCCAGCAGGTCAGTATATCCGTCCACCCTGGAAGCACTCTTCCCGAAATCGGCGGATCCGCCGGGATACCCGACGACCAACTGTCCTCCGGGGACGCGATTCGAATTTTCCGGGTCATTGAGAAGTCCGGTAAAGACCTCCACATGCGAGGTATCCAATCCGACGATTCCGATCCTGATGTCATCTCCCATGGTTGTGACCAGGTCATAGCCGGTCGAAGTCCGAAGCTCAAGATCAACCCGAACTCACCCCCGGTGCATCAATCAAAGTCGTTCTATCGCGGGCAGACCCGCATGGTCGAATGGGACCGCGGGTCCGGCATGTCACGGCGAAGTCACACGAAGACGGACGGGCCGCGTCCTGCCTGTTCATGCGCAGGCATTGAACCCCGGATGCCCGAAAAACCGCCCATTTCGGTTGAAACGCGGCCATTCTATGATTCTTAAGGAATCACAGAATCATGAATGCACTTCACAAAACGCCGACCGGGACTGAAAAAGGCACCTCCAGCGTGCCCACCCGGGATCAGATCAACGTTGCGGACACCTGGGACCTGACCGCCCTTTTCCCGACTGAGGAAGCCTACACTGAGGCTTTCAAGAACCTTCAGAACACCTATTCGGAAATCACTGAACTCAAGGGAAAGATCGGAGAATCCGCCCGCTCCCTGCGAGACTGCCTGGAAATGGACAGGGAACTTGACCTGAAGATCGAGCGCCTTGGCCACTACGCCGGATTGAAAGGGTCCGAGGACAGCGCGGATGCGGCCAACCTGGCCCGTGAATCACAGTTTTCCAACCTGATGACCCAGATCGGCGAAGCCGTTTCCTTTATCCTGCCCGAGATCCAGGCCATCGAGGACGACACCTTCGCGACCTACCTGAAAGACCCTCTGCTCAAGAAGTGGGTCATTCCTCTGACCAAGCTGCGCCGGATGAAGCCGCACACCTTGAGCACGGCCGAAGAACGACTCCTCGCTCTCGGGCACACGGCTCTCGCCGGGCATGAAGACACCTTCTCCCAATTGACCAATGTCGACATGAAATTCGGTGTCCTGGTTGATGAGAACGGACACGAACAGGCCCTGTCCCAGAGCAGTTTTTCATCATTTCTGGTCAAACGGGACCCGGAATTGAGAAAAAAGGCCTTTCACCAGTTCTACGAAGAGATCTCGGACCACCAGTACACGCTGGCCGCCTCGCTCTCCAGTTCAGTCCGGGCCGACGTCTTCCACGGCAGGGCCCGGAATTATCCCAACGCCCGTAAGGCGGCGCTCTTTCGCGACGATGTCCCGGAATCTGTCTACGACCGGCTGATCTCAAGCGTCCGTGCCAATCTGAAGCCCCTCTTTCGCTACTATGAGCTGCGCCGGAAGCTGTTGAATCTGGACGAGGTCCATCACTACGACACCTATGTGCCCATCGTCCCCGACATCGAGACGGATGTCTCGTTCGACGAAGCGGTTGACACGGTGATTACCGCTCTCGCACCGCTGGGGGGCGAATATACCGACGTGCTCGGGCGGGGATTGCGTAATGAGCGCTGGTGCGACCGTTACGAAAACAAGGGCAAGCGATCAGGCGCCTTCAGCTCATCCAGCTACGGGAATCCCCCGTACCTGCTGATGAATTACAAGGCGGACGTGTATTCCGACATCTACACCCTGGCTCATGAGGCCGGACATTCGATGCACAGCTGGTATTCGCAGAGGAACCAACCGTATCAGACCTACAACTACCCCATTTTTCTGGCCGAGGTGGCGAGCACCTTCAACGAGGAGTTGCTCACCCACCACCTGCTGGAAACAACGGATGATCCGAAAATGCGGGCCTACCTCATCAACCGACAGATCGACGATATCCGGGGCACGGTCTATCGCCAGACCATGTTCGCGGAGTTTGAGAAGATCATCCACGAGATGGAGGAAGCCGGTGAAGCCCTCACGTTGGACACATTGCGCAAGGCCTATCGCGGACTTCTCGACGCCTATTTCGGGGAGAACTTCACGATCGACAGTGAACTCGAGCTTGAGTGCCTTCGCATTCCCCACTTCTACAGTGCCTTCTACGTCTACAAGTATGCCACCGGGATCAGTGCAGCTGTGACCCTTTCACAGGACGTGCTCAAAACCGGCGAGGTCGGACGCTACCACGACTTCCTCTGCAGCGGCAGTTCACAATTCCCGATACCCACCCTGAAGGATGCGGGCGTCGACATGTCGAGTCCGGAGCCGGTCGACAAAACCCTCAGCCTTTTCGCCCGGCGAGTGGAGGAATTGGAGGGGCTATTGGGCTGACAGACCAGACCGTCCGGTTCCGACCGGGCGGTCAGCTATCCCGGCTTCCCAACAGGCCGACCACAAAGAATATGAGGCCCATCACCAGGAACACGCTGCACAGGACCAGAATGATGATCGACCGTTGCATATCGAGATTCCTCGTCGACCAGAAGATCATCATCGCGATGCCGCAGACAAAAGATACAATCCCCATGACAATATTGGACCAGGCACTCGTCGCCTTTTTCGGCTTCCGCCGGTAGGGCGTCCGCAACCCGGGAAGACCCGCGCTTTCCGGTTCATCCTTGCCCGCCGCCAAGGCCGCATCCGCCCTCTCAATATCCATCTCGAGAAGGCCCACTTCGTAGTCCTGCCGGGGGATCTTCTCCGCTCTCGCGAATCCTTTGGTCTTTCGCTTCGCAACCTTTTCAGCTTCAGCAAAATCACCTGCGTCCACCTTGAAGTAGATACGCTGCCCTGATTTCAGGAAAACACGGAGATAGATCATGACGGCGTGGGAAAAGGTGCTTTCATCGGGATTGGAGCCGAAAGGCTAACACTCTCAGCTGCAACAGCAAGCCGAACTCGTGCGAGCCCTGGTATCGGAATTTGGGGCGATACCCCCTTTGGACAGACCGTTCATCGTAAACCCACCATCCGTCAGGGTTGGTTACTACACTGGACGAATTCTGATCGCCGTCTCGCGAATGAATTCCGGCGTTGTCCCGCAACACCCGCCGACAAAGCTGGCGCCCGCCTCAATCAGGGCGGGGACCTGGTCCGCAAACTGTGCCGCTGTCGTCCGATAGACGGTCGCTCCATCCACCAGTTCCGGCAGGCCGGCGTTCGCCTTGATCCATATGGGTAATTCGGTCGCGGCCTTCATACGCGAACAGAGGGAGGCGAAACCCTCGATGCCCTGGCCGCAGTTCGCGCCCACAACATCCGCACCGGATTCCATTGCGACGGCGACTGCCTGTTCCGGCGTGGTCCCCATCATTGTTCGGTCCAGGCCTTCACCTGAATCGAAGACAAAGCTCACGACCACCGGAACACCGGACGCTTTGGCCGCCTTCACGGCCAGGGCCGCTTCCGCTGGATCGGTCATCGTCTCGATCACGATCCCATCCGCGCCGCCGGCAACCAACCCGGCAACCTGAGCGGCGAATGCCTCGAACATCTCGCCTTCGGTACATTCCTCCATCATGAGCATCTTGCCGGTCGGGCCGACCGATCCAAACACGAGGGCTCGGTCCATCGCCGCCCGTTTTGAGATCTCCGAACCCACCCGGTTGATTCGCTCGACATCGCCGGCCAGGCCGTGACCTTCGAGCACAAAGCGATTGGCCCCAAAGGTATTGGTCAGAATGATCCGGCTTCCGGCCTCGACGTAGGTCCGGGCCACCGATTCAACCGCATCGGGGTGACTCAGGCTCCATCCATCCGGACAGGTGCCGGGCGGCAGGCCGCGGGACTGAAGTTGCGTTCCCCAGGCGCCGTCGACCAAGACCGGCGACTCCTTCAAAAGACTCTCGAAAAGAGGATTCATGGTAAATTGATGGCAGAATGTGGCTGAGACACCTGAAAGACCGTCTCCCGTTCGATTCGATCTCGAACCAGAAACAAACCAGTGTTCGACAGAGAGGCAATCTTCCAAGTGCTCTGGTGGACGAATCAGGTGAAATGATGGGGTTCTTAGAGACCTTCCTTCGATCCAGAGATCACCCAGTTTCCTTCTTGTAGGAGAGGCTTTACGCCTCGATCAAACTGGCCATCGAGGGATAAACCCATTCGGCAAGCTCATGACAGGCCGCTCCCTCCTTCGCCAATATGGGCTTCAGGCGCGCCACGCCCTGCAACCACCCCCACTCTACTTGCCACCGACCAGTTTACCCAGGCGCGAGAGCAACCCACCACCCACACCGGCCGTGGTCTCCGCCAGACCCTCCGAACCCGCCGATTCGATTCGCCAGGTGTTTCGACCACCGTGCTTGGCGTCGTAGAGCCGTTGATCGGCGTACTCGATCAAGTCCTTCGGATCCTCGGGCAGATGGTCAGGAGCAACCCAGGCGATGCCCACGCTGATCGTCAGGGGAATCGTACGTCTGAGTTCGACGTGGGGTTCTGCTTCGACCGCGGCACGGAAACCCTCGGCCAGAGATCCGGCTACTTCTTTCGAACAGTCCGGAGAGATCACGGCAAATTCCTCTCCTCCATAGCGGAATACCCCGTCGCGCTTTCGAGCATTGTCATCGAGTATTCCTGCCAGGTGCCTCAGCACCGAATCACCGGCCGGATGTCCGTGCGTGTCGTTGATGCTTTTAAAGTGGTCAACATCGATCATCAGAAGGGCCACCGAACGGCCCTGATCGCGAGCGGTATCCACCGCAGCGGGCAACGATTCGTCAAAAGCGGCACGATTGAGCATTCCTGTGAGCCTGTCCCGGCGGGCGAGTTCACTGAGGTGTTCGTTCTCAGACTTCAGGCTCTGAACTTCCATCTCGGAGGCAAGACGAAGCACGCTGCGCTGCTCTTCCGCCTCACACTCGATCGCATCAAAATCCGGTGCACTGTTCGTCTCCAGTGAAAAGAGGCGGCCGTAGCTGATCCAATCCTCCGAGACCGTCGAAATCAATTCCCGGAAAGCCTCCGGTTCGATTCCGACCTCACTCATTGCCAGTCCGTTGAGCTTCTGGACAGAATCGGAATTGTGCGCATCCCTGGTCATCATGAATGAGGCCACGGCATCCGCCAACTTGAGTATCCGCCCCGGTCGCTCAGACCCCGTTTGGTCCCCCGATTGCATCAACCCCCCGGCGGACATCCAGACCGATTCCGGCAATTGCCAGTCTTTCAGCAAATTGATGCCCACCTCGACATGGTCCGCGCCGAAGACCGTTTTCTCGCGGCCCTCCAATGGAAGCGCCTCATGAATCGATCCGTTCAAAACCGGCTCGTATTCGTCCGGCATCCCGGTGGAGAGCGCCAGTTGGCCGATCCTGCCCACCAAACCCGCGATGAAGGCCTCCTCGCCATCCCAGCCACCGACTTCTTTCGCCAGACGTCGGGCGGCGATGCCGCGAGCGAGCGACTCTGACCAGAACCGGTCAAACTTGAAGGTCGGACAACTCTTCGCCTGATTCTGGGTGATCAGTGAAAACGAAAGAGCCATCATCTGGGTGCCCCTTACCCCGATTCGCGCAACCGCTTCCTGGAGAGTCGAACCGTGAAACCCAAGACCGACCAGCGGAGAATTGATGTACTTCAGTATCTTGGCGGTCAGAGCCGGATCGCTGCTGATCACCTGCGTAAGGTCCTCCAGGGTTGTGTCTTCCGACTCTACAAGCTGCAAAATCCGAATCGCCACTCCCGGGGGTGTGGGCAGGCGGTTGGCGGTTTTAAGGACTTGGTAAATATCTTCGGGCATGATGACTCAGGAGCGGCACGGCAGTGAGGTGGTCTTCTGCAATTCGGACACGTTTGTATGGAGTCTCCGACACTCTTTTGCCCTCAGCAGAGTACACACCACCCACCTGGTGAAATAGGGTGAAGGTTTCCACTTATCTATCGGTTCGGGAAACCCCTACCTTAGAGGCTGTCTAAAAAGTGCTGAAGGGTGTCGCAGAACCAGCTTCTCTCTTTCATCGTGGAGGGCTGTCCTTCCGGGCAGCCGCACAGCCCAAGCCTCCGCGGTCGCGCAGGAGCACGACTCTCCATATTCTTTCATCGTGGAGGGCTGTCCTTCCGTCTTCACAATGCTACGCCGGGACATGCCCGGGCAGCCGCACAGCCCAAGCCTCCGCGGTCGCACTGGAGCACGACCCTCCATATTCTTTCATCGTGGAGGGCTGTCCTTCCGGGCAGCCGCACAGCCCAAGCCTCCGCGGTCGCGC
>QNAI01000118.1 GCA_003641745.1 Verrucomicrobiota bacterium | reverse complement strand
GGAAGCATTTCGGCGTAGCGCCACAGCGATTCAGGCCGGCCGGCCAGCTTCTCCCGCGGGAAATCCCGGCGCGCCGCATCCATGTTGTAACGGGCAAGAAGGGGTTTCCGGCATTCGGGGCACAGATTCCAGACCTTGTCGGCATCCTGGGGCGTACCGCAATGACCGCACTCGAGGTGGGAGAGGTGGCTCATGGACGAGGCTCCTGGGTGGAGGGGAATTTGTGTGGAGGCGTGGAGTATACAGGGATCCAACGGACGAGTCCATCGTATGGGCCATTTGCATGGAATCCGCCCCCCATAAGGAGGCGGATTCTCTGTCGTTAAGGAGGATAGAACCAATAAACCTTAGCACCCACCAGTCCGATCCACCCACCCGATCATCTGAAACCCAACCCTCTCACTCCCAACCACGAAAAACACACAGGTCCCGCGAATCGACAGATTTCCTGCTTTCCCGCGATCCATGACGATATCCACCTGGAAGATGCCTTTCAGCAATCCGGGCTTATCGGGATCATCCATGGTAATCCACTTTCCAAGTCGCTCAAACTGCAGGAACCTGATCTCGAGAATGGGTGCCACCACCTGACCGCTGGCTTTTACGTAAGGCTTCCGACCGAACATATGCGAAGCCGTAATCAACTCGTCTTCCCGGGTGAAGTGGTCCTCCGAGAGTCCAAGCTTCTCCACGTCGCAGGCCTGGAAACTGAAGATGAAGTCTTCGTGTAAAAGCTTTCCGTATTCCTCCAGGTCCATGGCCGTGTAGGCCTTTTCGAAATTTTCCATCAGGATGTCCGGTGAGGCCGAAAACCGGTAGGCACCGGGTTCCGGGCCCAGGATATCCGAATCGTGGGAACACCCGAAAATCAACGCTCCCGTAACAAACAGAATAAAAATGACCAGGGTTTTTTGCGAAATCCTCATGACATGCCCTTCCTTCGCAGTGGGGTTCCGGGTACCAAAACTCACCTGTGGGCGAAGTGAAAAGAGCGGGGACGGGAAAAGAAAAATCGGCTTCTATAAAAAACCAAAGTGTTAGGAATCAATATCCCTGGGCTGAATGATGGTAGGGAGTGGGGCCGTCCAGGTCAACACGCGGAAAGAGGGTCACAAAAATCGATGGCAAAATTTGAGGATTCGTGGTATGGTGTCTTTCGGGGATATCTGGAGATACCACTTCTCGTCCACATCCGCAAGAAAACTCGCCCACTGCACGCCTAGGCCAAAGGAGTGAGATCATGAAACTGATCTCAGTACGGCTCGTTGTCCTGTGCGCCTGCCTGGTGGTGGCGACTTTGCCCGTTCAGGGCACACAGGTCCAGTACAAGAGCGTGGAACAACTCGGCGAGGATTCGTCCGCGGTCGTGCGCGGAACCGTCGCCAACGTGCGCTCATTCTGGAATGATAAACACACCAAGATATTCACGGTCACCCTTATTGCCGTCGACGAGTCCTACAAGGGGAAACCCGGCGGATCGGTGGAGGTGCTTCAACTGGGCGGGACGGTGGACAATGTGCAGGTTACCGCCCATGGCGCCCTGCATTGGACCACGGGAGAGGAAGTCGTCCTCTTCCTGGAGCCCTATACCGAAGGACGCTATCAGGTGTCCGGCTTTTCACAGGGTAAATTCAATATCGAGCGCGACCCGGATACCGGGGCGGCCTATATCAAACGTCCGGCCCTGGAGGGGGCCAAGATGGTTGGTGCGCCCGGGGCAATGGATGCCTCGGCCGAGCTCGAAACAATCTCGCTCGAAAAATTTCTCAAGGAGGCCCTGGGAGACAGGGAGAGAGACATAAAGGAGTAGTGTCGGGTTAGAACTTTCGGGGGATAGTCATGCCTAGATACACGATCATAATTCTGCTGACGTGCGTTTTGTCGATAATTGCCACATCCGGCGCGGTTGCCAAAAACGATCTGGAAATTTTTGGCCTTCCAGACTCGGCGATCCGTTCCCATGAAAAGTCAGGTTTTGGGGGCGAGTTCAATCTGGTGCTCGATGCTTTTACCGCACCGGACAGCGCCGCTCAGGGTGAGGATATCAGCGACGGGATCATTCTAACGGTTCGTAACACCGGTCCCGATCCGCTTCTCGACAAGTTCCTGGTTCGCATCATTTTGTCCGCTTCACAAGTCGATCCTGCGCCTATCACCGCCTATGTACTCTGGATCCCGGTGAATGGTCTTTTGGCGGGGGAAGTTTGGAACTTCGACGTCGGTGCGGTCATTCCCTTTCCGGCTGCACTCGGGCTGGCTTATCTCGTGGCCCAGATCGATCCCGGCAATGCGATCATAGAAACGAACGAAGCCGACAACACCGCCTCCTCTCCGATAATCATCACCGAATCTCCGCGCACCCTGGTCTACTACGAGGATTTTCAGGGTGGGGACGGCGGCTGGGCCGCGCAAGACCTGACCGAGCAGGATATCCATCTCCAACACACCTTCTATTCCACCGGGGGCGATGAAGCCGATTACGGCGTGTGGTGGTGTGGGGACGATGATCCCAACTGGGCGACTCCTCCCGGATACGGTTCATCCTGGGACCAGCGCCTGACCAAAAGGTTCACTCTGGGTGAGGGTGAATCCGCCTTTGTCACTTATGCCATCCAGTACGATACCGAATTGGACCATGACCATGTTCTCGTGGAGATATCCGACAACAATGGGGCCGTGTTCACACCCCTGGCTGACTATACCGGCACGACTGACGGTGCCTTCAATATCTACACCCACGATCTGTCCGCTTATACTTCCCACGACGTGCTGATCCGTTTCCGTTTCACATCCGACCTGGCCTGGGACGATGAGACAGGTTCCTTCGATTCGAACGGCGCGTTCAGGCTGGATTACGTAGAGGTGTCCGGGTACGACGTCGACGACTTCGAATTCGACGGCGGCGGGTGGGAACCTTCGACCGCCGATCCGGTGGGCGGGGAATTCCGCATGGTTACTGTGCCTTATTATCCCGCCGGGCTTCCCGGCGATGCTTATGATTCCGGTGTACCCGCGACTACCTGCAACACCTGGGTGGCCTATGACCCGGCGACTTTGGAATTTCCCGAGGCTTCGCCCATTGACACCGATGCTGGTCGCCATCTGGAAATCGTCATCGAATCACCGGACATTTCCCTTCCCACTGACTGGTCTCATGTACTGCTTTCGTTCGATGTCTTTCAGGACATGCCCCTGGAGAATGGGGTATTCTTCCGCTGGTTCGTGGCCGACCCGGCCGGTTCCTGGCACACCGACGGGTTCCTATATTTCGGGACCGAAGGCTGGAACCGCCGTGAATTCGACATCACCAACCAGATTCCTCCCGGGGCCACCAACCTCAAAATCCGTCTGGCCGCCAACGACTTTGGCCAGTTCTGGGATTTTGTCCCGCCGGCTCGAAACTCGGCGCCCTACTTTGACAATGTCCAGATCGTAGTGTCGGAATCCGCCGATCCGGGGCTGGATCCATTATCCTATCCGCGGGCCTGCGGTTGGTCGGTTGATGATATCGACGGGGACGGCGTCTACGACGTCGACGACCTGTGTCCCACCGAGAGCGCGGCCTTTTTCGATCGTGACGGCGATGGCTGCATCGACGAGGTGATCGGCTCCCGTCATCTCGAATACTGGTCAGCCGATGCCCTGCCGCTCAATTACGTTATCCATGAAAACGGGGCTCCGGACGTTACCGATGGAAGCGACTTCATCGATATCCAGGCCGGTTTCGCCACTTGGACAACCGTGCCCGGGGCGGAGGTTTCGGTCAACTATCTCGGGACCACATCGGATCCCGACGCCAACGCCATGGACTTTGTCAATACCGTGACCTTCGCGGATCCGGATTACGTATTTCCGTCCGGGGTCCTGGCCGTAGGTCTGTCCACTTCCTACCTGACGCCAGTGGTGGACGGCGCCACCATTTATCGCCCCGGGCAGATCATCGACTCGGATATGATTTTCAATCCTGTCGAGTCCTTCCAGACTTCCACCATGGGGTCCGGAGTGGATATCCAGAGTATCGTTACCCATGAAGCCGGCCACATGTTGGGGCTTTCCCATTCGGCGGTCCCCACCTCGACCATGTTCTACGTTCTGCCGCCTCATGCGGCAGCAGCCGTGCTTTCGGTCGAAGATGAAATGGCGATGTTCCGCGCGTACCCTGAGGAAACCGCCCTGGAGGCGGCCAGCCACCTGCGTGGTGCGGTCTATGACGGTTTGACAGGTAGTCCGGTTCCCGGCGTTATCGTGTATGCCATACAGGCTTTACCCGGCGATGCAGTGGGGGACACTGCCGCCTGCGAATATACCCTGCCGGGCGATGGGTCCTATCACTTTGCCGGCCTGGCCGACGGTGATTATTTCATCGCCATCCACCCATTGGACGGGTCGTCCGCCATTGGATACATACAACCCGCGAATATCAACCAGTTGATCTACAACAAGGCACAGCCTCTGGTCGTTCCCGAGTATTGGGATGCCGCTGAGTCCAACACAGATGATTCCGACATCCGCACACCCATTTATGTGACTGCCGGGGCCACGGTGACCGCGGACATCATCACCAACATCGATGACGTCAGTCCCTTCATCGTCTCTTTCTCACCTGGGGACCTGGCCGCCGACGTGGCCGTCAGTACCGCGGTCCTGTTCCAGTTCTCGGAGCCGGTTGCCGGGGACAGCTTCATTGGCAATTTCAATTTCACACCCGCTGGCGGGGGCGATTTCGTATCCGGCAACGCGGCCCTGGTCCAGGATGACCATACCCTCATGTACGTGCCATCGGACAATCTGGATTTCGAAACCACATATGAAGTGGAAATCGGCGATGGTGTGCGTGACCGCTTCGGTAACACCATGGGCGAACCTTTTCTGCTCACTTTCACTACAGGGTCCCAGCCGGCCGTCTATATCGATAACCTGGCCCCCGGCAAGGCCATTGGCGGGGCGTTGGTCCTCATCAACGGCGCCGGTTTTGGGACATCCGAAGATCCAGCGACCGTTACCCTCGGCGCGGCTGCGTTACCGGTTATGGAGTGGGCCTCCGATCGCCTCTTGGTGCAGGTGCCCGATGAAATGGAGACGGGGCCCGCCAACCTGGTCGTGACAGACCCGCTGGGGAGTGGCAGCGCAACGGTCCTGTTTACCGTGCTGGCCCCCGACAATGCGGCACGTGGTCTTGAAATCGCCACCGTTGATCTACCCGGGTTGCCCCGCGTGGTGGAGGTCACACCTGACGGGACAGTTTCCTTCGTTGCGACCGATGCCGGCTTGGCCATCATCGACGTTTCCGTTCCAGGCTCACCGGTGTTGAGTTCCATCCCTGTGTCCGGTGGTTTGAATGATCTGGACGTCACTCCTGACGGGCAAAACATCTACGCCGTCAGCAGGTTCAATGAAAAGCTCTACCGTTTCCGGTACGATGCATCAGTCGTCCCGCCAGGAGAACCTGTCACCCTGTTGAATGAGATTTCCCTGTCCGAGGTGCCGCGGGGCATATTGATCGATCCTGCCGGCAAGAGAGCCTACGTGACGACCGTGGGAGAGATTCAGGTCTGGGATATCAATTCAGCCAGCGCCACCTTCGAAAACCAGGTCGGATCCCTCACTGGGCCGGGCCCGGTTCTGCTTGGGCCTTTGGCTGTCGACCCGGCTGGAGGACATCTGTTCGCTACCACGGGCACCGGCGAATTGGCCGTTTTCGATCTGGATGCGGCGGCCATGGTGGCTGAAGTAGCAGTCCAGTCCAGCCCGATCGATGTCCAGGTTGATCCCACCGGCCGCCGGGCCTACGTCACCGACGACAACGGCTACCTTTCCGTTATCGATTTGGTCGCCTTCACAAAAGAAATCGATATCGCCACGGGTGGTTCACTCAAGGGCGCCGCGGTGACACCAACCGCATCCTTCATCTACGTGGCCAATCATCAGTCCGACGATATGGATGTCATCGATCTGCGGGAAGGATCCGCGACCCATCTTGGCGTTGCCACTCGCATTCCGACTCGGGTCAATCCCGTGGACGTCGTGTTTTCCCCGGACGGGATCTACGCCTATTCCCTGGTGGAAAATGAACAGAAATTCGTCATTTCCGCCGTTGGCGCCGGACCACTGCTGACTGGTATGACTCCGATGGCCGGTCCTCCCGGAGCGATGATCGTGTTGTCGGGATCAGGTTTCACCGATGCCACGGTCGCCTTCAATGGCGCACCTGTCCCGGTTGATTCCAGGGGTGACGGTTACCTGACGTTCATGGTTCCGTCCGCTGCCGTCACCGGACCCGTAACTGTTGTCGGTGTCTCTCCCGGTGAGATTTCCAATTCCATGGAGTTTGCGGTTCTGTCTCCATCGGATGGGGGCATGCTCAATGACGCCGGGACGGTTCAACCTGGTGGTGAGCCGCAGTTCTCCAACGCACTTGAAGTTGCCCCCGGTGGTGACCTGGTGGTCATCGGAGCAGATGACGGGCGGCTCTACCTGTTTGTCACCGATCCGGCCAGTTCCAGCTACCAGCAGTTCCATGTGACATCCTCGTTTTTTGCTTCTGCCGTTACCGGTCTTTCCATTGCTCCTGATGCTTCGGTTGCCTATGCAGGCAACCTGGAATCGGGCCAGGTGTCGGTGGTGGATTTGAATCCCGACAACGCAACCTACGGGGAAGCCATCAATTCGATTTCCATCGGGACATCCGGTCTCGATCATTTGGCAGCCAGCCCCGACGGCGCCTATCTGCTGGCAGGTGACCCCGCCAATGTATTGGTGCATATCGTCGACCTGGCCGACGACAGCTCATTTTCCACCGCCATTCCACAGGGGGCGGTGGGCGAAATAGCCTTCCACCCGGGTGGAGGGTATGCCTATCTGGCCGTTGGTGCGGACAGCCCGGCGGTCGTCATTGTGCTCGAAATGGATCCTCAGAGCGAAGTCTTCGGTTCCGTTGCCGCTGTGGTTTCATTGCCCGTGGGTGATCCGGACGAAGTTCCGGTGTCCCTGTCTTTTGCACCTGACGGCAACCTGTGTTACATCCTGACGAGCCAGGAAACCGGATCGACCAGCCGCAGTCTGGTGTCGCTTGATACTTCGAGTCCCGGCAATCCTGTCAATCCTGTCATCCTGGGACTATTTCCCACCGTGTCGGCGCCCATGGCAGAACACATCAGGGTTTCCCCTGCCGGGGACCGGGCCGTTTTCAATATCCGCGGCGACGGCCTGTTCCAGGTGGGACTTGACCCCTTGACTATTCCCGCAGCCGCCGATCTGGCCCTGGGTTCCGAGGCTTTGGCCTTCGCTTTCGCCCCCGACGGGTCGCGTATTTATGTCGCGGACACCCAGGACGATGCTGTTCACATTTTCGATTTCAATGGCGACCATCAACTGGTCAAGGTATGGGGGGATGACCAGACCGGCGTCGCCGCCGAAACCCTGGCTTCCTCATTGAGAGTGCGTGTGGTGGATCTCGATGGGAATCCTTCCGTCGGAACAGCCGTTACCTTCGAAGTGACCAATGGCGGAGGGTCGGTGTCCACCGGTTCTTCTCCGGTTCCAGCCACCGATCTCACACTCGCCACGGACGAATATGGTTATGCGCAGGTGAACTGGGCCCTGGGCCCGGCTTTGGGAGGGCAACAGGTGTCTGCATCATCCCATGGTGCTGCCGGCTCTCCGTTCACGTTTAATGCCACGGCTATCGAGAATCCTGAACTACTGCCGCTGGAACTGGTTCACAACCTGTTCTCCCCGGCGGAAGGGACGGTGGATGTCAGTATTACTACCGCTATCCTGGCCACCTTCAGCCGACCGCTCGATACCGGTACGATCCACCCTGATTCCTATTTCCTGTGGGACCAGTCCACGGCTTCGAAGATCATAACGGTCGTGGGATTTTCCAATGGCGACCGGAATGTTTCGCTGACACCAGTGGATGAATTGACATACGGAACATCCTATACGGTCGTGGTCAGCGGGGATATCCGGGACACTGCCGGGGGCGTGCTTGTCAACGCGTCCGACATCACGTTTGCAACATCTGCTCCGCCGCCCGCTCCTGTCCTGGCCGCAGTCAGCCCGCCAGGTGCCACGAGTCTGGTGAACGTAATCATTTCGGGTACCGGGTTCGATCCAGTGGCCCTGGACAACCGGGTGTATTTCGTCAACGGAAACACCATGGAAGAACTTTCGGCCTACGTGGCTGATGGTGCGACCGACTATCTTCGGGCCACGGTTCCCAGCGGGGCGGGCTCAGGCGTCGTATACGTTTCCAACTCGACGGGGACCTCTAATCAGATTCCATTCACGGTCCTGTTGGAAAATACTTCGCCGGCCGACGACATCATCGGCAGTGTCAGAACCGGTACGCCCACCAAGGCCGTAACGGTTTCACCCGACGGCGCCATGTCCTATGCCATCTCACCGGAAGCCGATCTGGTGGTGCCCATCGACCTGAATACCCTGACCTCCCTTCCTGGAATCCCCGTGGGGGACGAACCGTGGGCCATCGCGGTCCATCCCGCCGGGACCTTTGCCTACGTGGCCAACCGGCTGTCCGGCGATATTTCGGTCATCGATATCCTGCCGGGGTCAGGGACCCTGCACAATGTGGTGGAATCACTCAACGTCGGTGTCGATCCGGTGGACATCGTTGTCACCCCGGCTGGAGACCGCCTCATCGTCGCGAATTTCGGGTCGCTTGATTTGAGTATCATCGACACCGATGAAACGAGTGCCTCATTCCATAACGTTATCGGAACGGTGAGGACCGGAACAGCATCGAAAAGCATAACCGTCTCACCTGACGGCACACGGATCTACGTGAGCACGGAAACCGGTTACATCGTGATCGGAACCGTGGATTACGGGGTCATCGGCAGGGTCACGACCGGCACCGTCACCAAGACCCTGACCGTTTCGCCTGACGGGACCTTACTCGTCCTGCTGGACGTGACGGGTGAAGTAACCCTCTTCGACATCACTCCTGGCAGTGACACCGAAAACCAGGTCATCGCTTCGGTGCGGACGGGCACGGGGGCCAAAATGGCAACCGTCAGCCCCGACGGCGCACTGCTCTATGTCGTAATGGAGGAGAACGATGTGGTGCAGGTGTTTGACCTCAGCGTGGGGACGTCCCTTGGCGTCAGCGGTTCCCAGACGCTCCGGCCAGTAGTCGAACTCCAACTCGTTGCCACCCTCACCGCCGGCGAAAATCCTGAATTCATTGCCTTCCTGCCGGATGGGTCCGGCGAGTTCCTGGTGGCCAATTCGGGTGACAACACCGTTTCTGTTTTCGGTGGATATTTACCGGGAATGTTGGCCGGTCGTGTTTATGCCGACTGCCCCGAACCGGGCACCGGCCTGTTCGGCGTTTTGGTCGACATCTTTGCCAACGAAACCGGCGACCTTTTGTCCACCCTTGTCACTGATTCGCTCGGGTATTACGGGACCGAACTTCCGGTCGGGGCCTACAACGTCACCGTGGTGACTCCTCTGGGTTACTCCATTGAGGATGAGGGCATGCTTGTGACCATTTCTGGCGGGACCACGGAAACCGTCGACTGGTTGCTTGAATGTCTGGAAATCATTCCCAGCCCGCGTTCGATGAGCTACTGGAAACATCAGGTGGGCGAAGCTCTCAAGGAATTGAAGAGTGACGAGGAGGACGGGCCTACCCTATGCGGTTATCTGGACAACATAGTCAGGCACTTCAACAACCAACCTATCAACCAGGTCATAATCTACGATCCGCCCGAATCTGATGAGTGCATTGACAAGTTGCTGGTGGCCAAGGAACTACTGAATCTCCGAGGCAACCCCGCGATTCTGTCCCTTGCGCGTCAGCAGGCGATAGCCCTGCTGTTCAACGTGGCCAGCGGCCGGGTTTTCATCCAGGATGTCGTCAGCGAAGACGGGGCCACCTTGTCCCAGGCCATCACCTTCCTGGACATGTTGATCGACGACGGGCTGGACCGAAACGATCTGGATGCGGTGTTCATCGCCAAACTCATCAACAAGGGTTGGATGGTGCCCAGTGGGTCCATTCCCACCGATCTGCCCGACATATCCTACCTACCGCGCGTTGGCCGGAACCGACTGCTGCAGAATTTCCCCAATCCGTTCAATCCTACCGCGACCATCAGGTTCGAGATTGCCCGACCCGAACACGTGCGGTTGAACGTATACGACATCCGGGGGAGGCTGGTCCGGACCCTGGTGGATGAACTTCGCCAGGCCAATTCGTATCAGGTGGTCTGGGACGGAACCAACAACAATGGCGGCGCGGTTGCATCCGGAGTTTATTTCTATCGGATGACCGCCGGCAGTTTCGTGCAGACCCACAAGATGATGTTGCTCAAGTAATGGCGTGCCATGAATGATGAACCCACCAGGAAGATAACCCGTAACGGGGAAACCGTTTCCAATGGGGGGAGTCTGCCCGACGACAGTCCGCGGCAAATCGGAAACTACCGTTTGCTGGAACTGTTGGGCGAAGGCGGAATGGGTGAGGTTTTTGCTGCTGAACAAACCCAACCCATCCAGCGCAAGGTTGCCCTGAAGATTATCAAGCTGGGCATGGACTCCCGCGAGTTCACCAGGCGGTTCGAATCCGAACGACAGGCCATGGCCATGATGGACCATCCCTGCATCGCCAAGGTTCACGATGCGGGGACCTCGGACCGTGGCAGGCCCTACATCGTCATGGAATACGTTCCCGGCATTCCCATC
>QNAI01000117.1 GCA_003641745.1 Verrucomicrobiota bacterium | reverse complement strand
GTCGATGTCGATGTCGATGTCGATGTCGAACGAGCTCGGCTTCGCACCGTCTGAAGGGGTCAAGCCGGAAAATGTGTATTGGCATACACATTTTGACGGCATGACCCCGCCGGTCGGACCTGGTATGCGGGCTCAAAGTGTCGTCAATTCCGGAGGAGCCATGTGGGGTGGTGGGATCACACGGCCCGAACGTGGGGGTCATGCCGTAAACGCAGGCATGCCAATGCCGGAGTTACGGCTTGACCCCTTCAAACGGTGCGCAATCAGGCTCGTTCGACGACGACTACCGAGGAGCGAAGGCGACACCACTCGAAGGTCTGCAATCCGACCGGCGAAATCACGCCCCCGACCCCGAACCCCAGTCCCGCTTCAGGTGCGGGATGAACAACGCGTTGATGAATTCGTCCTGAAAGGCGGGTTCGGCGTTGAGTTCCACAAACTTCATCCGTGAAACCATGTCGGTCATCCGTTGATGGGCGGTGGCGTCGAGCGCGGTGTGAATGGCGCCCTTCAATGAGGTGTTGCCCACGACCTCGATTCTTTCCTCCGGGAGCGGAGGGATGATGCCTATGTCCATGATATCCTGAATCCGGATACGCCGGCCGAAGTTTCCCGCGATCTGAAGCTTCTCCAATCCGAAAGGATCCACCCCCGCCACCTGGCAGAGGGTGACAATACCCGAGAACACGGCCGCCTTCGCCTGCAGGAAATTGCTGATGTCGGTCTCTGAGATATAGATCTCCTCGGTCAGATAGGTGACCCGCTCGCGTTCCCCCAGCAACTCCACCACCTGGACCCGTGGATCCCGACGGGCATAGCGACCCTTTTTCCGAAGTAATCCGGCCCGGAAGGCGGCCGCCACGAACGAAATGATGCCCGAGCCGCAGAGACCGATGGCGGGCGCCTCGCCAATGGTGGTGAAATTCAATGCGTCGCCCTCCTCGCGAACATCATCGATCGCTCCGGGAACGGCGCTGATCCCGCAGGGAAAGCCGCCTCCTTCGAATGACGGTCCGGCCGGGACGGCGGTGCAGAACAACTCTCCTCCCGCCTTGAGGGCCATCTCCGCGTTGGTACCAAGGTCGATGAAGAGAGCGCCGTCGGGAGCCGATTCAAAATCGACCAATAAAAGGCCGCTGATGATATCGCCTCCGAGGTAGGCGCTCTGAGACGGCGTGAATTCGATCTGCCGGCCCGGAAGCCGATAGACCGAGGCGGGGCGAGGGGCCGGAGCGAAATCCACTCCGTTGAACGGCCATCCGCCCATCCCGGTGGGATCCTCGCCCAGGAGGAGATGGATCATGGGTGCATTGCCGGAAACAACCGTGGTCAGGACATCTGAGGCAGAGACACCGGCATCCTTCAACAGGTCCCGCAAGAGGGGGGCAAGGGAGCGCCGCAGCACAAGCTCCTGCATTTCGCTCAGCAACTCCGGAGTGCGGCAGAATGCGATGCGCGCCACCAGATCCTCGGCGTAGGCGTACTGCCCGTTGAGTCGCCCCCGGCACGCCACGACCCGTCGTTCGTTCAGATCGATCAAGGCGACGGCGAGAGTGGTCGTCCCGATATCCACCGCGATGGCAAACGGCCGTCTGCCACCTTCCCCGATGGGATAACACGCGCGTCCGTCAAAGAATCCGACTTCCATCCCGCCTTGGAAGGCGTCACTTGCCAGACCCTTGAAAAAGAAGGGGTCGATCCCGGATTCATCTCCGAGAACATCCTGCAATCTCCGGCGATTCGACTGACCGGGTCGATCATCCGCCGCCGGAACTGAGACCTCCCGCGTCCGCCAACGGGGATCGTGACAGAGGACTCCCTCGTCCACCGCTCCCAGGTCGATCTGTATATTCTCACTCGAGGCCGCCGAATCCGGTATCGTCAGGTCGTATTTCCCCGGACTCACCTCGGTCTGGCAGGCCAGGACCGGCTCCCCGTCGAGAATCACCCGACAGGTCCGGCAGGATCCATGGCCCCCGCACGACATCTTCAGCGGCATATTCAGCCCCCGAAGAAAGTCAGCCAGACCGACTTTTTCCTCAACTAAGATTTCATGCATGGTCCAAACGGGGAGTGGAAGGTAGTCGGTGGACGGTAGACGGTAGACGGTGGACGGTGGTTGGTCCGAAAGGAAAGGAAAGGAAAGGAAAGGAAAGGAAAGGAAAGGAAAGGAAAGGAAAGGAAAAGATGTCAGAGGTCGGAAGTCAGAAGTCAACCGGTCCGAACGGGGGGGCATTCCTCGATATCCTGCATGCCAATGCAGGATGTGAGGTTTGACCCCTTCGAACGGTCCGCCCTTCAAACCGAAGACCCCCGGCCCTTTTCCGCCTCCAAAACTTCCTGCCGAGCCCGCTTTTCGGCCCGCGCTTCCTTTAGAAACCTCATGCCGAGGCGGTCGGTGCCATTGACGATATCCGCCGTCATGATCGCCCACCTCAGACCTTCGTGGGTGATGTCGGTAATCGGTGCATTCATCCCGTAGGCGATCGCGATGGCCAGGTACCCGGCATCGAGGACCTTTCGTTTGGGCATTCCGAAACTGACGTTCGATGCACCCAGGGTTATATTGGCGTTCAGTTCCCTGCGCACCAACTGGATCGTATCCATGGTGCAACGACCGGCGCCCACATCGGTGGCCAGGCCAATGGCGATGCAGTCGAAAACAAAATCGTCGATCGTGAATCCATGGGCCTCCCCCGCTTCGAGGATCTTCAATGCACACCTCAGCCGGCCCTCGGGCGTATAGGGTATGCCGTCGTCGTCCGCGGTCATGGCCACCATGGCCGCGCCGTGCTTCTTCGCGATGGGCAGAACGGTATCCAATTTTTCCTGTTCACCGGAAATTGAGTTGATCAGGCAACGGCCTTCCACCTTCCCCAGGGCCAGGTCGAGCGCCTCGGGATCACCGAATTCCAGGCAGAGCGGGCAATCGATTTTCGATCGAATGGCGGTCACTGCGATCGGCAACAACACTTTCTCGGGTACATTTTCGACCCCCATCATATTGACGTCGATCACGCCGGCACCCGCCTCGTACTGCTCGACCGCCTTGTCGACCACGACATCCCAGTGCCCCTTGGCCACGGCATTCCGAATCAAACGTGAGCCCAGGGTATTGCACCTCTCGCCGATCGCCACCGTCTTGCGATTCGGGGCAATTCGGACGCGATGCGACCTGGAGGAAACTATGGTGGTTGGGATTTTCTTTTCGCTCATGATTGGTGCTGGCTGTAGGGCACTTTCTTATTCCATTCCCGCTGCCTTCAGATCGGCCAGGGCCTGCTTGGCCACGATGACACCATCCGCAGCGGAATCCGCATAATAGTCGGCCTCGACCCGATCGCAGAATTTCTGGTTGATCGGGGCACCTCCGATCAGGACCTTGATATCGCCGCGCATTCCGGCTTCCTTCAGCCCCTCGATGACCCGCCCCATATAGTTCATGGTCGTGGTCAGGAGCGCGGACATGCCCAGCATCTTGATATCGTGCTCCTTGAGAGCGTCGATGAACTTCTCCACCGACACATTGACGCCGATGTCCACGACTTCAAATCCGGCGCCTTCCAGCATCATGCCCACGAGGTTCTTGCCGATGTCGTGGATGTCACCCTTGACCGTCCCCAGCAGGATCCGCCCGACCGGCTTGGCCCCCGTCAGGGCGATCAACGGGCGGAGGATCTTCAATCCTTCCGCCATGGCGCGCGCGCCGATCAACATCTCGGGCACGTAGAGATCCTTCCTGGCGAAACGATAGCCGATGACGTCCATGGCCGGTATCATTGCCCGGTTCACAACCACGCCCGGTGGAATACCATCGGCCAGGGCTTCGTTTACCAGGTCCGGAACATCCTCCTCCTCGCCTTCCTCGATGGCTTCGGCCAGTTCGCGCAAAACGGGCTCCAGATCATCGGGATAACCCGGCTCGTCGTCGGATACGATCGCCTCGGTTTCCTCCCGCTTCTGCTTGAACAGCGACTTCGGCGGCGTCCAGTCCTTGTAGTCCTTTTCCAGACATTCACGGACTGCGTCGATATGTTCCGGCGGACAGTCATAGGCGGCAACACCAGTGCCGAGCATGAATCCGGGATGATCCCAGCACTTGTTCAGGATATTCATGGTGAAATCCTGAATCTTCCGGACCGGACCGAGATGAAGCAGCCGTGGGTCCACGTTCACCCGCATCGGCAGCTTGTGCGCGATCGCCTTCTCCTTGAAGAGGTCGATGTCACCCTCAAAGTCACAAAGTATCTGGGTTGCGCCCGTGTCGATGATGGCGTCGAGAATCGGAGTGGTATCGCCGCCGATGATGAGTGGGATATTTTTCGCGCCGGCCTTCTTCAATTCCGGTATCAGGATCCGCTTGTAAACCTTGGACACGATCTCCTGGAAGATCTCCGGCGAACAGAGCGGCGGCATGGCCCTGGAATCAAAGATGATCGGATCGATTCCCAGCGCGATGAACGCCTTGCCGAATTCCGCGGCCACCCGGGCGGTGAATTCCATCAGGCGCACCGTGTATTGCGGGTTCTGCATGGTGAGAACGATGAAGTTCTCCGCCCCGACCAGTTCCGACGCCAGAGAGAACGGACCCGTCAATGCACCCCGGATGATCACCTGGTCGCCCAGGCGCTTCTGAATCTCTTTGGCCGCGTCCAGATAGAGAGGCATGCGGCCATCGGTGGTCGGATCGGGAACTGCCAACTTGTCGATGTCCGACGCCGTCTTGATCGGATATTCCTCAACCCCGGGGACGTCCGGTGAATCGTCGAAATACACGATCTTGCATCCGAGGGCCTCCGCCTCGACGTTGTAGACATCGATCCCGACCGTCAGGAAGTCGGGGCGGTAACGTTCGTATTCGGCTTCAAGACCCTCGACCAGCAACTCGGAGCTGCGACAGATCTCAGAGGGCGTCTTCCCGATCAGGAAGCCCTTGTGCTCGTAGATGGCGGGACAGAACGGAATGCGGTCGCCCTTTTTCATTTCGAGCACCGTATCCATCAATTGGCGGGAATTCATTTCAGTCATGTCAGTATCGGGGAATGGACGGGTTCCTGAGAAAGTTGAGGTTGAAGCCGGATCGGACAGTCACGGGATGGGCAGGATGCACACCCTTCGTTGTCACCGCGTTGATAAGAGCCGAGGCCGATAATCGAAGTGATACTCGCCAATGGCGTCATGGCCATCGATTCATCATCGAATGCGACGCCTAACCTTTCGATCGGGAGCAGTCCGACCAGATCGGTCTGGAGCCTGAACGGCAGGCCATCATTGCCCGGCGATATCGGTTTGCCGGTTGAACAATTCGGAAACCGCCTGTTCAGCTCCCGATCTGCGTAAACCAAAGTGTACCGCGTCAGGGCGGTGGCCGCCACGCTCAGGACGTATTTGCGCATCGGATCGTCTTCCGCCTCGAGCAATTCATCCATGTCGCGCCCGGCCGTCCCAATCAACACGACCACATGATCGGCGCCCTCGAGATAGCGGTCGAGGCGCCGCGACGGTGAAAGTGCCGAATGCATCCCATCGACTGTTCCCATGCGCCAGGCCAATTGTGGACGGGCGAAACGGCGCACGCTCTCAATCGTTACGTCCACGTGACGCAGGAGGCGGCTCTTCACAACCCGGCCCGGCCCGATGCCCATGCTCCGAAGCATCTGATCCCGGGTCAGCGACGAAGGGAGGGTCAGGATTTCGGCAGGTTCAAGGGGCATGACAGTGGGATCGGGAAGCCTAGTGTAGTCCGCCAAACAGATTGGCACTTATGGACGTGGCGTTTTTTCTGAGTTCAAGACGCGAGAAAGGAGCGAATCCGTAGATTCGTGACTGACGAGTAACGCTGAAGTCGGGAAAAAGACCATGTCTGTTCATCTGTCCTACATCCTTCCTCTTTTTGACTCTATCTGTCTCATAAGGGCCCTTCCCATAAGTTACAATATGTGTGGCGGCCTACACTAGCCCACCCTAACAATCCCCGGAGTCACCGTCTTGGCCAATCCGGAAATAATTCCTATACAATAAGGAAATTCCATATCTCGACTTTTCCGATGATCAGTGTAACTGATTGTTATTCAGCATTTCCATCAAGTGATCTGTATGGGTGTTTCTGGAAACGATATAGAAATATGAAATTCAGCGCCAAAGAGACAATCCAGTCG
This sequence comes from Verrucomicrobiota bacterium, assembly GCA_003641745.1. Classification (GTDB taxonomy): domain Bacteria; phylum Verrucomicrobiota; class Verrucomicrobiia; order Opitutales; family Opitutaceae; genus B12-G4. Next base: position 4,801 of record QNAI01000117.1, on the reverse strand, counting down.
GAATCGGACGGACGCGGTCCGGTTCCGACAACGACCTCACGGCACCAGAGTCCGGCCGATGTCGCCATGCCCGGATGGGGGCTCACCCTTATCGAGAGCCACCACGCCGAGACATTTCATATGGAGATGGGGCGCTGGCCATTCCACAAGGTTTGCTGGATCCCGGTGGGGCGCGGCCTGCTCGAGCTCACAAATGGCAGCGTCCCCATACGCCGCGACGACTTCCTTCTGCTTCCATCGGGAACCGCCCACCGTTTTGTCGATCATCCCGGTGAACCGCTCACTCTGGTCATCGTGTGCTTTACCGATGGTCTGATTCAGAAGAATGCCTCGCTCTCCCCGGTATTCGGCGCTCTCCGGTCATCCCACCCGGTCGGACACCCATTGCGAGCCGCCAACGCCTACCACGAAAGCCAGATCAAGGATCTCTTCAAATTGATGCTCCGCGAACAGGGAGGAGAGGAGACGGGCTATGAAGCGGCCAACCAGGCTGCGTTCACCCAGCTCATCGTGCGGATGCTGAGAAGTTGCGCCCGCGAAGCTATCCCCACCCGGGCCCGCGAGCAGGCGCTTGAGGGCGCCATTCAATACATGGAAGAGAACTTCTACAAACCGATCGCGCTCCGACAGATGGCCGATCGTTGTGGCGTCACCAGCAGGAGATTCACCGACCTTTTCAAACAACGGATGGGCACCACTTTCGTGGATTACCTGAATCGGAAGCGAGTGGCCTACGCGGGGGAGCGCATCCGTGAAACCGGCAATATTCTCTATGCCTGCTATGAGGCCGGCTTCCAGGATCTGGGCTATTTCTATCGGGTCTACCGGCGCTATACCGGCCACACCCCGGGCGATCGCACGACCCCGAACTGACCCAAACCCGGTCCGAACGGGGGGTCATTCCTCAACATCTTGCATGCCAATGCGAGATGTGAGGTTTGACCCCTTGCTATGGGGCGGAAGGTGGTCGGTGGTCGGTGGACAGTAGACGGGACACGGAAGATATCAGATGTCAGAGGTCGGGGGTCAGAAGGCGGTGGACGGTGGTGTCATTATTTTCTGAATACAACAAAACAAACCGTAGTGTGCTACGGTTTGTTTTGGTTTCCAACTCTTTCGGCCCAGATCACGAGTGTGTCGCGAATACCGCAATCGAGTATCCAAAGCACGGCGGATGAAGGTGAAAGATCCCTTGACAGCATCTACGATTTCGAGCTCTTCATCCAGCGCGACTTGGGCGAAAAGCCTGGTGATATCGTCTACATCACAAGGGGGCGTGGTTGAGAATCGCATACGCGGTGACGGAGCGAAAGGCGCCATCCTTCAGGAAATGATCGACCATGATTCCTTCCCTGGACATGCCCGCTTTTTCCATCACCCGGCCCGATGCAGGGTTTTCACTCAGGTGATGGGCATTGATCTTGTGGAGACCCAAAGTCTCAAACCCATAGCGGATGACCTCCCTTGCGGCCTCAGTGCAATAGCCATTCCCCCAATAGGGCAGGCCAATCCAATACCCCAGTTCAGCCCGCTTGTGCGCCGGCCTCGCCGTCAAAGCGATGGCACCGACGAGTCTCCCGGCCTCCTTGAGCGTAATTGCCAGTTGAACGCCTCTCCCCTCGTAGAAATTCGACGCATGGGTCGCGATCCACTTTTCGGCCATCCCTTCCTCGTAGGGATGCGGGATATTCTGAGTCGTCGCATAGATCGCCGGTGCACCGGCGAGTTCTCGAACGAACTCGGCATCCGCGAGGGTGAAAGGCCGCAGGTTAAGTCGTTCAGTCGCGAGGGTCGGAAGGTGCCGGATCATGGTTGATTCATTCATGAAACACCGGCGCGGGCGCCCTTTACGATGAGCGAGATGAGAAACACGATCATTGCCGCCAGCAGAAAGGTCCCGAGGTTGGCGCCCAGGCCGTAAAGAATGACCAGACCGAGTGATCCCGCGAACAGCGCGTACCAGGACATGGGTATGAGAGTCTTGCGGATCATGCTGCCCTCTTTCCCAAGCAGACCGACGGTCGCGGACGCGGCCACGACGTTGTGCACGCAGATCATATTGCCGGCCGCCCCACCCACCGCCTGCAGGGCGACAACCACGGAGGCGGTCACTCCGATCTTTTCCGCCATTCCGAACTGGAAGAGCGAAAACATCATATTGCTGATGGTATTGCTTCCCGCGACAAAAGCGCCAAGCGCTCCGATGGTGGGAGCGATCAATGGCCAGAGTGAACCAAAGAGGGCGGATACACCATCGGCCAGGACGAGTGGCATCTGGCTGAGTGATTCCGACTGTGAGTTGATGAATACCTGAACCATCGGAACCGAAAAAATCAGGGCCGATGCCGCCCCGAGCATGGTATGTCCGGAGTCCTTCCATGACCTTCGGATCTGCGTCCCTTTCATCCGAAAGAGGACATAGACCATGAGGACAGTCACGATGAAGAGAAATCCCGGCAGGTAGAGCGGCTGGGACTTGGTCGAGATACCACTCCCGAATATATCCGTCCACTTCAGGGTGACTGCCGCCGATGTGACCAGAGACTTGATCGGAACCACTGTTCTGGTGAGGACGAGGAGCGCGGCAACCACCAGGTAAGGGGACCATGCCTTGAACATGGAACCATGGGTCAGATCCGATTGCGCCACATGGTCGTCGACTTCGAATTCGCCCGTCCAGTCCTTCTCCCAATCCTTTTTTTCGGGAAAATCCCATGGCTTCTTCGGCTGAAAGAGTCCGGTCCTGGTCGCCAGGATCACAATACCCAGGCCAAGCAGCGAGCCCAGCAGGGTCGGGAATTCAGGGCCCAGAAAATAGGCAAATATCGTATAGGGGACCGTGAAGGCCAAACCGGAGAAGAGCGCAAACTTCCAGAGCGCCAGTCCCTCCTTCAAGGATCGGTTCTTTCCGAAGAACGCCGTCATCATGCTGATCATGATCAGGGGCACAAACGTCCCGATCGACCCGTGAATAGTGGCCACGGTGAATCCGATGGTATGCAGGTAGGCTTCGTGGCTGACCCCCAGATGCTCCAGGAGAGCCTGGACCTGGGGTTGGCCGGACAGCCCGGTATTAACACCGACCAGGATCGGCGTCCCGGCCGCGCCAAAAGAAACCGGCGTGCTCTGGATAATCAAGGCTACCATGACCGCGGCCATGGCAGGGAATCCAACCGCCACCAGCAAGGGAGCCGCAATGGCCGCCGGAGTACCGAACCCCGCAGCACCTTCAATGAAAGCGCCAAACATCCAGGCGATAATGATGGCCTGCACCCGTCGATCCGGAGAGATGTTGATAAAGCCCTGTCGAATTATCTGGAGCCCCCCGGATTCCTTCAGCGTGTTTACGAGCAGGATCGCTCCGAATACGATGAAGAGAATATTACAAGCGGTAACAACGCCGTGAACGGTCGCTCCCGCGATCTGAACACCGGGCGTCTTCCAAAACACCATGGCGATCGCCACCGTGAAAAGGTAGGCGACGGGCATCGCGTGCTTCGCCGGCCATCGCAGGACAACAAGAAGGAGCATAACGACGGCAATCGGTGCCAGTGCCAGCAACGATAAAACGGTAAGGGGCAAATCCTGCATGGTATCAATGGTCGCGGAAACTCAGCACGAGTTTCCGCGGGAGAGTCCTGGAGTGGGTCACCACACTGAACGGGGCCGAGCTGGAGGAAAACATAAAAACGCCGGACACGGCGTCGGCCCGATCGCACTGCCCAAAACCTGCAGGACCAGACTCACGCCTGTTCAACCCTCGAATCGTCCGGATGGACACCCCGCCCCGGGGAACCCCCGCCTTGATAGCGTGTCCCTCTTCAGGGAATGTCCGGATTTGACCCAAGGCTGCAAATGCCTATGGTATCGCCAAACCCCTCAGATGCTCTTCGACTTCAAATTTCTGAACGCACCCACCCTGTTGGTCAGTGCCTCTGCCCTGTTCCTATCCGCGTGCCAGACAGCGTCCTACAACTACGACCTTGAAGTCGACAGCGTGGCGGCGGTCGGGCAGCGCTGGGGGCCCAGCTTTGCGGTCAAACCTCTTCCAGGGTCGCCTGCGGACACCGACGTGATGTTCGGAGGCGTAGCCAGTATCATCACAGACGAGATCAGCGGCAAGGGCCTGATACCAGTCGAACCTGGTGACAAACCCGATCTCATCATCCTGGTGGACTACGGTATGCGCCCGCCAAAGACCGTATTCAAAACGGTCCAGGTCCCGTCAACGATGGGAACCCAGAGAGTCGATCCGCTCACCGGACTCCCGATCACAACGCGCAACCGAAATCCTATGGGAGGAACGGCACCCATGGGTATCACTTACAGCGAGGAGATTCGTCCATTCGTCATCGTGGAAAAGTACATGATCGTCTCAGCGGTCGATGGGGAGATGGATCGAACCAAGGGCTCCCGCAGGGAGCTGGCCAATATCGAGGTCGTCTGCAACGATGAGCGGGAGGAGCTCGAGCCGTATCTGCCGGTCCTGGCCATGGCCTGCGGCCGTCAGATCGGAACGCCGACCAGGGAGGTCGAGGAAGTCAGGATCCGCGCCCAGCGTTGAGCTAAGGGACCGTAACAAAATAACTCACACAAACCTGCTGGTCTTTTCGGCGGGCAACGGTGTTGGATTCCGGCTCAAATAGCCCGCACTATTCGCCCGAACCCGCCTTGTTGCTCCCCGAAAATCCTGCGCATCATTGATAACTTATTTCGTTACGGGCCCTAAAGAAAGAAGCTGCGCTGCTTTTCGGAGACTGGCAGATCGATTCGCTCCATCACCTTCAACAGATCCTCCCAG
>QNAI01000116.1 GCA_003641745.1 Verrucomicrobiota bacterium | reverse complement strand
GCCCTCCACGCTGAGGGAAAATGGAGGGTCGTGCTTCCGCGCGACCGAGCAGAGGCTTGGATTGTGCGGCTGCCCTGGAGGACAGCCCTCCACGCTGAGGGAAAATGGAGGGTCGTGCTTCCGTGCGACCACAGGCCTCAACCACACATCGGGATGGAGTGGAGGCACCGGACACCTATTGCTGAATTTTCTGCTCGTGTTGGGGTTCTCGTCGGTTTCTCCAGCTGCCCCGGCCTTTCTGGAAGTGGCGGACGAAGTGGGCCTCGGCGTCATTTCCGGGGGACGCACTCGAACCGCAGACATCGACGGCGATGGACGATCGGACCTGATTCTCTTCCCGACTTCGCGGAAGGAAGCCATTGCTCCGATCGTTTTTCGAAACGTCGATGATCCGGAAAGCCCGGCCGGTTTCCGGTTCGTCCTTCTCGAGGATACGGGTCTGCCGCGATTGATGTTCGGTGATATTGTGGTATTCGCGGACATCGACAATGACGGTCACAAGGATGCCATCATCACCCGCTATCTCGATTACCTGCAGGATGATTTTTCGGAGCCGATCGACCCCCCCCTACGCAGTGGCTGGATGCAGGGGGACGGCAGGGGCCATTTTGGTGAATCGCGGGCGTTTGGTGAAGCGTTACCGGCCACAACCTCGGCGGTGGCGGTCGGCGATGTGAACCGGGATGGGTTGCCCGATCTCTGGCTGGGCAATTGGTACGAGAAGTACTTCACCGGGGTTGAGGCGTTTTCGAATGATCTTCTGCTTCAGTACAGAAACGAGGATGTCTCTCCCGGATTTGTGAGATGGCCGGTTCCGGATGAGACCCTGCCGACCGATTTTCGAGAAGATCGGCGAGGACGGCCGACCTACGGTGCAATGATCGCAGTACTGGATGACGGTCCGTTGCCGATGTTGTTGGAAAATAACTACGGGCGCCGCTGGAACCGACTCTACCGGATGACTTATCAGGCTTCGGTGCTGGCAGATCGTGGCGGGGAGCGGGATCTGGTTTCAGAGCGTGTTCGTGAAAACGACCGCCCGGGGTTTGAAAGGGCGCAGGTGGTGCGGGGGATGACCGGGGTCGACATCGCACCGTCGGTGTCGTTTGACGGCGATGAGATCCGGCACGGTCTGCACCCGGCCTGGTTGAAGGATTGGGCGAAGGAGAATCCGCGCTACGCGCGGGAGGACGAACAACCGTTTCGCTCGAATGGCAATACCTTCGATGCAGCGGTGGGCGATATCGACAACGACGGGGACTTCGACTTCTTCGTATCGACGATCAAGCATGCCTGGGCGGGTGATTCATCCGATGTCTCTCGGTTTTTTGTCAACCTACTGGTGGAGACAGGCGAATTCATGCTGGAGAACCGGTCTGAACTCAGTGTGGATCGCTGGCCGTCACCTCCCACGGAAGGAGAAGAGGAATCCGAGGTTCATCGACGTCAGAACCAGGGCGACATTTTCTGCGAATTTGCCGATCTTGATCACGACGGTCGATTGGACCTGATCCTCTGTTCCTCCGACTATCCGGACGTGCCTCCCTATGAGGAGCGGTTGAGGTTGTTCATGCAGCAGGAAGACGGGACATTCGAGGACCGGACCCTGGAGATCAACATCAAGCTTTTTGGTGCGGGACAGCCCGCCCTGGCTGACTATGACGGTGACGGGGACCTCGATTTTGCAGTCAGTCAGTCGTTCAACAAGATCAACGAGGAGCGTAAGCGGGCCGCCGCCCTGGCCAACGGGACCTTGACCGATCCCACGGGACCGATCGCTGAGGCCAAACCGAGGTACCATGTCTTTCTCAATGATATGACCGGGGAACGGAAGTCCCTGGTTCTGCGCTTGAGGGGCGATCCAGCGATGGGCGTGGCGACGGACGCCTTGGGCGCGATCGTGAGGATGACGGCGGATCTGGATGGCGATCCGTCAACGCCGCCGGTGACACAAATGCGTCAGTTGATCGGCATCGGCGGGCATGGTGGCAAGCAGCACGACTTTATCGTGCATTTTGGTCTTGGCCAGGCCGCGCGTGCAGACCGGGTCGAGATCTCATGGCCCGGTATCGAGATTGAGGATACGGTGATGGAGGAAATCCCGGCCGGAACGATGACGGTGACGTTGGGGGAATGAGTGGGAGGTCCTCCACGCTGGGAGAGAATGGGTCGTGCTTCCGTCTACGCATGGCTACGCCGGGACATGCCTGCGCGACCGCTCGGATGCTTGGGGCTCTGCGGCTGCCCGGGAGGACAGCCCTCCACGCTGGGAGATAGAATGGAGGGTCGTGCTTCCGTCTACGCATGGCTACGCCGGGACATGCCAGCGCGACCGCTCGGAGGCTTGATCTTGTCAATTCTTCTCAACGGTGTTTTGCTTCGGCCCGTGACGTTGCCTGAGCGAAGACAACCGATTCACCTTGTTCCAAGAGAGAGACGAAACACATCGTCCATTGTTTTTCTGACGGTTTGCACGAAAGGCCGCAAACCTGTCTTGGCGGATGAGGTGATCCATCAATGTCTGCTTGATGCGTGGAATCTCGCGGATGAGTGGCTGGTTGGCCGGTACGTGATCATGCCGGACCATTTGCACCTATTCTGTGCGTCGGTCACGGTTGAAAGTTGTCCCCTGGCCCGATGGGTTCAGTTCTGGAAGAGCCGCGTGACAAGGGATCTACCTGGACAGAAAAGAGGGCAACTCTGGCAATCATCCTACTGGGACCGCCAGCTACGATCGTCGGATTCGTATTCGGAGAAATGGAATTATGTGCGAGAGAATCCGGTAAGAGGTGGTTTGGTTGTGAGGGCGAAAGATTGGGCGTATCAGGGCGAGATTCATCCTTTCCGGTTTAGGGATAGCTGCTGACCTGATGCGGCTGCCCGGAAGGACAGCCCTCCACGCTGGCAGATAAAGATGGAGGGTCGTGCTTCCGTCTACGCATGGCTACGCCGGGACATGCCTGCGCGACCGATTGGATGCCTCGGGCTGATGCGGCTGCCCGGAAGGACAGCCCTCCACGCTGGCAGATAAAGATGGAGGGTCGTGCTTCCGTCTACGCATGGCTACGCCGGGACATGCCTGCGCGACCGCGAAGTAGGGCTCTGCGGCTGCCCTGGAGGACAGCCCTCCACGCTGGGAGGTTTATGGAAATCGAACTTTCGACTGCGCATGCCACAAAAAAGGCGGCGACCCGGAGGTCGCCGCCTTAAGTTTAGCAGGAGTGTTCCCGCAACAACCTTAGAATTCCAAAGTTGTGTAGAACCTCCAAGTCCGCTTATTGGCGGCGTAGAAGCTGCCTTCGTAGTAGGTCTCGTCGGTCAGGTTGGTCACCTGCAGGGTGTTGACGAAGTTGAAACCACCTACCGACCATGGGTAGCTGATATTGGCATCAAACACGAGGTAATTACCTGCTGTGAATCCACCATTGTCCGCATTCCAGTCAATGGAACGCGAGACGATGGTCTCCGAGCGGTAGCGCATGCCGAGACCGAGAGAGAGGCCTCTCGCGAATGTCTCGGTGAACGTATACTTATTGAATATGTTGAACGTGATTTCAGGCACATTCTCAATACGCTGGGACAGGTAGATGTCTCCGATACCCCCGTCACCCAGCTCGTATCTCGGGTGATCGGTGGTTTCTGCCTGCCAGAGGTAGGCACCGTTGATCACAGCCTGGTAGTTGGTAATCGGGGTCCAGATGAACTCAAGTTCCGTTCCGGTAACCGTGTTCTCAACCCCGACTGTGCGCCAGCGGAAGACACGCGTATTATAGTACGCGCTCCTTGCGGGGGCGTCGGGTTCCAACTCGGTCGGGCCCTCCGAGAACAGATCGACGGTCCGGTTATACGGTTCCTGATCGTTGCTCTGCCTGAAGGAGTCATCGAGCTTCTCATTGCGACGAACGCCCTGGAAGACCGAAATGGTGCCGACAAGCTTGTTGTCGTTCATCGAGGTCTTCCAACCGATCTCAGTGTTGAAGCCTTCCTCATTTGGGATATTATCCCAAGTGCCACGAGCATCCATGACCTCGAGACCCTGCTGGAGCGACGTGATCCGGGTGCCGAGGTAGTCATAGCCATTCTCGCCCTTATAGGAGGCGTATTCCAGAGCGTCCTCGACCACCTTAGGTGCGTCGGGCCGCAAGCCCAGGAAGCCACCGGCGTAACCGAAGTTCAGCTTGAAGGTCTTGGAGTAGGTGACGAAGATGTTATTCTCGTCATTGAGTCTCCAGGACAGGCCGATATTGTAGGAATCACCTTCCCGTTCAGCAGTGGGACCAAGGTTGGTCACTGAATAACTCGGTGAGTAATTCCAGACATCAGGCGGATACTCTTCCTGATTGACGCCGGCCGGGGTGCCGACCTCGTTGAAGTCGAACCACGGTGCATTGACCTGCAGCCACTGGCCGGTGCCCTTGCTTTCCTCCTGACGATAACCAAGCATGAGGGTCAGGCGGTCCTCGAACATCTGCGTCTGCAGATTGACGTAGTAGGCCGTGAGCTCTGGCTTGTAACCGTCGAGCAGGTTGCGGTCGATCGGATAGACCTTGGCATTATCGGGTCGTACATCAACGCCGGGATCATACCTGGTGTAGATGTCCGCCGGTGTGCGCACATTTCCATTCCGGTCGTAGAGGACCTGGTTTACAGGCACATTCCATCCGGTGTCATAACCGGGTCGGATGCGCGCGCCCCATGAATCCTCCTGTGCGCCAACCTCAGGGTAATTGTAACCCGGAACCTGCCAGTAGATCGGCGTGTTCTGGAAATTGGCGTTGTACTGCTGGAAGTACTTGTTATCCACCGCACCGAGCAGGAGCTTGGTCTTCGTGCCCCAGAAATCGAGCTTGAAGATCAAATCCAACTGATGGTTCTGGGTGTCGCGATAATAACCGGTCGTTCCACCACCATTGGTCTGGTTGAAGGTGAAGTCGGCCTGCTGCAGGGTGCGACCCTCGACGGCATCGTAGCGATCCCGGTCCTGGGTGAAAACGTAACGGGCATCCAACCACGAGAGAGGCGACCACTCGATCGCTCCCTGGAAGGTCACCACGCTGTTTGCGGAGAAGGACCCACCGGCCGCGTAATGGTAGTCGCGATCGTAAATCAGGGTGCCATTGGCGTCATAGTAGCGGGCGCCGGGTTTGACATCATTCGCCCCGTAGAGCGGTTGTTGCCCCACGTCGTCTATCGCTTCCTTGGCATTGTGCCAGGTGCGCACGCTATGGTGAATCTTGGCCCGATAGGCCGTTTGATTCGCCGCCATATCGTCGGGATCGTAGCCTTCACCAAGAACCTGCTGCATCTGGTCATCCGGAGGGGTGCTATAGTCCCTGAACCACTCGTCGGGATAAATCCAACCCCAGGTTGAATGGGAGGTGGAATTATACTTCTGCTCCAGAACCTCGAGTGAAAGGTCGATTTTCATCTGACCATCCTCGAAGGGAATGAAGGCAAGGCTGGGTGTCACGTTCCAGTTGTTCAGATACTGGCCGTCTCGCGGACCCTTGTCATCGTGCCAGGCACCGACAATGCGGAAGGCCGCTTTTTCGGAGAGCTGGGAGTTATGATCAAGCTCTGCGCCCTGCGATCCGTTATTGCCGAAGTAGTAACTGACCGTGGTCGGGATCTCGCCGAAGACGGGCTTCTTGGTGATGTAATTGACCACACCACCCGGATAACCCTGACCGAAGAAGACAGCGGCCGGACCCTTGACGATTTCAACCCGCTCGATATTGTCCAGATTGTAGGACGTATAGCGGAAGACGCCATTGCGGAGCAGGGCGTTGACCTTGAAACCGCGCATGGTGAAGTTGCCCCGAGGGGTGGCTTCATTTGCCGGGCGTTGACCTTCGAACCTGCCGTCAGGCGAACCGGATGCGGTGTAACGGAACACATCGGTAACCGTTCTCATACCGGTATCCTTGATGAAGTCCTCACTCATAACGGCGATACTCATCGGGGTGTTTTGGATATCCATTCCGATGCGTGACGCCGTGGCGGCATTCGTTCTCAAATAGCCGAAATCCTTCTCCGAGTTAACCTCGAAGGGAGAGAGAACGACGATTTCCTCACCTGCCTGTGTGGTTCGAGTTGCGGTCGTTTCGGCCTGCATCTCGGATGTTGCACGCTCAGCCGGCCTTGCGGCTTCCTGAGCAGGCGGTGCTTCCGTTACGGCGATCTGTTCGCGAAGACGTGCATTTTCAGCACGCAAGCGAGCCAGCTCGCTGGCCAGGTCGTCCTGAGCGGAGAGACCGGCCGGCAGTGCAAGGAGAGAACCGGCGAGTAAAATAACCGCTCTTCCCTTCCACTGTTGGTGTTTTGATCTTGGGTTCATATTTGTTTGTTTGGTTTTTTGCGTTGTGTCGGCTTAACGACTCTTGCCGCCCGCCTTCACGTAAATGCTGGTTTAGGTTGAATTTTCAGGAAATGCAATCGTGTTTCAGAGGTTATTTACCGTTCCCTGCATGGAGCGCTCGTCGATGGAGTCTGACGACCGTTCGTCCTTGGAGTGATTGGCTCCCGGGGCACGACAGGAGCCTTAAGGAGACTGGGGGTGACTGAGATACCCACCCGGCCGGGCAGATCGAAATTATCGATTCGCCAGATCAGGTGATCGACGACCTTCTTGACCAGGGTGGGCAAGTTTATGTCGATCGCGTCCGGCTGGTGGCTGAGGTTCGGGTAAATCATGGGAGAAATGTTCCCCAGGATCAGGTCGAAATCGCGCTTGGGACACAGGTGGTGGTGCTGGGCCGCCCGGAGTAATGAACCGCAGAAATGATCAGCGGGAAGATAGACTCCGGTTGGTCTCGGATCCATGTGCGCCCATCGATTGACCAGCTTGTTCACTTCACCTGCTCGGGGATGGGCATCGAGAAAGGCCGGCGTGTCCTTGGGATCCCCGTTGATCACCTCAGTTTCCAGGTTATGTTTCCGGCCCCGGTTCACGAAGGACTCGGTGCGAATGGCGATGGCACTGTAATTGGGGTCCGTATTGATCACGGCCAGTCGCTTATGGCCTTTTGAAACCAGGTAATCAGCCGCGATCTGCCCGTTGGAGACATTGTCGGGCTCAACGTAATCGCCTGGGTAGTCCGTCGATCGCCGGGTCATGAACCAGACAGTAGGCATCTGGTTGAGCACCTGCCAGCATTGGGGGGCGGGTTCCATGCCCTGGATGATGACACCGTCGACCTCCCGCTGGCGGACCGGCTTCGGAATATCCAGGTTGGTTTCCGAGTAAAACATGCTGATGTTGATTCGACAGTGCGTCATGGAAGGACGCATCTGGATGACCTGGTCCTGAAACCAGTTCATGCTCGGTGTCTGCTGGGCGCCTACAAACCACACGCCGATCGATTTGGCCGCCATTTGACGCGACTTCGGGCCCCGCCGATTACTCAGTGGGGGTGGGGTGTAGTCGAGCACCTGCATGGCCTTGCGCACGGCGCGCACGCGTGCCTGAGACACCTTGCCGGGCTGGTTGATGACACGCGAGACAGTCGCGGGCGAGACCTTGGCGTGCTTGGCTATCTCAACGACAGTGATGGCGGGGATCCTTTGGGATGAGGGGGTTCTGTGAATTATCCCGGAGAAAAGAGTGAAATTTTAGGTCGGGAGATATGAAATTTCACTCAGCGTTGAAGCCGAGAGGGTGGGAAAACCGAAAAAGTTGCTCAACTCGTTTCCAGAAGATACATCTGGCTGAGAAATGGGTGTCTGTAGGGTCGGATTGGGGCTTTACAATGAAATTTCCATCAGATTTTTCAGAGTGAGTCAAATTCGAAATGTAAGAACCCCATGAATCGACGGTCGAAATCGTATGATGGGCGGCTTCCTGGGTAACTGAACGGTTACCACAGAGGCGATTTGGTTTGAAGGAATTGAACCACAGAGGGCACAGAGAGCACAGAGTTACGGAACTGACTATGACTTGAGTCAGTCTGTGTTGCGGGAATAAATAATTGTTAAGGGCACTTTGATTAATTGGAGAATGTCAGCGCGGCAAGGATTTGGGCGTCGGGCAAGGCGGTCGGGCCGGCGGGCATACCGTGAGGTATGTCCCGGCCCGGACAACGCAGCCCCACGCTCAAAGCCTTGCCGCGCTTCGAGTTATGCAGAAATTCCACGCCCGCGGCGTTAGTCGGATCGAGGATAGCCCTACGGGGATACCCTCGACACGACCGCCTTGCGGTTCTTGGTTTTCTGCAAAACGATGATATGCTCCAATTAATCAAGGTGCCCTTAAGTATATATTATTCAATAAGTTAAGATAGATCTGAATATGGATTCACTCAGCCATCTGCAATCTTCTCTGTGCTCTCGGTATCCTCTGTGGTTCAAGAAATAAACCAGCAAAACTGAACGGTTTTGTCATCGTGTGGTTGCTCCGAAGATTGACCTTCCAGAGGTCCTGCCTTCGGGTGACGTTTTCGCCCTGTTCCCAATGATGGACCCAGATTCAGACAGACTGCCCTTCACGACCAATGATTCCTCCTGGATCTGGTCGGATGAGGGTTCACACATGCGGCCGGGTGACGGTTCGCCTTCCCACTACGAGGTTCGTCGATTCAGGCGTCGATTCCTCTTGTCCGGGGCGCCGGTCACAGCGGCCAGGGTTCATGTATCGGCGGACAGTCGGTATGTGCTCACCTGTAACGGGGTGCGGGTTGGGCGGGGGCCGGGCAAGGGGGACGTGACCCATCATTTCTTCGAGACATACGACCTGACCGAATGGCTTCGACCTGGCGAGAATGTGATCGCAGCCCTGGTGATGGACTATTCTCACGTGGCCACCCGTCCCGACGCCCTGGGCCCTCCCACCTCGGTCATGACCTATGCCGGCGGATTCATCCTCGAGGGTGGGGTTGCGTTGGGTAATGGAACCGGGATGAGTCTCTCGACCGGTGATACCTGGAGGGTCGCGGTCGACCGGGCCTATCGTTTCCAGAATGACGATACCACGTATGAAGGGTTCATCGGTTATTTCGAGGATGTTGATCAAAGCCTGATCCCGGTTGGCTGGACTGAACCTGGATTTGATGAGTCGGCCTGGCCATTGGCCAGGCTTCTCTACGGCGGGGAATCGATCGGAACCCGCCGGGATCCGAAGAGCCCCTATGGGTTGATGGCGCGAATGATACCCGCCCTTGAGGAGGGGTCGGCGGGTTCTTTCTCTGACGTTTTTGCGCCCGGTGGTGGAGATCCGGAAGCGGGATGGAGTGATCTGCTTTCCGGGGAGGGTGGGCTTCAGATACCGGCCAATACGGAGGTGGAAGTCATATTCGATACCGGGCGATTGACCACATCCTTTCCCTGCCTCGAGGTGTCGGGAGGAAAGGGTGCGACGTTGTCCCTCCAGTATGCGGAGGCGCTGAGGCTTCCCTGGGATACGCCCGACGCCGAGCTGCTGGGCAACCGTCGGTCGCTCGAAAACCTGGCTTCAGCTTTTGCGGATGAAACGACTGCCTGGACCTTCGATCGGCGTGGGGACATGACGGGTTGGCACGACATCTACCGCCTGGGGGGGGGGCTCGACTCAATCGAGCCCTTTCATTGGCGGACTTTTCGATATGTCGGCCTGAAGGTCAAAACGGGAGACGACCCCTTGTCGATCAATCGGATGGGTCATCGCTTTACCGCCTACCCGTTCAAACCGATCGCCACGTTTCGGTCCTCGGAACCCGAACACGCGGTTTTCTGGGATAAGAGCCTGTGGACGATGCGGTTATGCTCCCATGACACCTACGAGGACGGCCCCTATTATGAACAGATGCAGTATGCAGGGGACACGCGGATCACCGGCATGATATCGATGCTTACCACCGGGGATGGGCGTCTGGCGAAGCAGGCCCTCCACCAGTTCGATTGGTCGCGTCTTCCTGACGGGATCACCCACAGCCGTTACCCGTCGCGATTCATGCAAGCCATCCCATCATGGAGCCTGCACTGGATCTCGCTGGCCTGCGACTACCTGCGGATTTCGGGAGACGGCGAAACTGTCCGGACTCTGCTTCCGGGAATCCGGGCAGTAATCGATTGGTTTCGCCGCCATATCGGGGCTCGGGGGTTACCCGAGGGACTTCCCTACTGGAACTCGGTCGATTGGTGTCCGGAATGGCAGCGCGGACAGCCACCGGGATGGGATGAGGGCCCGACTTGTGTGATCTCGTGTCAGTTTCTGCATGGACTGAGGGAGTTGGCGTGGCTGGAAAGCAGGGTGGGGGATATTGATCGCCCCGATGCCTTGGAACGGGAGGCTGACCGCGTTTCCCACGCGATTCGGGACTTGTTCTGGAGTGAGACGGATGGCCTGTTCCTGGATCGAGCCGCGGGTCCCGAGTTAAGCCAGCTGGGTAATGCCTGGGCCGTGATCTGCGGTGCGGCCACGGCGAACATTCGGACGGTGATGTCTGAAAGGTTTCCTTTTGATGCCAAGCTGGCTCCCGCGTCCTTTTTCGGCCTGCACTACGTCTTTCGGGCAAACGAGATTATAGGCAGCTACGAGCAACATTTCGCCCGGCTGCTCGAGCCCTGGAGTTTCATGAACCGGTTTGGGCTCGATGCCTGGGCTGAGGAGACGAGTTTCTGGCGGTCGCTTTGCCATGCCTGGAGCGCTCACCCCGTTCTGGAATTTCTCCGGGTCATCCTGGGAGTTGATCCGGTGGAAAGCGGGTTCGGGGTCGTCGATCTGACTCCCCTGCGTTGCGGTCTGGATCACGCCAAAGGGTCAGTCATCACGCCGAAAGGGCCGATCGAGGTGAGTTGGGTCTTTCGGAATGGTATGTTCGAATATCGGGCCGGCCTGCCGGATGGTATAGTGGGGCGCCTGCTGCTCCCGGGAATGGCTGAACGGATTGAGGTAAGGGGCGAGATCCGTGAAGAGGTCAAACTGTGAATTCCGCATTGGCATGCAAGGTTTCGGGGTGTTTGAAGGGGTCAAACCTTGATTCCTGCATTGGCATGCACGAATTTTTGGTGTTCGAAGGGGTCAAACCTTGATTCCTGCATTGGCATGCACGAAT
>QNAI01000115.1 GCA_003641745.1 Verrucomicrobiota bacterium | reverse complement strand
TGGTTCGCCGGCACCGTTGGTGGGGTCGTTGTGGAAGGACATCAGGTTGACCGTGTCCCCACCTGCCTTCGCGAGGTCCGCGCTGCCGCCGTGGATTTCCCCGCCGGTGAGGGAATACCGGGGTACTTCCTCTGCCTGAGCCGGGATGGAAAACAGAATACACGCTACCAACGATATTCCTGACAAATGGGCGACTTTCACGATCTTTTCTCCCTAACTGGCTGTGTTGACAATTATTTGAGCAAGGTCGTCTTTCCGATTATAACATCCCCCAGCGCGCGGGCTTCATAGAAATACACACCGCTGGCGACTGAGGAACCGCGTTCGTCCATGCCGTTCCAGACGATCGTTTGATCCGCGCCTGCAGGCCGGACGCCGTCGATCAGGGTCTTCACCAACTGTCCGCGCACGTTGTAGACGCACAGTTTCAGATGCCCCGCTTTGGGCATCGAGTACTTGATCGTCGTGCTCGGGTTGAAGGGGTTGGGGTAGTTGCTGGTCTGGAACGTGATGCCCGGCAGAACCGGGGACACGTTCAAGGGATCGCCAACCACACCGAAGAAAGTCAAAACGTCCCCGAGCAAACGGGTGCGATCCGCGACGGGCCGTCCGCCACCGGTTGGATCCGTATGGACGAAACTCAGATCCACGGGCATCGAGATGATCCGGCTGGTGCCATTCTGATTCAGGGTCGCGGCTGAGAAGCCGTAGGCTCCAGGCTGCCCCGAGGGATTGGTGAATTCGGCCAGGCGGGTGGCTACCCCCATGGGCTCCACGCCGTCGAAGGTGTTGATGGTGCGGCATCCGCCGTAGGCGATCCAGGTCTCCAGCGTTCCGACAAACACAGGATTGCCGGGCATGACCATGACCAGCGGCGTCATTTGATTGCCGATGAAGGAACGCACGTCGGGAGTGGTGACACTGACCCCCATGTATTGCTCGGCGAAGGTCAGTGTTGTCGTGCCGGACTGGACCAGGTCGGTGGCAAGGTTGTCACCGGTCAGGAATATGTCCTTGCCGCCGATGTCGAGCCAGTTGGTCAGGGTTCCGATATCGTCACCGGGGTCGTTCTGATAATCGCCATTGGTGATGGTGAACGCACCCAGGTCACCACTGGTGTAAAGGATCTCATCGTAATCCTGAAGCATGAGGTGGCTCGCCCGGCCGCCGATACCGTTGCCGACACCCGAACTGGGACCGTTGACGTAATAAGCGTCATAGTCCTCACCCACCAACAGGCCCAGGTTGTTCAGAGCTGTGTACCATTCATTCTCCCCACCACGATTGGCGAAGTCGTTGATGAACAGGATGCCCGGCTGCTCGTGGCCACCGAAATCATCGTCACGAATGCTCGGAAGGGCCCGGAGCACGAAGGTCGAGTTGTAACCCATCGGGCCATCGAAGCCGGTGCTGAACCCGGTGGTGTCGGCAGGCATCAGCGAGGTCTGAGGGTCGGAACCACCCACGCCGCCGATGGCGTCCGTCGCCGAGATGTAATAGTGAAGCACGTCGCCCGGGAACAGAAACCCCGTGTCGGGCAAGTCGAAGGCAAACTTCCCGGTGCCGGAACCGGCAGGCCAACCGGTCACTGAACCCTGGTCCGGCAAACCGGCCGAACGGTATGGGTCGAAGACCGGGTTGCAATCCAGGATGTAGTGAAGTTCGGGGTCCCCGTCGAAATCGGCCCCGGCGCGGACCGGCGAGATGTCCACGACAATGGAATCTCCCGGATCGTTACGCAGGTGCACTGCCAACGAAATGCTGTTCGCCATGTCGAAGCGCACACTGTGGGAACCCAGGTCCCCGTAGTCGATCGTGCCGCGCTCGGGAAAGTTGTCCTGGGCCAGATCCAGTTCGCGAGCGGACATGCCCGGGCCATTGTATGGGAAGATCTTGACGGTCACGTTGTCGAAGTAGGGGGCCGGATAACCATCACGACCAACCCACCCCCACCAAGGATATTGCCAAACGGTCAACTGGACCTGGACTTCGTCGCGACCGGGATTCATCAGGTCGGTTACGTTATCACCAGCACGGATGTAAGCCGGACTGCCATAGTAGACGAAGTTGCGGTCTACCCAAGGTTGCTGGGTGATGTCCTGGACATCTCCGGCCGACCCATCCGTATCAGCGGATCGTACACCCCAGAAGAAAAAAATTCCGGGGGCATAGGCAGACATGTCTTCGTGCCGATAAACATCAAAGGCCAGGATGATACCGTCATCATCGGGACCAGTCCCGATCTTGGGGGCGGGCCAGGTCATCACCGGAGATTCAATGACGTTGTAGATGTGTTCGGAAGGCCCCGCCAATCCACCAGATGGGGTGACGATATAACCTCCCGGACCATAGCACCAATTGATGCATTCGCTGCCCCCGGTGCCAGGAACCACGAATCCGTTGTCGATGAATGCCACCTGCGGGGTGATGTTGTTGACACAGGGATCGATGTCACTAAGTCCCGTCCAGATTTTGGCGAAATCACCGACACCGTCGTGGAACGCAACGTTCCAGATACCGAAATCGTCAGCAACGCCGTCGTGTTCGAAATCCTCGAAAAAGTCCGCCTCGAAGGCTCCGTGTGCGATGTGCACGTTGATGTCGTCAACCTGGCAGCCGCCGGCCGACGGATACTCGCAGTCCCCATCATCCCAGCCTCCATCAGACCTGAAGCGGAAGTACACGGCGATGTCCGTTCCGTCCATGTACTCCTGGGGCAGGTACGTAACAGAACCGACGACACTCACGGTTCCAATGCCGTCCCAGACCTGCATATCCGCGAAGTACTGACCCTGGTACCGGTAGCTCAGGTGGGTGTAATCGTACCCGGGCTCCGAGTCGTGGATCAGGGTGGCCGTGACGGTCACCGTGGAACTGATGCTGTTATTGAGCACAGTCTGGCGGAACTCGAGGAGATCGCGCCAGCTTCCGCCGTAGCCACCCTCCGGGTCCGTGTCCCCGCAGGACGGGATGTTGATGTCTCCGCACCAAGCCGCATGGTTGGAGGGGTCGGGCTGGTTATAGGTGCTGACGTTCCAGTGGGTCACCGTAGGCTGGGTCACGTCGTAGTGGGTCCACCCGTTCCAATCGGGATCGCCTTCGGCATTTTCGAAGTCACCGTAGTAAAAAGGCTCTCCGGGCCCGTTGGTCAGGTCATGACTGGAGGCCATCAGATTGATGGTGTCCGCCCCCGCCTTGGCGTGATCAACGCTTCCGCCGTGGATCACCTCGTTGTCGGTGGTATACCGGGGCAAGTCCCCGGCCCGGGCCGGGATGGAAAACAGAAAACATACTGCCAATAATATTCCGCACAAATGGGCGAACTTCATGAACTTACCCCCCTAACGGGCTACACAACTTTTATTTGAGCAAGGTCGTCTTTCCAATCCGAATATCCCCCAGCGCGCGGGCTTCATAGAAATACACGCCGCTGGCGACCGAGGAACCGCGTTCGTCCATGCCGTCCCAGACGATCGTTTGATCCGCGCCTGCAGGCCGGACCCCGTCGATCAAAGTCTTCACCAACTGCCCGCGCACGTTGTAGACGCACAGCTTCAGATGGCCGGCTTTGGGCATCGAGTACTTGATCGTCGTACTTGGGTTGAAGGGGTTCGGGTAGTTGCTGGTCTGGAACGTGATTCCGGGTAAAACAGGGGACACGTTCAGGGGATTGCCGACCATCCCGAAGTACTGCAGGACGTCACCCAGAAGCTGTGTGCGGCCCGCCAGGAGATTGCCGGCAGCGGAGGGATCCGTGTAGACATACATCAGATCCACGGGCATCGAAATGATCCGGCTGGTGCCATTCGGATTCAGGGTAGCGGCCGAGAAGTTATAGGCCGGTAACCCCGAGGGGTTGAGGAATTCGGCCAAACGTGTGGCAGCTCCCATGACCTCAACGCCGTCGAAGGTGTTCCTGCTGTAGCACCCGCCGAAAGCGTACCAGCTCTGAAGCTGGCCCATGAACACCGGGTTACCCGGAATGACATTGACCAGCGGTGTCGCCTGATTGCCGATGAAAGACCGTATCGAGAAGGTTGTAAGCCGGACTCCCATGTATTGTTCGGCGAAGGCCAGTGTTGCCGTCCCGGCCTGATTCAGGTCGCTAGCGAGGTTGTCACCGGTCAGGAACATGTCCTTGCCGCCGATGTCCAGCCAGTTGGTCAGGGTTCCCACGTCATCGCCGGCATCGTTATTGAAGTCACCATTGGAGATGGTGTTAACGCCCAGGTCGCCCGACGTGTAGATGATAATATCGTAATCAGTCAGCATAAGATGACTGGCCCGCCCGCCGATGCCGTTGCCGACACCCGAACTGGGACCG
This sequence comes from Verrucomicrobiota bacterium, assembly GCA_003641745.1. Taxonomy (GTDB): domain Bacteria; phylum Verrucomicrobiota; class Verrucomicrobiia; order Opitutales; family Opitutaceae; genus B12-G4. Next base: position 6,806 of record QNAI01000115.1, on the reverse strand, counting down.
TTGACGTAATAAACGTCATAGTCCTCGTTCACCAGGTAGCCCAGATTGTTCAGGGCCGTATACCATTCATTCTCGCCGCCGCGGTTGGCGAAGTCGTTGATGAACAGGATTTCCGGATGATCAAAACCCTCGAAACCATCAGACCGGATCGAAGGCAGGGCATGGATCGTGAAGGTCGAATTGTATCCCATCGGGTTGCCGAAGCTTGTGCTGAACCCTGTCGTATCAGACGGCATCAGCGCGGTCCGGGGATCGGAACCGCCCACGCCTCCGATGGCGTCCGTGGCGGAAATGTAATAGTGCAATACATCCCCCGGGAACAGAAATCCCGTATCGGGCAGGTCGAAGGCCCACTGGTCGGGGGTAGGCTGGCCGCTGAGACCGACGGCCGGCCTGCCAGTGACCGAACCGATGGCCGGCAGGCCGGAAGTTCGGTACGGATCAAAGACCGGATTTCGGTCCATGATATAATGCAGCTCGGGATCACCGTCCATATCGGAACCGGTCCGGATCGGGGCGATGGTAACGTAAATGGAATCGCCTGGATCATTCCTCAGGTGCGAGGCCAGGGAAATATTCCTGGCCATGTCGAACCGGACACTGTGCGATCCCAGGTCGCCGTAATCAATGGTCCCCCGCGCGGGGAAATTATCCTGGGCCAGGTCGATCTCACGTGAGGCCATGCCTGGGCCAAGGTGTGGATAGATCTTGACCGTCACATCGTCGAAATAGGGCGCCGGGGTGCCGTCGTTTCCGTCAAATCCCCAGACCCAGCCCAATTCGTAGACCGTCAACTGAACCTGGACTTCGTCGCGGCCGGGATTCATCAGGTCGGTCACTTCGTTATGACTGCGGAGGTAATCCGGACCACCGTAGAACACGAAGTTGCGATCCAGCCAACCCTGGTTAGTGATCACCTGGACGCCGTTGCCGGCGGAATCGTCGGTATCTGCCGAGCGGACAGCCCAGGTGAAGAAAACACCAGGGGAATCCCAGGACAGATCCTCGTGGCGAAAGACCGTGAATGCCAGGTTGATGCCGTCGTAATCCGGGCCGGCCGCACCACCTTTGGGGGAAGGCCAGGCCATGACAGGCGACTCGATGGCATTGTGGAGATGCTCCGCTGGTCCAGCGAGGCCCCCTGTTGTAGGCACGATGTAGCCACCTGGGCCGTAGCACCAATTGACGCACTCGGTGCCGCCGGTGCCGGGCACGACGATGCCGTCGTCGATGAAGGCGACCTGTGGGGTGTAGTTAGAAATGCAGGGGTCGATGTCACGAAGGCCGGTCCAGATATGGGAGAAATCCCCTACACCACTGGGCAGCTTGATGTCCCAGATACCGAAGTCCGCGGGATCTCCCCCGTGTTCGAAGTCTTCGAAGAAGTGTGCGTCGAAAGCACCGTTGACGATGTGGACGTCGATATCATCGACCTGGCAACCACCGGCGGACGGGAAAGAGCAGTCCTCGTCGGACCAGCCGCCGTCGGACCTGAAGCGGAAGTACACCGCGATATCCGTGCCGCCAAGGTAATCCGCAGGCAGGTAACTGACGGAATTGAACACGGCAACGGTGCCGGCGCCATCCCAGATCTGCATGTCGGCGAAGGAATCACCCTCGAACTGGTAGCTCAGGTAGGTGTAATCGTAGCCGGGTTCCGAATCGTGGATCAAGGTGGCGGTTACGGTCACCATGGAGCTGGTCCCGGTATTGGGCACGGTCTGGCGGAACTCAAGGATATCGTTCCAACTGTTGCCGTAACCACCCTCCGGATCGTCGACCCCGCAGGATGGGATTTTGATGTCCCCGCACCACGCCGCAAAATTGGCTGGATCGGGCTGGTTGTAGTTGCTGACATTCCAGTTGCTCGTCGTGGGCGCGGTGATGTCGTAATGGGTCCACCCGTTCCAGTCGGGGATGCCGAATTCGTTCTCGAAGTCACCGTCGTAGTAAGGCTCGAGGCCGTAATCGAGGGGATTGACGTTATTGGTCGGGTCGTCGGAGGCGGCCATCAGGTTGATGGTGTCCCCTCCGGCCTTGGCGAGACCTGGGCTTCCGCCGTGGATCACACTGCCGCCAAGAGTGTACTCGGGTAATTCATCCGCCAGTACCGGCAGGGCGAGAAGGAATATGATGGCGAACAATAGGCCTGATATGTGTGTCGATTTCATGGCCCTCTCCTTTTGATGGGCGCAAACAACAATTATTTGAGCAAGGTCGTCTTTCCAATTCGGACATCACCCAGGGCGCGGGCTTCGTAAAAATAAACCCCGCTTGCCGCGGAGGAACCGCGCTCGTCAGTACCATCCCACACGACTGTCTGGTCCACACCGGCGGGCCGGACCCCGTCGATCAGTGTCTTCACCAACTGTCCGCGCACGTTGTAGACGCACAGTTTCAGATGACCCGCACTGGGCAGCGAGTACTTGATCGTCGTGCTCGGGTTGAATGGGTTCGGATAGTTGCTGGTCTGGAAGGTGATGCCCGGTACATCGACACCCGACGGTTCGATGATGTCCCAATACCCGAAGTAATGCAGGACGTCACGCAGGAGTTGAGTGCGGCCCGCAATGTATTGACCGCCGGCGGCGGGATCGGTGTAGACGAACATCAGATCCACGGGCATCGAAATGATGCGGCTTGTACCTACCTGGTTCAGGGTAGCGGCTGAGAAGTTATAGGCTGCCGGCTGGCCTTGGGGATCTGTGAATTCGGCCAGGCGCGAGGCGGCTCCCATGGCCTGCACTCCGTCGAACGTGTTGTTGCTGAAACATCCGCCGAAGGCGTACCAGGTCTGCAGAACGCCGGCGAAAACCGGGTTACCCGGGATGACGTTGACCAACGGCGACGTCTGGTTGCCGATGAATGATCGTATCGAACGGGTTGTAACACTGACCCCCATGTATTGCTCGGCGAAGTCCAGTGTGGCAGCGCCGGACTGGACCAGGTCGCTGGCCAGGTTGTCCCCGGTCAGGAACATGTCCTTGCCGCCGATGTCGAGCCAATTGGTCAGGGTTCCCACGTCGTCGCCGGGGTCATTCTGGAAGTCGCCATTGGCGATGGTGTTCACTCCCAGATCGCCGGATGTGTAGATGATAACCTCGTAATCAGCCAACATGAGATGACTGGCCCTCCCGCCAATGCCGTTACCGACGCCTGAGGTGGGACCGTTCGTATAGAATATGTCGTAGTCATAACCGTAAATGGCTCCGCTGTTTCTTAAGGCGGTATACCATTCATTTTCCCCGCCACGATTGGCGAAGTCGTTGAGGAACAGGATTTCCGCCTGACCGAAGCCTGCGCCTCCGCCACTGAAGATACTCGGCAGGGCATGGACCACGAAGGTCGAGTTATAACCCATGGGATCATCGAAGCCGGTGCTGAAGCCGGTGGTGTCCGCGGGCATCAGCGCGGTCTGGGGGTCGGAACCACCCTGGCCACCGATGGCATCCGTCGCGGAGATGTAGTAGTGCAGAACGTCTCCAGGGAACAGGAAGCCGGTGTCCGGCAGGTCGAAGGCCCATTTGCCCGGGGTCCAAATACCGGTGCTCGAGACTGCCCGCCATCCTGTCACCGAGCCCTGGTCCGGCATACCGGCCGAACGATAGGGGTCGAAGACCGGATTACGATCTAGAGTGTAATGAAGTTCGGGGTCTCCGTCGTAGTCGGCCCCGGTCCTGACCGGGACTATGTCGACGACCATCGAGTCCCCGGGATCGTTACGCAGGTGCGAGGCCAACGAAATATTCCGGGCCATGTCGAAGCGCACACTGTGGGAACCGGGATCCCCCATGTCGATGGTGCCGCGCTCTGGGAAGTTGTCCTGGGCCAGGTCGATCTCGCGGGCGGACATGCCCGGACCATGGTACGGAAATATCTTGACGGTCACGTTATCGAAGTAGGGAGCCGGGTAACCATCGTGACCATCCCAGTCCCACATCCAGCCAAGCTGGTAGATACCCAACTGCACCTGGACTTCGTCGCGGCCGGGGTTCATCAGGTCGGTCACGTCGTTAGCGACGCTTAGGTAATCCGGACCGCCATAATAGACGTAATTTCGATCGGCCCAAGGCTGCCCGGTGATGCTCTGGACATCGCCGGCCGACCCATCCGTATCAGCCGAGCGGACACCCCAGATGTAGAAGATGCCGGGAGCATCATAGGTCAGGTCCTCGTGACGAAAGACCTGGAAAGCGAAAATGATGCCGTCGTCATCGGGCCCTGTTCCGCTCTTGGGATCGGGCCAATCCATCACCGGGGATTCGATAACGTTGTTGAGGTGTCCGTTCCTGAGCATCCCACCGGTCGTGGTGACGATATATCCGCCCGGACCGTAGCACCAATTGATGCATTCGCTGCCCCCGGTACCCGGAACCACGATCCCGTCGTCGATGAAGGCGACCTGCGGGGTGAAGTTTGTGACACAGGGATCGATGTCCCTGAGACCCGTCCAGATCTGGGCGAAGTCACCGACACCGACGGGTAATACGGGGGTCCAGATACCGAAGTCATCAGGATCGCCGCCGTGCTCGAAGTCCTCGAAGAAGTTCGCGTCGAAGGCCCCGTTGACGATGTGCACGTTGATGTCATCGATCTGGCAACCGCCGGCGGACGGATAGGAACAGTCGTCGTCGGACCAGCCGCCGTCGGACGTGAAGCGGAAATACACCAGGATGTCCGTATCATCCACATAATCCGTGGGCAGGTAAGTGACCGAATTGAATACCGCAACCGTGCCGATGCCATCCCACCACTGCATGTCGGCAATGGCCTGGCCACTGTACCGGTAACTCAGGTAGGTGTAGTCGTACCCGGGTTCGGAATCGTGGATAAGAGTTGCGGTAATCGTCACCAACGAGCCGATCCCGGTATTGGGTACGGCCTGACGAAACTCGAGGAGTTCGGACCAACTATTGCCGTAACCGCCCTCAGGGTCCTCGCCCCCGCAGGATGGGATGTTGATGTCGCCACACCACGCAGCATGGTTGGCGGGGTTTGGCTGGTTGTAGGTGCTGACGTTCCAGTGCGACTCCCTGGGCGCGGTGACGTCGTAGTGGGTCCACCCATTCCAGGCGGGATCCCCTTCGGCATCTTCGAAGTCACCGTAGTAAGATGGTTCGCCGGGACCGTTGGTCGGGTCATGACGGGCGGCCATCAGGTTGATGGTGTCCCCACCGGCCTTGGCGAGATCCACGCTGCCGCCGTGGAGGACATCGCCACCGAGGGTATACCGAGGCAACTCATTGGCCTGGACGAAGGAAACCAGGGAAAAAACCAGGAGAAGAATAAAAAACGAGCGAGCGAGCGTAGGCGACTGCATGATCTGCCCCCCTTGGCGATCAGGAAAAGCCTGGATAAATGGCGAACAGGCTCTGCGTGAAGCTACGGAAATCCGTGATTCACGGCAAATATTCCCTTTTATGGCATAATCTTACCATAATTCCGATTTGAGCGGACCATAATCGGGCGGTTTGGGCCAAGGTTGGCAATGCAGTGCCCCGAAGTGCCCCCGGGGGTATTTTTTCTGGCTATTCTATTTGTTTTCAACGTGTTAAGTTTTCAGATTTTCCATTTTTTGGGTGGTTGTCAATATATTTGTTGTCAGAAAATTTCAAAGTAAATAAATATGTTGTCAAATTTGCAGTCTTTTACAACATATATATTGTACCAAAAGACCCCCCGGGGGGCCTTTTGGGCAATGATATCAATTATCCATGCGTACAAACCCCTCGGTCTGGTCAGACACAGTTTCAGGCGCACAATCTACTTCAAGAGGGTCATCTTCCCGATCTTTACGTCACCTTCCACCCGCGCCTCGTAGAAATAGACACCCGAGGAAACACTGGAACCCTGGTTGTCGCTACCGTCCCACACGATGGTCTGGTCCTCGCCGGCAGGCCGGATCCCGTCGATCAGGGTCTTCACCAACTGTCCCCGCACATTGTAGATACTCAGCTTCAGATGACCGGCCTTGGGCAGCGAGTACATGATCGTCGTGCTCGGGTTGAATGGGTTCGGATAGTTGCTTGTCTGGAATGTGATGCTCGGCAGAACCGGGGACACGTTCTGCGGGTCACCAACCACCCCGAAGTAAGACAGGACATCTTTCAGCAACTGGGCGCGGCCGGAAAGGTCGTTACCGGCGGCGGCGGGATCGGTGTAAATGTACATCAGGTCCACAGGCATGGAGACGGCCCTGCTGCCGGAAGCGGTGATGTTCAGGGTGGCAGCCGCAAAGACATAATCCCCGCCAGTGGGATCAATGAATTCAGCGATGCGCTGCCCCAAGCCGAACACTTTGACACCATCGAAGGAGTTGATACCCAAGCAACTACCGTACGCGATCCAGGTCTGCAGGGTACCCCCCAAAACGGGGTTGCCCGGGATGACCCCGACCAGCGGAGTAGTCTGGTTGCCGATCAACGGACGGACATCTCTGGCCACCACCGTGACACCCATGTTGTTCTCCATGAACGCCAGGGTAGCGTTTCCAGACTGCACCAGGTCACTCGCCAGGTTGTCCCCGGTCAGGAAAATGTCCTTGCCGCCCATGTCGAGCCAGTTGGTCAGGGTCCCGACGTCGTCGCCGGCGTCGTTGTTGAAGTCGCCGTTGGCGATGGTGTTCACACCCAGGTCACCACTGGTGTAAAGGATATCATCGTAGTCCTGCAGCATGAGATGGTTGGCACGACCACCGATACCGTTACTGACACCTGAACTGGGACCGTTGACGTAGTACACGTCGTAGTCCTCACCGACCAGCAGGCCGATGTTGTTCAGGGCGGTATACCATTCGTTTTCCCCGC
>QNAI01000114.1 GCA_003641745.1 Verrucomicrobiota bacterium | reverse complement strand
TCTTTCAGCGTGGAGGGCTGTCCTTCCGGGCAGCCGCGCAACCCGGGCCTCCGCACGGTCGCGCTGGAGCACGACCCTCCATTTCTCTTTCAGCGTGGAGGGCGGTTCTCGAGGGCAGCCGCGTGACCCGGGGGCTCAAGGCGAAAGCGAAGAAAACCAACCCCGGATCCATTCAAATTTGAGACAGGATTTGCCAAGTCGGGGAGAGCCTGCTCAATGTCACCCCATGTGGGTCCTCCGGATATCTGTTTTTTGCTCAATTGGGTTGATCGGGGGGCTGGTTCCGGGCTTCTCCCAAGAGGGCGAAATACCTTCGGAGACTTCGCCTGCGGAGACTCCTTCCGTGCCCGCTGTGGTCAATCTGACCATGGCCGAGACCTTGAGGCGGGTTGAGTCCGAGAATCTCAATGTGCTATTGAGCAGGGAGTTTGTGCAGCAGGCGATCGAGGCTGCCAATCGTGAACGATCCGGACTCCTGCCCAAGGTTGATATCGACGTCAGCCAGACCCGGAGAAAACTCCTGCTCAGCCAGGTCGGGGTCGGTGTGACCGGTTCGACCACGATCAATAATTTCTCGGCCAAACTGGTTGGGAATTTCAAGATCATCGATCCGACCGCCCGGGCCATCTACGCGGCGGCCAAATCAGGTATTACGATTTCCGAATACGAGTATGAGCTGGCGCTGCAGGAGGTGCTGAACGCGGCAGCTCGGTCCTACTACACTCATATGCGAAACCGCGGTCGCATGCTATTGGTGGAGTCGAACATCGAAAGGGCACTCGTGCTTCTTGACTTGGCGCGAACCAAGGTTGAGGCCGGCGTGGCCACGCAGATCGACCTCACCCGGGCGAAGGCCCAGCTTGGCACCGAGAAGCAGGACAAGCTCCAGCAGGAAACCGTCGTGGTGGAGAGTGGGCTCCTGTTGAAACAGATCCTGAACATCGATGCGCGTACGGAAATTGACCTCCTGTCCTTTCGACTCGGTGAAACCGAATCGAGCATACCCGTCGCGGGCAGCGTGGAAGATGCCTACGAGACACGGGTGGAATTTCAGCAGGCGGCCGAACAGCTCGAACAGAACAAGCTCGAGCGTCGCGCGTCCCGCTGGCAGCGCTTTCCAACGGTCAATATTTTTGGCGATTACGGGTATGGGTCATTCGATGCGTTCGATCTTGAGGGCGAGGACAGCTGGTTGGTCGGCATTGCGCTGAATATCCCCATTTTTGACGGTCTCCAGATCGAATCAAACAAGCGGTTGGCAGATTCGCGTATTCGGGCGCAGGAATACGTGATCAAGGAACTGGAGAACCAGATTCAGTCCGAACTCGAGTTTGCCGTTCAGGATGCGCGTTCCCGACTGGCCCAGATTGCGGTGGCGGAGGAAAACAAGAACCTGGCCGATGAGGAACTGCATCTGGCTATGATTCGCTTCGAACAAGGGGTGGCCGACAATCGTGAAGTGATCGACGCCCAGAATGCCGTCGCCGGTCAGAACGACAATCTAGTCCAGGCCATCTACCTCTACAATCTGGCTCGCCTGGAACTTGCACGTGTTCGGGGCGAGGTCCGCATGATTCTGAGTGAGCGCTGACCCTCTCATTCTCGCTTCGGGGTCACCGCGTCGCCGCGAACTCCTCGGGTCGCTGGGGATCCGGTTCGAGGTCATCACGGCGGAGGTCGAGGAGGATAATGAATCGACGAACGATCCGGGGGCCTTGGTGCGCCTCAATGCCCGGTCGAAGGCCGGATGGGTTGCCGACCGGTTTCCTGAACGTTATGTCCTCGGAGCGGACACGACGGTCTTCCTCGATGGGCGGATTTTCAACAAACCGCGTGATCTCGACGAGTCCCGGTCGATGCTGATTCGTCTTTCCGGACGGACTCATAGCGTCCACACCGGATTGGCTTTCATTCACCGTGGGCTGGATCACGAAGAGGTTGAAGTTATCACCAGCGAAGTGACTTTTCTCGAGCTGGATGAGGCGGTGATCGAGGCCTATCTGGATGCCGTCAATACGCTGGATAAGGCCGGGGGATACGCCATTCAGGAATGCGGCGAAAAGATCGTGGCCGGCCATTCGGGTTCTCTTTCGAATATCATTGGGTTGCCCCTGGAGGAAACAAAAGCTATTTTGACCCGTCATAGTCTGTTGGTAGATGATCAATCCTGAATTTTATGGAAGCTGCTCCCGGTATTTCCTGTAGGAGAGGCTTTATGCCTCGATTATACAAACCATCGAGGGGCAATCTCTCCTACAGGCTCCTAGAGTAACGGATCTTCATGAGAGGTGTCTATAATACCGAACCGGTCCGACCGACCCGTGCCTCGTTCCCCCTGAAGGAACGGCGTCCGCAAAGTCGCTCGATCGCCGCGGGCATTATCGGGACGGTCATATTCCACCTTCTCTTTGTTTTCAGTCTTCCACGCAGCTACCTGCTCGTCGATCCGAGCGAAGTTAAGGAGAGTTTTCGCGAATTCGACATAGAGATCATCACCGAGCCTGAGGAGAAGGAACCGCAATATGCCGAGACCAATCCTCAGGCACCGGACAACGAACCGGATGAAACGAATAACTTTTCGGCCCGGAATCAACAGGCAGCCAACGAAGAATTGCCGGACGAGTTGAGTCCGGACCGAACGCCTGCAACCGAAGGTGATGACATCCCATCAACCAAGATTCTCAGTGGCGATCTCAACCCGCCGATACCCGTATTTGCGCCCCGGGAGATGCAGCAGCCATCGGATGCTTCGGTGCCTACGACGACTCCCAGCAACCCAGAGCGAATCGATCCGTTGCCGGGTTTTGAGGATGATGTGATGGTGACCGATGAGGGGACGGGCATGACCGAGGCTGAAGAGGTGGAAGACCCGAAAATTTCAGACGAACCGGTTGAGGGTATCGAAACCGATACGGACGACACCGATCCATTTGCCCTGCCTTCGACCCGGGAAGCCCAGCGACCCACACCTCAACCACGCCCGAGGCTTCCGCGCGCGCCTCCCGGACCGGTCAGGACCCAGCGGGCCGGAGTTTCCCAGACCGGTCGGGTGGGCTACGATGCCAAGTTCAGCCAGTTCGGTGATTACATGGAACGAATGGTGGAGGTGGTCACCCAGCGCTGGCACTCCATGGCTGCGGCCCGTTCCTACCGGGAGAATGGGTCCTTCGTTCGGCTCGAATTCAAGCTCAGGAAAAATGGGTCAATAGGTGAACTCTATACCACTGATACCACGGCCAAAGCTTTGGGTATCCTCCTATGCCGATCCGCCATCGAACAGGGTGCGCCTTACGGCCCCTGGACTCAGGAGATGGTCGGCATCCTGGGAGATGAGCAGACGATCACATTTACCTTTCACTATTGGTGATGCATTGCGAAGAGGCTGATGTCGGAAGGGATCAGTCGACACGAAGCGATTCATGCCATCGGATCCGTGCTGTCAGGAGTGATGTTTGAGGCCCGAAACGGACCGGCATTGTATTCGGAGGATAGTTACCCTCACAGTCTCAAAATTCCGTATCCACACTCCATGACACATTCTCCAAGGTGCTGGACTCCAGTAAGTTGTGGCAACTCAGTATAGGTTGAGTCCCAGATTCGGAAAACCCACTGAAGATCAGGATACCAGATAGTCATTTTTTCTGCCCACGAATCTACACGAATTTGAGGCTGCTGCTGGATTCATTCGTGATGATTCGTGTAGATTCGTGGGCAACATTCTCAGATTTATGAAACGTTTGGGTTACTTCAGGGCACTGGAGGGATTGACGGCCAAAAAGTGGGTAAGCGATTATTCTGGTGAAGACTGATCTCGGAGCGCATGGTGGGTTGCGGAACACATTGAACCACCCTTTCAAAATTGGAGAAAACATGGAAAAACAGACACTGATCGATCATCTCAATGAGGATCTCGCCGGCGAACTGAGCGCGATCATCCAGTACCTCACTTACGCCGCCAAGGCGACCGGGCCCTATCGGCCGCAGTTGTCGCAGTTCTTTCTCACCGAGGTTGCGGACGAACAGATGCACGCCCAATTCCTGGCCAATAAGGTCGTGGCCCTGGGTGGGGAGCCGGCAACGACGGCGAGGCCGGTGCCCGTCGCAAAAACGAATCGCGAAATGTTGGAAGCCATACTTGCGGCCGAGACCCAGGCCACTGCCGACTACACCCAGCGCGCGCTGGAGGCGGATGAATTTGGAGACAAAGGCCTTGCCGTTCAGTTGGAAGACATGATCCGCGACGAGAGTGGCCATTCGGAGGAAACAGAACGAATTCTGAGGGATTGGCCTCTCTGATCGCAGAGACCCTGCCACTTGGGTCGGGGGTCCGGATCCTCAAAGTGGATGCAAATGGGTTGTGCGCACTCGAAAAACCGGAGGGCGTGCTGTCCCATCCCAACCGGCCGAAAGACCGGGGTCGATCGCTTCTCGGCGCCAATTACGATTCGAGCGACGAGTCCTACCTGATCGGCGGGGAAGGGAAGAGTGAACGAGTCTGGTTGCTCAATCGTCTCGATTCGGCTGCGTCGGGTCTGATCCTGATCGCTCTGAACGCGGATGTGGCCAAGGCGGTTCGCTCTGCCTTCCGGCTGAGGGAAGTCAGGAAAGTCTACCAGGCACTGGTGTTTGGGCACGCACGTGTTGCCCGTCAGAATTGGGTGGACCGCATGAATGTGAAGGGGGAAGGGAATTCGGTTCGAGCCGTCGACTCGGGCCGGCTCAAGGCGGAGACGGATATGAAGCGATTGCGCCTTATCCCGGGGCCTCCCGCCTTGTCCTTGCTTGAACTGCAGCCCCATACCGGACGAACGCACCAGCTTCGATTCCAGTGCGGAAAGCACGGGATGCCCATCGTCGGCGATCAGACCTATGGCGATTTCCGGGCCAACCGGGAATTCGGCCGGCGGACCGGATTGAAAAGGCTGTTTTTACACTCGAGTGAAATCCTGTTCGAATACAGGCTGCCCGATCGTGTATTCCGTTTTTCAGCACGGTCTCCTGTCCCGCTGGATTTCGGATCATCCGGACGATGAAAGATCCGACAGCCAGTTCCAACGTGGTTTTCCGTCATGAGTTTGTCGTACCGAAAGAGGCGATCGATGGAAACGGTCACGTGAATAACGTCGTCTATATCCAGTGGATGCAGGATGTGGCAATTCGTCATGCGGATGCCTGTGGTGGAACGGCAGCATTGGAGGCGATCGACTGTACCTGGGTGGTGCGTTCCCATACGGTCAAATACCTGAAACCGGCCTATGAGGGGGATCGAATTGAAGCCCGAACCTGGGTGGTCGATATGCGCCGGGTCAGGTCCCTCAGGCGAACGGCGTTCGTACGCCTGAGGGACGGGAAAGTGATCGTAAGAGGCGAGACCGACTGGGTGCTCGTGAGCGAATTAACCGGCCGCCCCTGCGCGATCCCCGAAATCGTCAGCGAGGCTTTCCCCGTGGCGTAGAAGTGAAAAAGGCCGAAGTCCAAACCTGTTTCCAATGTCCATTAAATCCTATTTCATGGCGAAGGTTTATGACAGGTCCATGCGCGGCATGGAATGCGCCTGCCTGGCCGAATGGCGGGCGAACCTGCTGAGTCAGGCGGAAGGTGACGTCCTGGAGATTGGCAGCGGGACGGGTGGGAATCTGTCCTACTTTTCCGATTCAGTTTCGAACCTTGTTTTATCTGAGCCCGATCCGCATATGCGGGTGCAGTTGATCGAAAAAGCTGAGAAAAACTATAGAGGTGAGTATTGTGTGAAACCCTGCGGAGCGGACGAGATCGACCTGCCGAACGGATCTTTCGACGCGGTTGTGTCCACCCTGGTCCTCTGTTCAGTCCCTTCACAGTCGGCCTCTCTCGCCGAGATACGGCGCCTGCTTCGCCCCGGAGGTGCGCTTTTCTTCATCGAGCACGTGGTCGCAAGCGATGATCCTGGCCTGTTCAGGTGGCAGAGGTTCTGGAATCGATTTTGGGTTTTCATGTGTGGAAATTGCCACCTGACCCGAGATACCGAGCAGGCAATCCTGGATGCGGGTCTGGAATTTGAATCGATCGATCGAACACGGTCGAACGGTGGTCCCGCCATTGTCTCGTCCTGGATCAGAGGCATTGCTCGAAAACCAACGTAAGTTTCGGCGTGGCTTTGAGATTGGCCTTTTCAGGAAAGAAGTGATCCCCATATTGGATCTACGAACGATGAATACGCCTACACCTCGGGAGCGAGTCGAGATTGTCCTGCATGGCGGTTGTGGTGATTCTGTGCCCTTTACCATCTACGAGTGCATGATCCCGCAGACACGGCTGGAGCGTGAGATGCGAAACCGGGGCATGTGTATTGTGGATCGACGGGGTGTCTTCAAGATGCACCGACCGAATGTGAAGGTCACGGAGGAGCGAATCCGGGAAGATGGTCGGAATCTCGTTCGGACCCATCTCGAAACGCCCGCGGGGACGGTCAGTCTCCTGACCGAACGGGCCGGGTTCACCACCTGGGTGCATGAGCGGCTGTTCCGCTCGCCGGACGACTACAAGGTCATCGAGTTCCTGATCCGGGACGAGATCTACGAAGAAGACTACGCATCCTACGCCGCGGCGCAGGATGCGTCGGGAGGGGACTCCATTCTCCGGGCCCAGATCGGTCTTGAACCTCTGCAGGAATTGATCTCGGGTCGGTTGATCGGGATGGAAACATTCTGCTTCGAATGGATGGAACGACGCGATGAAATCCTGAAGCTCTACCAAGCCCTGGTCGAGAAACGGCGGGAGGTCTATCCGCTGGTCGCAAAGTCCCCGGCCATGCATGCAAATTATGGAGGGAACGTGGTCCCTGAGGTGATCGGACTTGATGCTTTTGAAAAGTATTACCTTTCGCACTACGAAGAAGCCGCGGAGATCATGCATCAACACGGAAAACTGATCGGATGTCACTTCGATGCGAATTGCCGGCTCCTGGCCAAGGCGATCGGAAGCACCGGACTGGACTACATCGAGGCTTTCACCCCCTCGCCGGATACGGATATGACGGTTTCGGAGGCACGAGTCGCCTGGCCGGACAAGGTTCTCTGGATCAATTTCCCGTCTTCACAACATCTGCTGGAGGACGAAGCGATCGAGGAAATCGCAGCCGGTCTTGCTGAACAGGCCTGTGATCCGAGCGGCTTTCTGGTCGGCATTACCGAGGACATTCCGTCTGAGCGTTGGCAACACAGTTGCCCGGCCATCATGAACGGGTTGGAGCGCCACGCGGTGGAGAATCCGGAGCGGTACGGGTGAAAGGATACTCTCTGCGGCGCGTCCGGCGGCCACGCCCTACCAGTTGCTTGATCAGGTAGGGCGTGGCCGCAGGACGCGCCGAGACCTGCGAAATATTCCAAGATTGAAGCCCACTCAGCATGCGTGCATCCTGATCTCCGTGATTGGCAGGACCACGCGAACCGGAAAAGTTTGATATGCGACCTATCAGCAGGGAATTCTGGGGGTGGGCTTTGTACGATTGGGCGAATTCGGCCTTTGCCGTGTCGATTCTGGCAGTCGTCTTCCAACTCTATTTCGTGGATGTCCTGGCCACGAGTGGCGTAGATGAGCTCGGCAAGTCGATCAACGAAGTGACTCTCCTGGGAATGACCATCCCCAGCGGTTCACTCTGGGCCTGGTCCGTCGCGGTCTCGATGATTGTGGTGGTCGTTCTGGCGCCCTTGATCGGGGCGGTGGCCGATCATGCCGGACGAAAGAAGCGTTTTCTTTTGTTCTTCTGCTATACAGGCGCGACCGCCACCATGCTGATGGTGTTCCTGGGTGTTGGTATGTGGCAGTTGGGCATGCTTCTCTTCATCGTTTCGAATGTCTGTTTTGTCAGCGGAAATGTGGTCTATAACGGGCTTCTGACCGAGGTGACATCCACGGACGAAGAAGTGGGTTTCCTCTCCGGGTTTGGCTGGGGGTTGGGGTATGCCGCGAGTTTCCTGATGCTCCTGCTGAACCTGGTGCTCATCCGTTACGAGATCCCGAGCAAGGAGTGGTCAGTTCGGGTGTCGCTGCTCATAGTGGGCGTGTGGTGGGCCCTTTTCGCGATTCCCACTTTCTTCTGGGTGAATGAGCGGGCAAAGCCCAAACCGCTTCCTCCGGGAAAGAACATGATCACAGTCGGGTTTTCGCAGCTCTTTCGGACCCTGCGATGTCTGCCTGAGTATTCACAGTTGCTGATCTTCATGGCGGCGTTTTTTCTCTACAGTGACGGCATCCAGACCATCATTTCCCAGGCGGCGACCTTCTCGAGGCTGGCACTCGATGCCACCATGGATCAAATCATCCCTGCTTTCCTGATGATTCAGCTTGTGGCCTTTTTCGGGTCTCTTCTGTTTATCTGGATCGAGAGGAGGGTGGGCACCAAGCCGGCGCTCCTCGGATCCCTTGCCATCTGGGTCTGCCTGATCATGTGGGCGATGGTCATGCAGACGATGGCCGAATTCTACGTGATGGCGTTCCTGGGCGGTCTGGTCCTGGGCGTCTCGCAGTCAGCGTCACGAACGCTCTTTGCCCTCATGATCCCGAAGACGCATTCGGCGGAGTATTTCAGCCTCTACGCGATCGTTGGAAAAGCGGCTTCTCTGGTTGGTCCCATTCTGTTCGGTATCGGCGTTCTCTACGCTACCCGGTTGGAGAACGTCCCAGTCGTCAACTCCATGGCCGGAGCCATCTTCCCGCTCTTGTTGATGGTGATTATCGGAGGAGTCATCCTCATGGGCGTGAATGTCGATCGGGGGCGCGCCCAGGTAAAGACCGTCTCCAATTAGGGCACTTTGATTAATTCGAGACGGTCCTGGTCACGGGCGGAAGTTCGGGCATCGGAGGGGCAACCACTATTGCCTTCGCCAAGGCGGGTGCGCGTGTTGTCGTGGCAGCCCGTCGGATCGACCTCCTGGCGGCGGATTTTCAATGATGTCCAGAATTGTAGCCACTGATGCCATGGCCCCCAAAATCACACTGTTCGGCGGTTGACCCGACTGCGACTTGACGATTGTCTGAGTCCACTTCCGCTGTGGACCGAACCAGATCTTGAATTCCTGCCGAGCGGTAATTCGATCACAAAGTAGATTGGAAAGAGACATGACCCTTGAAATATTACGCAGCTTTTTTGGTTGGTGCCTGCTCATGAACGTGGCGCTCATCGTCTGGTGGGCATTGTTTGTCCTGTTCGCGCCCGATTGGATGTACAAGATGCACGGCAGGTTCTTCAAAGGGCTCGCACGTGAGTCATTTGATGCGATCCACTATGCCGGCCTCGCCTTCTTCAAGATCATCGTCTTTGTATTCTGCCTCGTTCCGTACCTGACGTTGCTCATCCTGACCTGCGGATGTGAGTGAGAGGGTGGCGCATCTCGGTTGAGCGCCCAAGCGTCTGAGGCGGCGCGGCCGGCCCTCCTTCGCATAAAGCTCCGGCGGGTAGACCGGCTACGCTGGTCAGGACTGCTGCCGTCAGTGAAAGGTAGGGCGGTTCCGCCGGGACCGCCGCCAACGGTTCGATTTTTGTTCGATTCCACGCGGATCAATCCATGCCCGATCGCACCTCCAAGGTCCCCCATTTCCAGTTCGCCGGCACGCTTGATGAGCAGGAGCAGCAACTTGCCAGAGATCCGCTGATCAAGCGGTTTGCCGCGTCCCGTGCAAAGCTGTCCAGCGACCGCCATCGACCCGCTTACCACTACGTAAATCCGGAGGGGACCCTCAACGACCCCAACGGCCTGTGCTTCTGGCAGGGTCGCTGGCACCTCTTCTACCAGGGGTTTCCGCCGGAGGATACCCGGCAACATTGGGGGCATGCTGTCAGTGATGACCTGATACATTGGCGGGATCTTCCGTACGCCATCTATCCGGATCCCGAGAGGTGTTGTTTTTCGGGCGCGACCCTGGTCGAGGAAGACCGCGTGATTGCCATGTATCACGGCACCGAGGTCGGCAATATGGTCGCGGTCTCGGATGACCCGCTCCTGCTCAATTGGCACAAGCTCACCGGTCGGCCGGTCATCCCCGTGCTGAATCCGGATGGGTCCAAACCGCCTTATCGGGTATTTGATCCATGCATCTGGAAGAAGGGAGATCATTATTATTCCCTTTCAGGCGGAACTCTGCCAACCGGGCCGGGTGGCAAGATCCGGCGGGCGAATTTTCTTTTCCGATCGGCCGATCTCGAGACTTGGGAGTATCTCCACCCCTTCATCGAGGATGACCACTATACCATGGTCGGAGATGATGGGGCCTGCCCCTATTTCTGGCCGATTGGTGACCGGCATATCCTTCTTTTCTTCTCCCACATCAGCGGGGGGCAGTACCTGCTGGGCGACTACGATGAGGGACGGGACAAGTTTGTCGTCACGAATCACTGGAAGGCCAATTTTGGTCCGTGGGGTCCATCGGGGGTTCACGCGCCCTCGGCCACGCCGGACGGGGAGGGCGGAGTCATCGCCATCTACAATATGAACTCGGGGAAGCCGGCTGAGGGATGGAACCAGATCATGACCCTGCCCCGTCGGATGACTCTGTGCGGACGGGACGAGATCGGGATTGAACCCGCGGGAGCCATCGGATCGCTCCGCGGCGAACACCAGCACTTCGAGTCGTTCGAATTGCCCGCCAACCAGGAGGTTGTGCTCGACTCGGTGCGGGGCGACGCGATCGAACTCCGTGTCGAAATCGAACCAGGCCCGGTCCCGATGGTTGAGCTGAACGTATTTCGCTCAGGCGATGGTGCTGAAGTGACGAGGATCCAGTTCTTTCGGGATCGTGGATACCTCAATCGTGGCCAACGCGAGGGACCGACCCAGAGCTTCGTGTCGATCGATACTTCAAGGTCCTCACTGTCACCGGATGCGATGTCCCGGGCGGCTGAAACGGCGCCGGTAACGGTGGAACCGGATGAGGCGTTGGACCTCCGGGTCTTCCTTGACCGCAGTGTGATCGAGGTATTCGTCAACGGGCGTGTCTGGCTGGCCGTTCGGGTTTATCCCAGTCTGACTGACAGTCAGGGCGTCTCCCTATATTCCCGTGGCGGAAGCAGTCGGGTGAAGGCCCTCGATTGCTGGCAATTGAAGAGTATATACGGATAGGAAGACTGGTTTTTCTCACGGAGGGACGGAGGAATTGATTCGGTTTTGAGGTTTGATTTTCGCGCCCACCCGCATGGGCGGGTTCGAGACGCAGAGGCGCAGAG
>QNAI01000113.1 GCA_003641745.1 Verrucomicrobiota bacterium | reverse complement strand
GCGCGGCCTCTGGTCCAGGGAGTGGGCCCGGGGGGTGTGGCGGGTGCAGGTGGTACCTCGCGCTCCATTGCAGCGTTGGAGGCCGTAGGGCGCTGCCGGGTGCACGGGGCATTCGCCGCGGCCGGCTTCTCATCTTCGATCAATGTGACCAGAGGGCCCAGTCAGGGGCGTTCAGGCAGACCTTCCACGATGCGCGTGGGCGCCAGCCCAATAGCCGATTCAGCCAATGCGGGTCGGATCGTGGTTGAAAGGGAGCAGCCTGGCGGGTCTTCATTGTAAAACACATTCATCGACCGGAACCCCGGTGGTTTGAGGACAATCGCACCTGGAAAGGCGTTCCTTTGGGAATGCGCCTCTCGATTGCTTCAGCGGCGAATTGACCAACAATTCTCAGGCGGGTTTCTTCGTCGCTGTCTGCCCTGGCTCTCAGAGCCCCCATTTCATGGCCGATCTGCTCTCCGCTGACTCTCCAGATCAAAACCAATCTTCCACTCCTCCGGCCTTCCAAGGCTGAAATAGAGTTTTTCAGCAACCCCTACGCAGGTGCTATGTAGCAACTATGTAGCAACTATGTAGGTCCTACATAGCACCTACATAGCACAGGGGTGGACCCGGGGCATGTCAACTTTCTGGTGGCGACCAGATACGGAGGAGGGCGTCGGCCATGTCGGACGGGGTCTCGGCGACCTCCACCCCGCATTCCTCGAAAACCGCGATTTTGGCGGCGGCGGTATCCTCGGTTCCGCCCACGATGGCTCCGGCATGTCCCATTCGGCGACCCGGGGGGGCGGTGGCGCCGGCGATGAAGCCGGCGACCGGGGTGGAGCCGTGCTCCACGATCCAACGGGCCGCCTCGACTTCGGCCGTTCCGCCGATCTCGCCGATCATGATGATGCCATGGGTATCGGGATCGGCGTCGAACATCCTGATCACATCCAGATGGGAGGTGCCGTGCACGGGATCGCCACCGATGCCGACGCTGGTACTTTGGCCGATGCCCTTCGTGGTCAACTGGTAGACCGCTTCGTAGGTGAGAGTCCCGGAACGGGACACGACACCGACATTGCCCTTTTTGTGAATATAGCCGGGAGCGATGCCGATCCGACAGCCGCCATGGGAATCCCTGCCGGGCCCGGGTACCACAATCCCGGGGCAATTGGGGCCGATCAACCGGGTCTTGCCGCCCAGCATGGCCCGTTTGACCTGGACCATGTCGCGAATAGGTATCCCTTCGGTGATGGCGACGGCAAGATCGAGACCGGCATCGATGCATTCCAGAACGGCGTCGGCGGCAAACGGCGGCGGGACGAAAATGGCTGAAACCATCGCGCCGGTCGCGTCGGCGGCTTCTGCGACGGTATTGAAGACCGGGATCCGATGTTCACCGTGCTCAAAGACCTGGCCACCCTTGCCGGGAGTTACACCGGCCACAAGGTCGGTTCCGTAGTCGAGGGAAAGTTTGGCGTGGCGCGCGCCAAATGAACCGGTGATGCCCTGAACGATGATCTTGGTGGTTTCGTCTATCAGTATGGACATGGGCGATACGCTTCAGGGTTGAGTGAGGTTCATGGTCGCAGCAAGGGTTTCAGGCGACCAGGTCGACGATCTTCCGGGCGGCATCCGCCATGGAATCCCCGCTTACGATGGTGAGCCCACTGGTCGCAAGGGTCGCCTTGCCCGCCTCAACATTGTTGCCCTCGAGGCGGACAACGAGGGGAAGGCTGAGCCCGACATCCTTGACCGCGTCGACGATGCCCATCGCGATCACGTTGCAGTCCATGATGCCTCCGAAGATATTTACAAAGATGCCCTTCACGTTCTCGTTGGTCAGGATGATCTTGAACGCGGCGATCACCTGTTCGCGGGAAGCGCCGCCGCCGACATCAAGAAAATTGGCCGGACTGCCGCCAAAATGCTTGATGATATCCATGGTGCTCATGGCCAGGCCGGCTCCATTGACCAGGCAAGCAATATTCCCGTCGAGAGCGATATAGTTGAGATCGACTTTGGAAGCCTCGATTTCCTTCGAATCCTCCTCGTTCAGGTCCCGAAGTGCGAGGATCTCAGGGTGCCGGTAGAGCGCATTGTCGTCGAACGAAACCTTGGCGTCGAGGGCGAGGATCTCATCGTCCGGCGTCGAGATCAGCGGGTTGACCTCCACCATGGACGCGTCGGTTTCCCAGAACATGCGGTAGAGATTGCGAATGAGGCTGGCGGCGTTCTTTCCTTCCTGCTTGTTCAACCCGAGCTTGAAGAGGATCTGGCGTATCTGGAAGTCGGCCAGACCGATCGCGGGATCGATGTATACCTTGGTGATCTTGTCCGGTGTCTTCTTTGCGACCTCCTCGATTTCAACGCCTCCCTCGGTTGAGGCGACGATGACCGGACGGGAGGTGGCCCGATCGAGCAGAACGGCCAGGTAGTATTCCTTCTTGATGCCGCAGCCCTCGGTTACGTAGATCGTCTGGACCTTGCGGCCGGCGGGACCGGTCTGGGCCGTGACCAGCGTATTCCCGAGCATCTGTTTGCCGTATCCGATCGCCTCCTCGGCGGTCCTGGCCAGTTTTACCCCGCCTTTGAACCCATCGGTGAAGGTGCCTTTCCCGCGTCCGCCGGCATGAATCTGTGACTTGACCACAATAAGTGGCGTACTGATCCGGGAAACGGCATCGGGCAGGTCGTCTTCGTTCTGAACGGCGACACCCTTGGGACAGGGAATATCGTATTGCTCAAAAAGATCTTTCGCCTGGTATTCGTGGATATTCATTCAGGGTCAGTTGGAGACATTCAGGAAAGGCGGTCGGCGTGGTGTGCCGTACGACTGCGCGGGAGGTTAAGGTCAGGCGCCGAGAACGTCCAGATCATCCTGAGGCCAGGAGGTGCTTCATCAGGAAATTCGTCTGCATGACCGCGATTTCGCTGATTACTTTTTTTGCCAAGGTGATCAGGTCCTGAAATTCATCCTCGGAAAACGTCGCTTCCTCCCCGGTTCCCTGGACTTCGACGAAGCGGCCCTGGCCGGTCATGACCACATTGAAGTCGACCGAAGCCTCCTTGTCTTCCACGTAAGGCAGATCGAGGAGGGGTCGTCCGTCGCAGATGCCGACGCTGATGGCGGCGATTGAGTCGCGAAACGGATTCTCGGCGATCTTTTCGGTGTCGAGCAGTTGCTGAATGGCGAGGCGGGCCGCAAGGTAGGCGCCGGTGATCGAGGCCGTGCGGGTGCCGCCATCGGCCTGGAGGACGTCGCAGTCGACCCACAGGGTGTGGTCCGTCAATTTTTTCAGATCAACCACTGCCCGGAGGGAGCGACCGATCAGGCGTTGGATTTCAACCGTGCGCCCGTCGAGCCTGCCCCGGGAAATGTCCCGCATCTTTCGGTCGTGGGTGCTGTAGGGGAGCATTGAATACTCGGCGGTGAGCCAGCCGCCGGCCACGCCCTGCTGGCGCATCCAGCGGGGCACCCGATTGTCGAGGGTTGCGGCGCAGATCACGCGGGTCTGGCCGAAACTGACCAGCACCGACCCGGAGGCGTGTGGTGCGATCCCGGGTTCAAAGGTGATCGGGCGGAGTTGATCGGGCGCGCGGCCGTCGGGGCGGAGATTTTCAGTCATGGTTGATGGTTGGTTGGTCTGCGGTCGCGATGTTCCTCTTTTTCGTCCGGAGTTTCAAATTCGAATCCGTGCATCTTCTCGGCCTCGCCCGAAGTGGTCATGACTTTGTAGATACACCAGGTCAGCAGGCTGGTCACAAAGCCGACCGAGACGATCATCGTGATCCATCCTCCTGTGGTCATTGGTTGCCCTCCTGTTTGTGGGTGGACAGGTTGTCCCAGCGATTGCCGGCGATTGAAGTGATGACGAGCATAAATACGGCGACCAGGATCATTATGCCCACGCTCAGGCGGGCGACGGTGCTGGGTGGCACGGTGGGCGAACCGATCAGATCGAGGACATATCCGGTCGGGTTGAACTCGGCTCCGGTGAACTGTCCGTTCCAGCCGAGGAGATTGAACAGCACCCAGAGAACGAAGATCACCGCGAGGTAGGCCGGTGCCACATACTTCATGATCGGACGGAAGAAGCCCGGGATTCGAATGTTGGCGCCACGGTGGGCCTCCTGGAAGCCCTTCTCAATCCCGACCACCCAGCCGAAGAGTATGATCATAAGGGAACCCTGGATGAAGATCATGAAGGTTCCGACCCAGAAATCGATGGTATCGAGGGCCTTCAGGTCCTGGCTGAAATACCAGACGAACATCGACCCCATGCCGGTCAGGAAGACAAGGATGGCGACGGATTCGCGCCGACGGATCGACAATGCCTCCTCGAGGAACGCGATACCCGGCTGCAGCATGGAGAGTGAACTGGTCACGGCGGCGAGGAACAGGAGAAAGAAGAAGAGGAAGCCGAAGAAGGCCCCAAAGGGCATATGGGAGAAAACAATGGGCAGCACGCTGAAGCCGAGCCCGAAGGTTCCCTGGCCAACCAGTCCGGCGGCGCCGAGGAACATGAATCCGGCGGGCAGGGTGATCAGACCGCCGAGCCCGACCTCGCAGAATTCGTTGGCGGCGGTGGCGGTGAGACCGCTCAGGACGACGTCGTCCTTGTCGGTCAGGTAACTGGCGTAGGTGGCGATGATCCCGAACCCGACCGACAGGGAAAAGAATATCTGTCCGGCGGCGGCCATCCAGAGTTGCGGGTTTTTCAATTGCTGCGCGACCTCGCCCGGATTCCACATGAAACCGAGCCCGTTGAGCACGGACAGTTCAGGTTTTCCCTCGACCGGCGAGCCGAGGGTGAGGACGCGGATCAGGATAATGATTGCGATAACGATCAGTGAGGGCATGGCGAACTTGCAGAAGAGCTCGATGCCCCGTGCGAGGCCGCGGTAAATGAGGAAGAAGTTCAGGAAATAGACCGCAATGACGAAGATGCCGACCTGTTTGAGGCTGAAACCGATGGCAAAACCGTCCTTGGTGGCGCCCACGAAGTTGGCGAAGTGTTGTCCTGCGTCGACCCCCGGTCTGCCGAGGTCGCCGGTGAGGTAACTGACCGCGTATCCGAGGCACCACGCTTCGATATAAACGTAGTACATATAGATGCCGATCGGAATGATGATCCCCAGGACGCCAAGGTATTTGGCCCAGGGTTTTCGGATGAGGACGGCAAACATGGCCGGACTCGAGTGCACGCCGAACCGACCTGCGTAACGACCGAGGGTCCACTCAGCCCAGCAGATCGACATCCCGATGATCAGCAGCGAGATGAAGTAGGCGATCATGAAGGCCCCGCCGCCGTATTGAGCCGCCTGGCCGGGGAACCGCAGAAAGTTACCCAGACCAACCGCACTCCCTGACACTGCAAGGATAACGCCGATCCGTGAATTCCAGCTCTCGGCTGGCTGGTGGGGAGACATGCGATTCGAGTTAAGCGCCCTGCCGTGGCGTGCCAATCACTTTTTCCCCTCTATCTTCTCTTCTCGACAGGGCGGCTGGGGTCCCAACACTGATTCTGTGTTCAAGACACTGGATCGGCATATCCTGGTGGAGTGGCTGGTGGTCCTCGGATTGGTGACCGGCGCCACCTTCGGTTTGCTCATGCTGCAGGACATGTTCGGCGGAGTCCGCAACCTTCTCAGGTATGGAGCCAGTGTCGGCCAGATCGGCTTTTACTACCTCATTCTGGCCCCGAGTTTCCTCAGTATGGTCCTGCCGGTTTCAATCCTGATTTCACTGCTCTACAGTCTGGGAAGGTTGCATCGAAACAACGAATTCATTGCGCTGCGTTCGGCGGGTATCGGGTTGTTGCGCATGACTCGCTGGATCTGGATCATGGGGTTTCTGCTCTCGGGCCTCCTTTTCTTTCTCCAGGGAGGCGTGATCCCGTGGTCGGTCGAACAGTCTCGGCGCCTCTGGGACAACCTGGTTTTTGCTCACCAGGCAAAGGCCACCGAGGTTGAGCAGGTCGGACTCGTTTACGGTCTGGCGTTCGACAACCAGCGCGAGAACCGCCTCTGGTTCGTGAACCGATTCAGTGAATACAGTTACCGGGCCTATGGCATCACTCTGTCCCAGATGGATGAACAGCGGCGTGAGGTCCGGCGGGTGATGGCGACGGAGGGTTTCTACGACGACGTTGACCGGGCCTGGGTTTTCCTGAACGGGCGGGAGATGTCTTTTGATCCGGAAACCGGCGACATGGTGGGTTCAAAGGCTTTTGATCAGCAGATCCTGTCGGGCATTGAGGACGATCCGAGGTTGATGCTTCTTCTGGGAAAAGACGCGGATGATCTTTCGTTTTTTGAAGTGCGCAAGATCCTCGAGACTCTGACTCCGGAGGAGAATCCCAAGCTGTTGAGTCATGCCGTTTATTACCACCAGATGTTGGCGGAGACCATGCGATGCCTGATCATGGTGGGTCTTGCCATCCCGTTTGCGGTGACCGGTGTTCGCGCGAACCCGGCGGTGGGCGTTTCCAAGTCGCTGGCTCTGTTTCTCGCCTATTACATACTGACTGTTTTGAGCACCACCCTGGCGGAGCGGGGGTTTGTGGAACCGCTCCTGGCCGCATGGTTCCCAAACCTGATCATGATGGTGATCGCGCTCTGGCTGATGAGAAAGCTGTACTAGCGGGGGGGAGCCGCTGGTTAGGTACTTAGGCTGTAGAGCTGTAGGCTGTAGGTACGGAAAGAGGCGGGTGCGGTCTGTTTGAAGGGGTCAAAGCTCACATCTCGCATTGACATGCAAGATGATGAGCAATGACCCCGCCGTTCGTACCATTTCAGCCTGACGCGAAGCATCCGGCTTCGCGTCACTCCTCTTCTTTTGCGGCTTTGGCGGTGGCGATGATCTTCTGTTCGAATTCCCGGGGTACTTCCTCGTAGTGATCGAATTCCTCAGAATGCATACCGCGTCCCCCGGTCAGTGATCGCAGCGTGGTCGAGTAGTGGTAGAGTTCCTTCTGGGGAACGAGCGCCTTGATGACCTGGTATTGCCCTTCCGTGTCCATGCCGAGTATTCGTCCGCGACGGGAGGATATATCGCCCATGACATCGCCCATATGGCTGTCGGGCACCTTTACCATAATGGAACAGATGGGTTCGAGCATGCGTGGAGTGGCCTTCAGGAAGGCTTCCTTGAATGCCTGATAGCCGGCGATCTGGAAGGCGATGTCCTTGGAATCAACCGGGTGCATCTTGCCGTCGTAGAAATTGATCTTCACGTCCGTGACCCGGTATCCTGCCAGAATGCCCTCGGTGCAGGCGGCCTTAACACCCTTTTCGACTGAGGGGACGAAGACCCGGTCGACATTGGTGCCGACGAGGGTCTGTTTGAAGTCCACGCCCGAATCCCGGGGGGCGGTCTCGATTCGCAGCCAGACCTCCCCAAATTGGCCGGCGCCGCCCGACTGCTTCTTGTGACGATATTTAGCTTCGGATTTCCCGTGGATGGTCTCGCGATACGGTACGCGCGGTTCGGAGAGTTCGACCTCGACGTTGAAGCGGCGTTTGAGTCGCTCGACGATGATCTGAAGGTGCAATTCGCCCTGACCGGAAACGACGGTCTGATGGAGTTCGGAATCGACCCGATGGTGGAAAGTCGGGTCCTCTTCATGGAGCGTACTGAGTCCAACCGCGATTCTCTCTTCATCGCCTTTTGCCTTGAGCCTCAATGCGGCGTGGATGTTCGGATTCGGGTAGACGACCTTGGGCAGTTCGATGATATGCTTGGGACTGCAGAGTGTGTTCCCGGTATGGGTGTCCCGCAGTTTGACCACGGCGCCGATATCTCCGGCGTTTACGTGATCGACTGATTCGCGGTTCTTGCCGTTCAAGGTAAAAATCTGTCCCAGGCGCTCGTTGACATTGCGTCCGCTGTTGTAGAGGTCGATCCCGGGTTTCACCGTTCCCGAGTAGACTCGAAAAAACGACATTTCGCCAACATGGGCCTCACTCAGGGTCTTGAAGACATAGATCACGGGTTCGGTCTTGGTCAGTTCAACCCCGACTTCCGCCCCTGATTCATCGTGGGCCTGGACCGTGGCACGATCGACGGGGGATGACCCGTATTTGGCAATGAAGTCCATCACACGGGCGACGCCGACATTGGTTTGTGCCGAAGTCGCGAAGAGGGGAATGAGGGACTGGCTCTGCACGGCCGCGTGGATGCCCTCCCGCATTTCTTCCTCGGACAACGATCCCTGATCAAAGAATTTCTCCAGAAGAGAATCATCCGATTCGGCCACGTATTCGATCAGTTCGCGGTGCAGATCCTTGACTTTCTCGAGCAATTCGCCCGTCGCCGGCTCTTCGGTGTAGTCACCACTTCCGTCCGTTTTGAAGGTGATGACCTCACTCCTCGGGACATCGAGTATCTGATGGAAGCCGGGGCCGGTATCTATGGGGAGGGTGAGGGGAAAAACCTGTTTTCCGAAGTGGGCGCGGCATGCCTCGAGGGATTGATCGAAGTCGGTGTGCTCCTTGTCCAGGCCGTTGATGACGAGCATCTTTGGAATGCCGTAATGGGTGGCGTACTCCCAGACCTGATCAGTCCCGACTCCGACCCCGTGGCTGGCGCTGACAACGACCAGGGCAAAATCGCCCACTCGGATGGCACCCAGTCCCTCGGAGATGAAATCCATATAGCCCGGGGTATCGATGATGTTAAACTTTCGATCCAGCCATTCGGTATGGAGCAGCGAGGCGTGCACCGAGATCTGGTGGTCCTTTTCGCTGATGTGGTAATCGGATGCAGTCGATCCGGCCTCAATTGAGCCGATGCGATTAATAACGCCCCCGCAGGCCAGCATGGCCTCCGTGAGCATAGTCTTTCCGCTCGAGGCATGACCTACGACAGCGAAGTTCCTGATATCCTTCGGTTTATAGTCCTTCATTTAACGTGTAAGCGTTTGGTGGTTATTGAGAAAATAGGAGGAATCCGACGGGCGAATCCCGTCTTCTGACCCTCAAGCTGCATCCATCCGTGCGGGTGGCATGATTGGTGGTTCGTCCTGTTGGTCCGACCCCGGGCAGCGCCGTGTGGGGGTCGGGTAACCGGGAGAGGGTGCATGGCATTTTACTACCCACACAGGAGTTGGAAAACAACCCCAATTTCCCGGTCTTTCCCGGTTCGGTGGTGCCATGCTCTTCGATTGGGCCGGACAGCGTCGTGAGACGCCCCGATCAGGGCTTGAAACCTTGCCGGCCGCTGGCCGCGTTTTCTCCGAAGACGTAATCGCAGTCGGCTCGGTCTGAGTCAGATCCGTGTGGATTGTCGTCAGGGCACCTTGATCAATTGGAGATTGACTGTCTCGAATTGATCAAAGTGCCCGTTATTTGACGCTGACGATTTCAAATTTTTTAGGCAATGTTGTGGTCTCAAGGTGGACAACCTCTCCAGCTTTGTGTCCGACCAGCAACTTTCCGATTGGTGACTGCGGTGTAATGACGAGGATGGTTTTCCTTCCGTCCTTGACCTCGATGCCACCGGCGATGGGGACCAGGAAGTAGAAGGTGGTCTCTCTCTTGCTCTTGAGTTTGACCAAAGCGCCGACACCGATCGGATCGTCTGGTTCGAACGCGTTGAGTTCCATGTTCTGGCATCGCATGACCGCGTCCTCGATTTCGACCACCACTTTGGCTTGTCCTGCCGCAAGGTAGGACGCTTCGAGGCTGTGGGTGTCGAATCGGTTCTCCGGCTGGCTCTCCTCGTGGGTGGCCACCTCATAGGATTCGCGGGCACCTTCCTTGATCACGGTCAATTCCTTGCGGAGCGACTCGAGAATACGTTCAATAAGTTCAGTTTTCTGTATCATAACAGCAATCAGGGAAAGGAGCCTGTGGCGGGTGGCCGGCGATTCAACACCCGGCCGCTTCGAGATGTCCCACAGAACCAGCGCAGCGGGTGATCCGCCGAAGAACGGCAGGATAATGGCCAGGACGCTTGTATGGGGGGTAAATCATGGGACGAAGGCAACGGCACATTGGCCGATTTAAAGACATAGTCTGAGGGAGAAACATTTCAAGGACAAGTCAGATAGACGCTGATTGATACTTTTGGGGCACCTAGTGTCCTGTCTCACAAATCAGACTCGGATTGTCCAAGGTTCAAGGGAACTTTGATAGATTCGAGACGCTGACAATCTCCAATTAATCAAAGTGCGCGTAAGTCCCAATGCCCGGCGATTGGATCAGGCGATCGATTTCTCCATGACGTAGTCGTCCATGAGGTAGCCGTGCCCGATGTCGTCGACGACTTCCCGTTCAATCGCATAGCCCTTTCGCTGATAGGCGGCGATAGCCCTGGTATTGTTCTTGTTCACCTGCAGGACGAGGCGCGTATAGCGATTGGAATGAGCTGAGGACTCAATCCAGTCGAGAAGCCGTTGGCCGAGCCCCAATCCGTGGTAGTCGGTGTCCAGATAGAGCTTGTGCAGCTTGGCCTGCAGCGGCGTTCCAGTGGGTCCGTAGGCCCCGAAGCCGACGGCATTCTGCCGGTCAAAGAGGAGCGGAAAGAGAACGCCCGACTCGAGTTCCGCTTCCAGGGTGGGGATTGCGTAGCCACGCCCGAGCATGTATTCGATCTGGCCCGGCGAAATAATGCCCGGGTAATACGCCCGCCAGACACGATCGGCCAGAGCGGCCAGAACAGGCAGCTCGTTTCGTGTTGCCGCCCGGATCGGGTAGTCTGGCGAATTCGTCAAAACGCCCTGGTAGACCGCCACGTTTGATATGACGGGTAATGTTGAGGTGGCATTTCGGAGGGTCGACTTCCACGTCGACCGATTTTTGGGGTGCGGCTGACGTGGAAGTCAACCCTCCGATTTGGAAAAAATCTCGCACGGGACATAAGCCTTTTTGCCTCACCCATCACTTTTTGCGTGTCGCTCTACTAGGGTTCCACGTAGACCGGCAGGCCGATCCAGGACGCCTGAACGAGAGTGGCCACATTCCAGTTGGCCAGGCGGAAGCAGCCGTGGGATTCGGTCCGTCCCACCTTCCCGGGGAGCGGGGTTCCGTGAATGCCATAACCCGGGAGGTTGAGACCGATCCAGGCGACGCCGACCGGATTGTTTGGTCCGGGAGGCAGGACGAGTTTATGGCCCAATTTCCGTGCTTCGGCTGATTCGGGGAAGACGGCGGGGTCGAAGGTGTAGTTGGGGTCGGTGACCACGGTTGAAACTTCGATCTTGCCGACCGGGCGTTTATCCACGCGCCGGGCAATACTGCATGGGAAATGCATCAACAGCTTACCATTTGAATCGTAGGCCTGGAGTATCTTGCCCGCCAGGTGAATGAGAACCATGGAGGC
>QNAI01000112.1 GCA_003641745.1 Verrucomicrobiota bacterium | reverse complement strand
TGGGGGTGATGGTTCATGGCATCCGTCTTAACACCCTGGAATTTTCGAATCACAAGGGCATTTCATGGAGTGGGTCAGCCTATCGACCCTTTGCGAAGACCCTGACAGCATAGAAAAAGAAACCGTTTGGAAAAGAGGGCGGTGACGCCCAGAATCGAGGAGAGAATAATGGATGCGAATACGATTATAACATTGAGCAAGGCAGGTGGTGCGGCGGCATTGGGTCTGGCAGCCGTGGGCTCGTCCATAGGAACAGGATTGGCCGGAGCCTCGGCCATTGGCGCGTGGAAGAAGTGTTTTGCCCAGAGCAAGGCAGCCCCCTTCATCCTGATCACATTCATCGGTGCGCCCCTGTCGCAGACCATCTACGCCATGATCCTGATGGGCTGGATGGTCGAAGCCGCGAATAACCCTGAGTTGGCAACCACGGGTTGGGGCCCGATGCTCATCGGCGGCATCTGTGGCGGCATGGGCATGGGGGCTTCGGCCTGGTTCCAGGGCAAGGCCGGCGCGGCGGCTGCGGATGCGCTCGCGGAAACGGGCCAAGGCTTCGGCAACTACCTGATGACCATCGGCATCATCGAGACCGTGGCGCTCTTTGTGTTGGTGTTCATTCGCGGGACCTTTGCGGCCTGAGGACGAATGGCCTTCGCGATCTGAAGCAACGCCCTATCCGCGAGGAGGTGGCGGTTGCTTATTGAGGTTCAGAGGCAGGAGTTCAAAGGACTGGACACCGAACTTCCTGTCAGAAGACATCCAGGTGACCGGTGCCCCTGATGTCGGCTCTCATCCGCTTCGACCTTGACTTGGGTCGTGGGGTCACTTGATTTCTTCCCTTTTGGAGACGCCAGAGTAGCTCAGTCGGTAGAGCAGAGGACTCATAAGCCTTTGGTCGGCGGTTCAAGTCCGCCCTCTGGCACCACCTATTTCGTGGACGGCTGTGCTGTCGCAGCGAAGTGGGGTTTCCTCCAAAATGGCAATGTTAGGCACCGGTCTGGGAATTTTCGACGAGGAACAGCCCACGGCGTGTCCGCCATAGCTTTACGCGAAGGAGGGGGTCATTGCTCATTATCTTGCATGCCAATGCGAGTACCGAGGCAGCCACTCTGCCGACATCAGCCTATGTGCTTTGACCCCCTCAAAGCCAAGTTGACCGGAATTCCTCCTGGATACCCCTTTACCTAGTGCCATTCGAAGGGGTCAAACCTTGATTCCTGCATTGGCATGCACGAATGCAAGGAATGACCCCGTGGCCACATGGTAGGGCGCGACGACTCTGGCGCGCCGTCTTCGACCTGAAAAACTTCCTGGTTCGTCAGCTTCCCTACGCCCGGATAAGTCAGGCCTTCTCGCCCCGCTTGTTGCGGACTTGTGAACAAGTCTGTCCCCTGAGGCGCCATGCAGGAGGCGGCCGGCGATAGATCATGGGGCGAAAGCAGAGTCGACTCTGCTTGACCGGCATCTGGACGGTCGCAGTCTCAGCAGGGAGACTATGAACAAAGTCAGGGTTGTGCTCGGGTTTGACATGGAAACCGATATCGGTAGCTGGACTCCGTGGTATAATGGACTGGTAAACGGCACGCCGGTTATTCTCGAAATCCTGAAAAAACACGGTGTCAGCGGAACGTTTTACTTTACCGGAGACAGTTGCCGGAAGCATCCGGGAGTCCCCGTTGCAGTAAGAGCGGCCGGGCATGAAATAGGTTGCCACACCCTGTTCCATGAGACCATCGGGGAGCCGTTGTTCGAGATACCGGGCATGATGCCGATACTGCCCGAAGAGGTGGAACCGAGAATTCGCCAGGCAACTGAGTGGGTCGAAGCAGCTGCCGGAATCAGACCGGTTTCATTCAGGTGCCCGAGGCTGTTCGGTTCGACTGCGGTCGCCAATGCGCTCGAAGACTTGGGTTATTTGACCGACGCAACTTATCCAATGTATTATTTCAGGGAACAGTTGGCGCCTTATCATCCAAGTCGTGACGATTGGACCAAACCGGGTGACATGAAATTATTGGAGTTGCCGAATTTCGCCGACCTATCGATGGCATCGCAGGATGAATATGGACGTGATCTCGATCAGTGGCCGCTGTTTCGGACGCAGAGTGCGGACAAATTGATGGAGCATATCAACGGGTATGTCGGTTATTGTGAGCAGCAGGGGGTGGAGCCGTTTCTCTGTTTCTACTTTCATCCGTGGGAGTTTTGGCCGATGCCGGAAGGGCTGCTGCATTACGGCGAAGGGGCGGTGATGCCGGATCAGTTTCTGGTGAAGAACTGTGGTGAGTATGGTGCGGAACAGTTTGATCGGCTGCTTGAGAAACTGACGGCAATGGGAACTGATTTCTGTCAGGCAGGAGAGTTGGCCGGGTAGTCGCCAATTGAACGTTCAGCCCAGGATATTGAACTTTTTGAAGGTGCCTTTTACGACAACCATCAGCAACGACAGATATCGAGAGACCTTCAAGATAGTCTTTGAGAAAAAACAGGAGAAAAATGTATACGATTCCAAAAGCAGAGTATGGAAAGAGAGTTGCGAAATTCCAGGCAAAGATGAAAGCCGCCGGATTGGATGCCTGCCTGGTTCATGGGAGCGAAGCTGAATGCGCCAGTGTCCGCTATCTCAGTGATTACTGGCCGACCTTTGAGGCGGGTGCGGTATTTGTTCCGGCCGAAGGTAAACCGATCCTGCTGATTGGGCCTGAAAGTGAAAATTACGCCAAGGCGAGAAGCGTGATTCCGGACATCATGAAAATGATTGAATACCGCGAATCGGCGGAGCCGCAATATCCCGGCATTCCGGTAGCACATTATCCGGACGTGGTGAAAGCGTCCATGAGAGACAAGCCGCTGAAGAAACTCGGGATTGTCGGCCATTCGATCACGCCCCTTCCGGTATACCTGGCATTGCAGGCGGAACTGCCGGGCGTTGAACTGATTCGGGCAGATGATGTGTTCCTGCCGCTACGTTTCATCAAGAGTGACAGTGAACTGGCATGTATGCGCCGGGCGTTTGCCATCAGCGAAATCGCGGTCCGGGCGATTGTCGATGAAATCAAACCGGGCATGACCGAACTACAGGTCATTGGTATCGCGCAACGTGAGATCTATAAACATGGCGCCGAGTATGAAGGTCATGCCCTCTACTGTTTCTGTGGTCCGCGCACCAATAATGCCATCTGTCGTCCGACCGGCAACCAGATCATTGAGCATGAAATCATTCAGCTCAATATAGGGGCCAGGGTAGGGGGGTATGCATCGAGTGTGGGACTGCCGATGTCGATCGGCAAACTGCCTGAACGAAAGCAACGCCTGGTTGAATTCGGTCTTGAAGCCCACTTCAAAACCATGGAGCTGATGAAGGCCGGAAGACCGGCCGCCGCGGTGGTTGATGAATACGAAAAGTGGGTGAAGTCGCGCGGTTTTTCCGAATACCTGCTCTATGGCCCCTGCCACTCGATTGGAATGATGGAAGTTGAACAGCCATGGATGGAGTCCGTTTCAACTTACGACCTGCAGAAGAATATGACCTTCCAGGTCGACACTTTTTTTGCGGGTGATGATTTCGGTTTGCGTTGGGAAAACGGAATTGTCGTCACAGAAACCGGGGTGGAACAGCTTTCCAGCGAATTCATGAAGCTGGTGGAAGTATGAGGCGAAGTGTCCACTCCGGAGCTCTCGAGGAGGGCGCCGAAGAAACCAACCTCAACGGAGCCCTCGCGCCTGCTTCAGGCAGGGGGGGCAGTTCTTGGGGTTTGCTCGTTTGGTTTGACCGGCCATCGGCCAAGGCCCAGCCTATGGGACGGTCCGTCCGGCATGTCACGACATGGCCACGCGAAGACGGAAGGACAGTCCTCCACAGAGAATCCAACTGGAGGGTCGTGCTCCCGCGCGACCGCCCGAAGCCCAAACACCAAACAAACCGTAGCACGCTACGGTTTGTTTGAGCGTAATTAAGAAATGGGTACAGTAAACCGGACCCCCGGGTCAGAAATCGAAGGCGATGATTTCCTTTTGATTCTTGAAGTGGTAGACCCGGTTTATCGAGTTATCCACCATGAATCGGGGTTCTTTTTCCCTCATCGGAATCTCTCCGACTTCCTCGCCGGTATTGAGATCGATGCCGACCAGCATCCGGCCCTCTTTTTCGGAGGTGAGGAAAAACGCGATCTCCTTCGCCGCTTCCGATGCCGCGTACCGTTTTGAAACGGAGGCCTGGAAACTTTCGGTCAGGCGCAAGGTGCTGTTGAGTGCGGAGTTGCCCGCCGCAAAGCTCCCGCTGTTATAGGCATAGCCCGAATTTCCGACCGCCACGGCGGCGGTGACCGCTCCCATGGCGATGAGGGCGAAACTGTTCATCCCGGGAGGCGAGAACTCGATCGACCAGGGATTGTCACGATTGGCGACGTTATGGGAAAGCAGGTGGTATTGGCCACGGATGATCAGGTTGTCTCCGACCGCCTGAATGTCCAACGGGGGATCGGAACGATCGCCACCACCTCCCAGGCCTCTTAATCCCCCGGAGATTCCACCGCTGAGGAACCCGCTGGCGGCCCCGAGTCCCTTGGCAGCCATTTCGGTCGATCCCATCTTCCGTTTGAATTCAAGATCGAGATCGTAGACCACCTTGGCCTTTTTCAGGGCATTGAGGTCGAGGGCGTAGAGTTTCTTCTTGTCCGCCAGCATGACCAGACCTTGGTCGGGCATGATCTTGAGATTGGTCACCGAGTTCTTGGCCTTGGTCCAACTCCAATTCAGTTTCCCGTTTGATCGGTTTACGGCGTAGGCCCCGAACGGCTTTACCTGCACGAGGTCCTTTCCGTTCGAAAAGGTGCCGCCGATCCGGCCGACCAGGATATCGCCCACGATTTCGAGTTCGGGCAGTGTCCCCTTCGGTGCCTTGCCTTTCCAGATTTCCTTGCCGGTGGCCAGGTCGAGCGCGACGAGTTTCTTCTTGCCGGTCGCGTAAATGACACCGTCGGCGATTACTGGTCGAGCATAGGCAAGCTTGAGGCCGCCGTTATAGGCCCCCAGTTTGTAGCGCCACTTCTCGGTGCCATTGTCGAGATTGATGGCGATCATCTGGTCCCCGGTCAGGATGACGGTGTCACCAATGATCACTGGTCGCGGGTGTCCGCTCAGGTCCATATTGGCCATGAATCCGCTTGTCTCTGTCTTGTGCAGCTTCATTGACCCATTCGAGCCAAGTCGGGCTTCCCAGATCTTCGAGTCGTCCACCAGGCTGAAAGCCACCAGGTAAGCGCCGCCCTTGAGCCCGTTGCCACCGGGGCGATCGATGGCGAAGAGGACGATGGGGCGGCCGGGCACCGGGTAGGCTCCGAGATTGTTGCCGGGCACGACACCGGAATCGAAAGTGGTCTCTCCGGTCATGAAATCGACGATCTGCAGGCGGGCCTTGGGCGGAATCTTGCCCTTGTGCTCGTTGATCAGAAGGTAAGGGGTCTCGGGGATGGGCTTCACGTTGAAGGGGGCCAGTTCACGCAGGTCATCCCGGTTCCAGAGCGCTTCGCCTTCCGGTGAGAAGACTCCAAGTCCATTTTTGTATCCAACAATCAAGACGCCGTTTGAGGCCAGTTTTGACCATTCAACTTCGTCCTGCAACGGTTGTTGCCAGGCCTGTTCAGAGGCTCGGGCGGAACCGGTCATTGCGATTGCCAATACTATCAGGAGAGAGACGGTGTTCTTCATGGGTGTCTTTTTCATTGCAAAGATATGTTCGAGCGAGTTTCCGGAAACCGGCCAGTCAGGCAGGATGGGTTGGCGGGTTGGGGTGCCGCCGGTCCTGCTTGAAAGGGGGAGGTTCAGAAACCGGATACATGGAGAATAGGAATTGGGCATTTGACGGCAAGGGAGATCTTCGATAAATATTGCTAATAATACGGAACTGCTCGTGCGAATTCAGCTTATCCTCTGGAGACGATTTTTCCGGTGCTGCCTCGACCCGGGGCGAAACCTGTCGATGGTTAGGGTCACATGCGATTTCTTCTCACACCGGTAGGGTCATATGGGGATGTGAATCCCTTTATCGCCGTGGGTCACGGCCTCAAGGCACGAGGGCATGAAGTGATCGTTTTCGCTCCGGAGCCCTTTGCTGATTCGATCGGGCAGGCGGGGCTTGAATTTGTGAGCAGCTCATCGACTGAGGATTTTGAGCAGATCATCGCTAATTCCGATCTTTGGGACCCTTGGAACGGCTTGAGCGTGGTATTGCGTGCATTGGCTTCCCGTCTGGAAGACAATTACCGGACTTTGGAATCCTTTTACCGGGAGGGTGAGACGGTTCTTGTCGGGCATTCGCTATCGCTGGCCACCCGCGTCCTTGAGGACGTGAAGGGGTGTCCGTCCGCGACCGTTCACCTGGCTCCGTTTGCGTTTCGCTCCGAACACGACCAACCGGCCTTGGCGCCGGGGAGAGACTTCAGCGGTTCGCCCCGGTGGGTGAAGCATCTTTTCTGGCGGATGGCTGATTCGCTTTTTGCTGACCCTCCGATTCGATCACAACTCAATCGGTTGAGAAAGTCCCTTGGTCTCAAGCCGGTCGACCGGATCTTCAAGGATTGGTTTCATTCGCCCAGGAGGATTCTCGGTCTGTTTCCAAACTGGTTCGCAGCGCCGCAGCCGGATTGGCCGGTGCGATCGCGACTGACCGGCTTTGTTTTCGGCGGACGGATTGGGGCAGAGCCGTTGGATCCCGAATTGGACGCCTTCCTCGAGGATGGCGAGGCGCCCCTGGTCATGACGCCGGGTTCGGCCAACCGGCATGCTTCCCGATTTATTGCAGCCAGCATTGATGCCGCCAATATGCTGAGTCGCCGATTGATCGTCCTGACGCCATTTCAGGATCAATTGCCGGAATCGATGCCAAAGGAAGTTATCCATGCCGAGCGTGCGCCGTTTTCCCTTCTCTTCCCACGATGTACCGCAGTCATTCATCATGGCGGTATCGGAACCTGTGCGGAAGCGCTGGCGGCCGGAATCCCGCAGATGGTGGTGCCGTTCGGTTTCGACCAGCCCGACAATGCCACCCGGTTGTTGAACCTGGGCGTGGGAAAATACCTCGATGTCGACCGGATGAGTCATATCCGCATCGCCGAAATATTGAAGGAACTGATTCAGTCGGATTCAGTCGCTGAGGCTTGCGCCCACCATGCCGGAGATTTGCGGTCTGATACAGGGGTGGATGCTGCCGTGGATGTGCTTGAGGCGCTAGTAGGAATTAAGACTTAAGAATTCTGAATGAAGAAGTGGTGACAAGGGGCGTGGGTTACGGCTGTCCCTCGATCGGATCTGTGCGGGTGCGGGCGGTGATCTGGTCTCAGTCTTCGCGTAGGAAGTAGTCGAGGGCGCACTGGTAGCCATGAAACCCGAGTCCGGCGATCATGCCGACGCAGGCCGGGGCGGTCATGGACCGATGGCGGAATTCCTCGCGCTGATGGATATTGGAAATGTGAACCTCGATGGTGGGTATCTCGCTTCCCTGAATGGCGTCGCGCAGCGCGACGCTGGTATGGGTGAGGCCGGCCGCGTTGAGGATGATGCCATCGAAACCACGATCCACATACGATGCGATTCGATCGATGATGGCGCCCTCGTGGTTGGACTGGAAAAAGTCGAGTTCAACCTCCTTATTGGCGACCGTTTCGCGCAACATCGCTTCGAGATCGGCCAGGGTTGCGGTTCCGTAGACCTCCGGTTCCCGGCGGCCGAGGCGGTCGAGGTTGGGCCCGTTGATGACGGCTATCTTCTTCATAGGTGTATTTGAAACGTGATTCGTGCGTGGTTTTCAATCCTCAAAGCGGGCATTCTGTCTCGATGAATTCCCAATTGACCCCGAAGTGCAGGGCTGCTTCTTCGGCCAGGGCGGAGACGCCGAACGTCTCGGTCGCGTAGTGGCCGCAGCAGTATAGGTTCCAGCCGGCTTCCTGGGCCTGATTGAAGTGATGTTGTCGGAGTTCCCCGGTGATGAGGGTGGAGGCTCCAGACGGCATCAATTCAGGAAGGACGCTCCCGCCACTGCCGGTTACAATGGCGATTCCGTCCAATTGCTCGGGACCGCATTCGATGGCCGTGATCCCCCTCGGGAAAAGCGTCTCAAGCCGCTCGCGGAGCTCGGTTCTCTCGTAGTCGGAGCGGGCGATGAGCCCCAGGTCCCGGCCTTCGAACGGCGCAAAGGTTTTTTCCCGAGCAAGGCCCAACCGGAATGCCAGAAGGGCGTTGTTTCCGATCTCGGGGTGGGCGTCGAGGGGCAGATGGCAGCCGTAGAGACCGCAGTCTCCATCGAGAAGTGTTTTCACTTTGCGGTAGTTGGCGCCGGTGAGGGGGGTGGGGGGCATCCAGAACAGTCCGTGGTGAACGATGAGAAAATCGATTCCACGTTCGATGGCCTGTTGAAAAGGGACCAGTCCCGCGTCGACAGCTGCTCCGATGCAGGAAACGCGGCCACTGTTGGCAACCTGGAGACCATTCATCGCTCCCGGAAAATCCGGATAACCGGGGCTTCCTGTCCGTTCGTCGCAGAAAGCGACCACATCCTCGAGTTTTGTCATCAGCGACGAGCCTGATCATCGGGACCGGCGATGACCATCGAAAAAGCACTGGATCCGGTGTGTCAGGTCAGGTCGCTTGAGGGGGGAAGATGCTTCGAGGGGCGAGGCGCAGGTGCCTGAAAATCCGCCCGTGATTTCCCATCAAGGTGTTGATGATCAAAATGTCTCGACGGGCAGGCGACATGGCGGGCCGTGGGATGGGAGGCGATCGGAAATCTTCGTTTTTACAATTCGATTCACGTGTTTGCAGGTTGTGTCAGGTGGTCGGTTCGCGCATATGCGGAGTGCCCCTAGGGGATTTCCCGACCGTCGCGTGCGAACCCCTCAAACTTGACAATTGGGGTTCTGTCGACATCACGTTTACTCAAGCATGAATCAGGTGAAAAAGAGAAATGAGATCCTGCCTGCAGGAACTCACGGGAAATTTGCCCAGGTTTCCCACCGGCCCAACCGAGTCCGACTGCCCTCCCTCTTCTAACCCTTTTGGTTCCTTTTCTGACGATGAATGCGTCTCTTTGTACACTTCCACGGCCTCGCTATCTCTGTTTTCGACGGTCCTTCTCAATCAAATGCCTGGCTCTGCTTGGCGTTCTGTTTCTGTCCGGAGGATTGGTCGGTGAAGCCTTTGCGACCAACTACGAACGGCAGCGTGACTCTTTTCTGAGCGCAGTTGCCCTGGTTGAGACCGGTAACAATCCACGCGCTGTTGGCAGCAAAGGTGAGCGGGGGCTCTACCAGTTCACCCGTCAAACCTGGAAGCAGCATACGAAGAAGAGCCACTACAAGGCCCATGATCCGTCGTATTCACAGGTCATTGCGAAAAAGCATTACGACTGGCTTTACAGGAATCTGACCCGCAAGGGTTATCCGGCCAGCCCTTACTGGATTGCGGTGGCTTGGAATTCCGGGCTCAAACGCACCACAACGGGCCGGGCTCCGGGGATGTCGCGTCGGTATGCCGAACGGGTGACCAACCTGGTCTTTGATGATCAACGGCAACTGCTTGCGATGAATCAGCGGTCAGTTCGGACGGCGACGCGTTAAGAGGCTGTCTTAAAAGTGCTGAAGCATGTCGCAGAGACTGATTTGGGGTGCTGGGCAAGGCAGGCGCGAGGCGCCCAGGCCCAAAGGCCTTGGTCCTCGTGCCTAACGCCGGCCACGACCCAAAGCAACTCTGCCCGAAGGGTTTGGCCAGAAACGACCCCGGCGCGGCGTTCCATCCGAAAGGGATAGCACTATGGGGATACCCCATTTAGGATGTGCCTTGCGGCGAGGCCTTTTCTGGCCAAACGACAGTTTTCATCACTTTTAAGACAGCCTCTAGGAAGCTGTCGAAGGGGAACCCTTTGCCTCGGGTCCCTGCCGTCCCATCCCTCATCGCGATCTCGACAGGGCAGGGGATCGGTAGCATGGTCTGGTTTCAGTGCCCTTATGGAAAAGACACCGACACCACTGGAACAGATCGTCGATGCGACGGAGGCATTCGCCTATCGACCCTCCTGGGACGAGTATTTCATGGCGAACGCCTTTCTGATCTCGACCCGATCGATCTGTGAACGGCTTCAGGTCGGCTGTGTGATCGTCACCTCTGGGGATCACAAGAACCGCATCGTGGCCGCTGGATATAACGGCTTTCTTCCGGGGACCCCCCATCATTCGAGGGTCCGCGAAGGTCACGAGCAGGCTACGGTCCATGCCGAGCAGAACGCGATCGCGGATGCGGCGCGGCGCGGAATCAGCCTCGAAGCCTGCACGGCCTACACCACTCATTACCCATGCATCAACTGTGCGAAGATTCTCGCCGCAGCGGGGATTCGGACGATCAAATATCACGTCGATTACCGAAACGATGAGATGGTGCGGGACATTCTGGTTGAAGCGGGCGTGGCCATCATCAGATTGTAGATTATCGCATGAGCCGTCGTATCCACCCCAAGCAGGACCTTGCCGGTTCGCTGCTTCTCGCACACCCGGAGATGGTGGATCCTAATTTCCGCCGCACGGTCGTGCTTCTGTCCGCCCACAATGAGGACGGTGCGCTTGGTGTCATCCTGAATCGTCCGGTTGGGAAGAGCCTGGGGGAATACGGGAGCGATTTTTCGACCGGTTTGCTCTCCGATGTACCGGTCTTCACCGGTGGTCCGGTCAACGACAAGCAGATCATTCTTTCGGCTTGGCATGCCGAGAGCTCACTGGGCATGTTTCGCTTGTATTTCGGGATCGATCCGGAAAAGGCGAAGGAACTGATTGCCTCGCCCGAGGGCCTGGACGTGCGCGCATTTGTAGGTCATGCGGGTTGGGGCGAGGGACAGTTGGAGGTCGAACTCGAGCAAAATGCCTGGATCGTCAGCCCGGTGGCCCCGGATCTGATCAACCAGCTCAAGGGAGTCGATCTCTGGCGGACGATTATGGGGAATATCAGTCCGGAGCTGAGATTCCTGGCCGATGCACCCGATGATCCGTCGGTGAACTAGCAGGCCCTGGGGCCTGCTGAGGCTGGCTTTAGGCTGTAGGGTACAGATGAATGAAATAGAGGGGCGCCCGCCCGTCTACGCTCCGCTACGCCGTGGCAGGCAAGGCACGCCCCTGCAGGAGGGAAACGGTTCCGACGAAAGCAGAAAATTCCTAAAAAATGAGGTTGCTCCTGGAATCGAGGGATAAACCCTCTCCTACAGCCTACAGCCTACAGCCTACAGCCTACAGCCTACAGCCTACAGCCTACAGCCTACAGCCTACAGCCTACAGCCTACAGCCC
>QNAI01000111.1 GCA_003641745.1 Verrucomicrobiota bacterium | reverse complement strand
TGGGTTCGCTCTACCGGGACCAAGGGGCCTTTGACGTGGCTTCTAGCCGTTACTTCAGTGTTTTGAATGTCGCCCTGCGGGACGGTGCGGTCGATCTGGCCGCGGCCCGTTTGCACTCCACCAAAGCCAGGTTTGAACTGGCCGAAATGCTGGCCGAGCAGGGCCGACTGGTCGAAGCAGCCGAGGTCTACCGCAAAATCGAACTGCTCGACCTCACTCCGGAAGATCGCCGGACAATCGAATTTCGGCTGGCCTGTGTCTCCTATGAAATCAGGGAATTCGAAGCATCCGCAACCTCGTTTGCCGCGATGCGCAACGAACAGCCCGATGGCCCATATCGGCTGGAGTCGGCCTATTACCTCGCATCGAGCCTGAAGGCGCTCGGTCGTGAAAGGGAGGCCTTCGAGGTCGTGGTGGAGCTGCTGCGAACGCAGATCTCCGGGAATCCCGCGGACAAGGCCCAGTCTGATTTCTGGAAACGCCGGACCGGGAATGAACTGGCCAACGAGTTCTACCAGCAGGGCGAGTATCTCAGTGCCCTGACCATCTACCAGGCCCTGGCCCGGATGAGTGACGCACCGGAATGGCGGTGGCCCGCCATTTACCAGATAGGCCTGTGTTTCGAACATCTGGAACTCCCCCAGCGAGCCCTCGAGGCCTATCAGGCCATGCTCGAAGGGATCCCGGTGCAGGATGCCGACAGGGTAACGACCGATGTTTCTCTTCGCGATCTTGCCCGTTGGCGACTCGACCATGTCAATTGGATGCTCGACTACGGGGAGCGGTTTCGGATCATGACCGGCAACCACGTTGCCGAGTCATGACTGAGGTCAATAATTCAAATGAAATCCTGAACGCCCACCTGGAGCTCCTGAAAGAACTCCATGCTCTTTTCCTGGAGGAAGGAGCTCTTCTCAGAACCTCGGGCGGACGGTTGGATGAAAACTTCCTCGATCGAAAACGGAGTTACCTGACCCGCCTCGATACATCTCTCTCCGGACTTCGGAGCCTGGGTGGATCGGGGGTTCGGCTCGATCCTGACAGTGCGGCGCGAGTCAAGGACGCACGCAATCGCCTCCTGCAGATCCTGATGCTGGACCGCGAGAACGAGCGGCTACTTCTCAAGGGCACCGTCTCATCGACCTTGCAGCAACAGTTTGCCCCCGTGCTGCCCGGCCGTGTGGCCAGGGCCTATGGTGGCACGGGCGGAAGTCCGGGCTCGAGCAGAGAGCAGCCAGGGGTCGAATAAAGCCGCCCTAGCTAAAATCGGGTCATCAATGGCGGCGAGTATCGTGATTCCGCTCAGAGGGCCTTGTTTTCTTTGACCGGCAGGGTGATGGCCAGGCTGAACCCGGCTGGCTGGTAGAGACGGACGGGGCTCATGGCACCGCCGAAGCTGTTGGCCAGACTGGAGATGGTGGCGATCCTGCGGAAAAACCCAATGGGGAAAGGGTCGCTTGATTCAAAGGTCGGATCGGCCAGGGTGGCTGTGACCGTGAGCACAGCGGTCGGCTGGCCCGATCCCTCGCGATCGCCGTGGGCGATGGCCCATTCAACAGCACCTTCCCGATCCTGGAGCACAATGCCGGCGGCCAGAATGATCTCGACCACAAGGTGACGCAAGCTGCTCGGATGCAGATCGGTGGCCAGACGCGAGTCCGGCCACCGGGTTTCGATCACGACACCGCGGTTGAGATAACTACGGGCCAGAACCATGGCCTCCTCGATCAGATCGATCATCTCAACCCGTGATGGAGATTCCACCGGGGTGCGCGCCAGCAGGCTGATCTGCCGGCCGAGAGCGCTCGCCCGGGTCACGGTATCGACCACCTTGCCCAATCTATCCTTCATCGGGTCATCGTCGGGGAGTTTCATCGCCGCGAGTTCCGAAAGGCCGGAGATGGAACCGAGCATATTGTTCAGATCGTGAAAGAGAGGCGGAACGATTTCACCGATGGCGTTGAGGCGATCGAGATCGATCCCGGGAGGCTGTACCGTTCGACCGGAGGCGGCCAGATGGTCGCGATCCGGCTCAACCACCATCAGATCCATTCGACTGCCGTCCTGATCGAGCAGCTCGGTCTGCCAGACAGCGGTCGTTGTGTCGTCGGCCGATTGAAGCAGAAGCTCTGGGTCCAGACCCTTGAGCTCTTCGAGTTCCCGGTCGGCCAGTTTGGCCAGACCTCTGGAAGCGATCATAACCCTCCCTTCACCGTCGACCAGACAGGCTGGATCAGCCCAATGGCTGATGGCTTCGGTTAACGATCTGGACACAGAACTGGTCTCCATGGTCATGGACGGATTCCCTCCTTTTTTGGTGGATCAGGCCCGCTGGAGTGCGGTCGTTGGAAATGGGCCGGTCAGCTGTCGGTCGGAGCCCTTTTTGCCTCCGGTGTCTCCACGAGGGCGACTAATTCCTTCATGCTGAATGGCTTGGAGAGGCACGCGATCAGATTTGGGTAGCGGAAACGGTCCTGTTCAAAGGTATAGCCCGAAATCAGAATGAACTTCGTCTTGATGTTCTGCCAGGCGGCCAGCAGATCCATGACCTTCTCCCCGCTCAATCGGGGCATCTTGTAGTCGATGACCACGAAATCAAAATCGTGATTGGGGTCCGACAGCACGGACACCGCATTGTGGCCGTCGCAGAGCAGGGAGACTTCGTGTTTGTCGCCGAAGACGGTCAGCAGGAGCGAACGGATGGCGGGATCATCATCTACTACAAGGATCTTCATGGTCGGTCAGTGCTTGGTCGGGTAGGGAGAGGGCAGGCTGCTGGTTTTCAGTATCGGAGTTT
Organism: Verrucomicrobiota bacterium; assembly: GCA_003641745.1. GTDB lineage: Bacteria > Verrucomicrobiota > Verrucomicrobiia > Opitutales > Opitutaceae > B12-G4. The sequence continues at coordinate 8,570 of QNAI01000111.1, read as the reverse complement.
CACCTCCAGACTTGTGTGATCGGGAGAAAAAAGAGGGGCTGTAGGCTGTTTCTGACTCTCTTTTGAACAGGTCAATCCGGTCGGTAGGTCAGAAGACGCTGCGTGATGGGAGTCACTTCATTGTGCTCACGGATCTTGGCTACAGTCAATGGGGTCAATACCTTATCCTCCGAGATGAGGAGCAGGCCGGAGGGCGAGTAAATCCCGCGGGCCAGTACCATGCCCGGCTCCAGCTCTGCAATGGTGATCTCCTTGACCTTTCGGGGAAGAGAGGTGCGGTTGGACACTTTGAGGAAGAGGCGCACCACCTCGGGATCGTAAGCCTGGCCAGATTCGTGCAGGATTTGCTCGATCGCTTCTTCCCGGGAGAGGTTGGATTCGACGAATCCGACCGCAACACAGAGGATTTGCGCGGCTTCCGGAATCTCCTGTCGTTTCAGGCCGTCCGGATAGCCCGTGCCATCGAAGCGTTCATGGTGCGCCCGGATGGTTTCCCCCACGGCCCGCAGATCATTGACGAACGCGGCCAGGGTCTGCCCGTAGATTGGATGGTGGCGGAGCAATTGGCGCTCGGTTTCTGTCAACCCGCCTGGCGACCGAAGCGACTTGCTGCAGACCTGCCTGGGTATCCCGACCATGCCGATATTATGCAGCCAGGCGCTGGTCATGAGAACGTCCCTGGTTTCGTCGGCCAGGCCCAAGGCTTCAGCCATGTCGCGACAGATGGTGGCGACCGATTTGGTTTGTCGTCCGAGTACGGGGTGGAACGTTTCGATCAGCCGGTGACAGAGTTCGAGCGAGTGTTCGAAGTTCTCCCGCAGAGCGCGATTGGCCTGGTCCAGAGCCTCCTTGCCCGCGGTCAGCGCCGTGACCTTCTCCTGTAGCTGGGCGTTGGCGACCACCAGTTCTTCATTCAGATGCAGGGTGTCTTCGCGGAGTCTTTCGTTCGCCTCCAGTAGCTGCGTGCGCTGAACGGCGTTGCGGATGGTCGCGATCAGCTCTTCGCGGATCCAGGGCTTGGCCAGGAAACGGTAGATTTCGCCCTTGTTGACCGCGTCGATGACCGTATTCAGAGTGAGGACACCGGTGATCAGGATTCGGGAAGCGTTGGGTTGGAGGTTCTTCGACTCATGCAGAAACTCCAGACCAGTCATTTCCGGCATGCGCTGATCGGATACGATGGCGGCGAAACGATCCGACTTGAGCGCTTCCAGGGCTTCGCTGGCCTTGGAGAAAACCGAGATATCATAATCCTCCCGGCCGAGGGTTTCCTTGATGGCGAGGAGGATAATCTCGTCGTCATCAAGCAGGAGAATCTTCGATCGAGTGGGTTCGAGGCGGTTCATGGACATGTCACGATCAGGTCGGAAAGTCTTTTGATCATGGTTGAGAGCTTGAGGTTGTGGTGCAGGACGAGGTCGGCCTGTTCATTGATCAGGCGGGGAACCTGTTCGGGGTCCTCACCCATGGTGATCACTGCGATCTTGATCGAAGGGTGTTCAATACGGGTCTCTTCCAGAAGTCGATCGGCATCCTCATCGAGGGAAATCCGCATGATGAGGATCATGTCTATGGGGAAGACGGCCTGAGCCAGATGTTCACGCACCCGGTTGGCATGGGTCAGGGTGAGGACCTGCCAGGTCTGCTCCCGCATGCGGGCCACCAGATCGGATTGACCGGCGTCCTCCCAGGAGTAGAGCAGCACGTGGCGTCGTCGCTCATCTCTCTCCGTTACCCTGTCCTCACTTTCTTCGTTTTCACCGAAAGTCTCCACCGGCAGGACCAGGTGGAAAGCGGTGCCGCAGTCCGGCTTGGTGACCACACCCAACCGGCCCTTGTTGGCCTGGGCGAAGAGATGGGCATTGTATAGGCCCAGTCCTGAGCCTCTGGTGGGCTCCTTGGTGGAAAAGAATGGGTCGAAGGCCCGATCGGCCACGCCGGGCGGCATGCCACAGCCGTTGTCACTGAAGATGATTTCAACGCTGCCAGCGGGAATGCGGAAATCCTTCGGGATGATACCTTCGGGCCCTGGGGCGTCCGAGTCGTGGCGTTTCGTTACGATCTCGATTCTGCCGTTTCCCCGCAGGGCATCCCGGGCGTTGGTGGCCAGGTTCAACAGGACCTGGCGGAAACCTACTTCATCGACGCGGACCGGGATCTCGTTCCCGGTGAAGTGATCCTCGATGTGGGTGCCACGGGGGAGCACAGCCTTCAGGAAATCCAGTTGATCGGTGATCAGATGCTCGAGGTTGAAGATATTGCGTTCGCCCGAAACCTCGCGGTTGAGCTCCATGATCCGCCGAACCAGGTTCTGAGCCTGTTTGGAACTCGCTATGATCTGGCTCAGGCCCGCATGCATCTTGTGATCCGGCGTCACCATCGAATGGTAGAGCTCACTGATGGAGAAAATCCCCGCGACCACGTTGTTGAAGTCATGCAGCAGCCCGCTCGTCACGGTGGATACATTTTCCTTCCAGGCCCGGTAGGTGAGACGTTTTTCAGCCCTTATCTGTCGGGTCTGATCCAGCCAGATACCGCGGAAGGTGACGGGGTTCTCACCGCTGCGTTTCCGGATATCGGCAATGTAAAACTGCTCCCCTGTCTCCGGATGGAGCAGGCGGTAGGTGGTCTGAAAAACCCCTCTGGCGGGGAACTGTTTCTTGATCCAGCTCAGGACATCGATCCGGTCGTCCTCGTGGATACAGGAGAGAAAGAGATCGCTGCGCCCGTCCAGATCCTCGCCGTGGCTGCCGAAGAAGCGTTCACGTCCCGGGCCAATCTCAGCGAAGGTCAGATCCGCCCGTTGCTCAAAGTAGACTCCGGGCAGAAGGTCCAACAGCGTATCCCAACGGTCCTGGGACGACCGGCTGGTTCCCTGGTCTGAGTCGCTCAGCGGTGGGGCCGTCTCCGCGGACCTTCGATGGGGGTAAGGGATGCGGGCGGGAAGGCCGCTTGGGCAGGACCCAAGATACCGGGGCATGTCCGCATTGGGAGGAACGTTCTCATGATTCGGAATTCGAGCTATCGGACCGGAATCATGAGGATTCCGCTTTGGCCGTGAGTCGCAACGGAAAAATTGGGACTGATGACTAGGCAGAAATTGCCGCTAAAGGGGGGTGATAGGGGTTTCTGGAGTTTCTGAAATTTATTAAAGTTTGATTAATAGTGTCTTATGAATTTCCGCTCCATTGAGGTACGCCGTTTGCTTGGTCTTGGGCATGATAGATAGTGTCATGGCCAGCGAGAACTACGTACTCGCGAAGAAGTTGCTGGATGCAGCAGCGTTCCGTCATGAATTGATCGCGACCAATCTGGCCAACGTGGAGACTCCTGGCTTCAAGCGGGTGGATCTGGCCCCCGATTTTTCCCAGAAGCTCGGATCTCTGGTGCAGAAGGGGGACCTGGACGGAACTCGTGATCTAGCGATTCAGCACCACGAAGATACCCATGCCGGGCCGGCACGACCCGATGGAAACAATATCGAACTGGATCGTGAGTTGCTGGAACTCAACCGCAACGCCCTCGAATACGAATTTCTCGCTGAATATACCAGCAACTCCCTGCAGCGGTTGAAGACCGCCATCACCGGAAGAGTGATCTGAATACCCCCTCCTACGTTATGATGAATCTGATTCCAGCTATCGATGTGACCGCGTCGGCCCTCACCGCCGAAAAGGTGAAGCTCGATGTGGTCAGTCAGAATATTGCCAACGCCCACACCACTCGCGGGCCTGACGGCATGCCCTATGCACGCAAGATCGTCTCGTTTGAGGCCGAGTTGAATCGGGCCGGCGGGTTGGGCGGGGCCACCGGACAGGGAGTAAGGGTCGGGCAGATTACCGAAGACAAGTCCCTCGGTCCCCTGGTCTACAATCCTTCTCATCCCGATGCGGATGCCGGCGGCATGGTGCGCATGCCCAATGTCAACCTGGCCATGGAGATGGTGGATCTCATGACGGCATCGCGATCCTACGAAGCCAATCTCTCGGTGGTCCGAACGGCCCGCCAGATGGCTCAGAAAGCTCTCAGAATCGGCTCCTAGCCTGACAATTCCGGTCAATGATCAGCCCGATAGCCCAATCGCTCAACAGTGCTTATGGAGTCAAGGAACTCCAGGAGCAGATCAAGCAAGCGGCCAGCCAGCCTCCGGGCGGCTTGCCCAAGGTCAGCGACGTCGAGAAACCCGGAGGCCTGGGTCCGATCGGTCCGGCCCGGGGGCCGTCCGGCACTTCCTTTTCCGACATGTTGGGCGACCTCGTACAGGCGGTGGACGGGAAGTCCAAGGCGGCCGACGCAGAGGCCCAGAAGCTGATGCTGGGCGAGTCCAACAATATTCACCAATCGATGATCGCCATGCAGGAATCGAGCCTGGCGTTCACCTTGCTGGTCGAGGTGCGCAACAAACTGGTCGAATCCTACCAGGAACTGATGCGCATGCCGGTCTGATCCGGGAAACTACTTTAATTATCCGGCATGCCCAACATTCTTCGAAATCTTTGGTCCGTCTGGCGCCAACTTGGCCTCAACCAGAAAATCTCCCTTTCCTTGGCCGTCATCGTGGTGGTGGCCGCGATGGCTGGCATGCTGGCCTGGGCCTCGCGCCCGGACATGAAGCTGCTCTACGGCCAGTTGGATCCGAAGGATGCCGGGGACATCGTGCAGGAACTCGACGCCCAGGGCGTACCCTACCAGGTTGAAGCTGGGGGGGGGGCGATTCTGGTCCCAAGAGATCAGGTCCACCGGGTCCGGATGAACCTTGCCGCCCAAGGCATACCCACCGGTGGTTCCATCGGTTTTGAGATTTTTGACCGGGGCAATTTCGGGGTAAGCGATTTCGTCCAACGGACCAATTTTCTTCGGGCCATACAGGGGGAATTATCGCGGACCGTATCCCAACTCGACGGGGTCCGGTCGGCCCGGGTCATGGTGGTCATGCCGGAGAACCGGTTGCTGGTTTCCGGCAACAGTTCCCGGGCCACCGCATCGGTTCTGGTCGATACCGGCGGTCGCCGCCTCGACCTCGAGGCGGTCAACTCGATCCGCTCCCTGGTGGCCAATGCGGTTGAAGCCCTGAAGCTTGACGACGTGGTGGTGGTCGACAACCGGGGCAATGTCCTAAGTGAAGGGCTCAAGGAGGAGGGGCTCGGTGGCCTTTCGATTGGTCAGCTCCGCTCCCGCCGGGAAATGGAGGACTATTTCAGTCGCAAAGTTGAAAGCATGCTGGGCACCGTCCTGGGTCCGGGCAATGCCGTGGTCCGGGTCTCGGTCGATGTCGATTCCAGTCAGTCAACCACCGTTGAGGAACGCTACGACCCCGACGGTCAGGTCCTGCGCAGTATGACGACGATGGAGGAAAACAGCACCTCCCGCGAAACAGGATCCATCACGGGGGCCGGAGTGGCCGCCAATCTGCCGGGTCCCGAAGAAGGTTCGCAGCCCGGCCAGATCCCGGTCACCACCGCAGAGCAGAGTCACAAGACGCGGACGGACAGCTACGAGATCAACCGATCGACCATTGAAACGGTTAGGATGGGTGGTGGCATTAAACATATTTCGGCCGCGGTATTTGTGGCCATGAAGAGCACCGGCGAAGGTGCCGAGCGGACCCTGACTCCACGGACCACTGAGGAGTTGGATGCGCTTCGCCAGATTGTCGTCACGTCCCTGGGTATCGCACCTCAACGCAACCAGGCCCTCGACCAGATCGTGGCCCTGCAGGAGATCGATTTTGCGGATGATCCCGTTTTGGAGACCGTGGGTGTGCTTCAGGACGAGGAACGACTCTACCATTGGATGGATCTTGGCCGCAGCGTCCTCGGGGTCGCCCTCGCAATCGGGGCCTTCGGCTTTTTTCTGCGCCTGCTCAAGCGGCACAAGCCGAGCGAGATGTCGCTCGAGCTTCTTCGTTCGGACGACGACCGCCGCGGAGGGCGGGCTCTGGAGCCAGGGGCAGAGGTTACACCGGAACTGCTCAACGACCTGATTCGCCAGAAACCGGACAACGTCGGCTATACGCTCAAGGAGTGGATGTCCACCAGCCAAAAATAGCCTGATTCCGCCATGTCGACACCTACTTACGAGCAACTGACCAAGCTTCAGAAACTGGCCATTTTTCTCATCGTACTCGGTCCGGAGACCGCGGCGGAGATTCTGCGCCAGTTTGAGGATGCCGAGATCGAGGCCATCTGTCGGGAGATGACCCACTTCCAGGTGGTCGAGCCGGAATTACAACAGGTCGTGATCCAGGAGTTCAGTAGCCTGATCATGGAGAGCTATTCCTCCCTGGCCGGTGGCTCCTCCTTCGCCCGACGAACCCTGGAACTGGCCAAGGGTGACACCAAGGCCGCTTCCATCCTCGAGCGGATCTCACCCGGTGGTAACTCCGCGGACTGCATCAAGGAGATCGGTGAGATGGAGCCCCAACAGATCTTCAACCTGCTCAAGACAGAGCAGAGCCAGACCATCGCTTTCGTCCTCTCCTACCTGGAGATGGAAAAGGCGGCCGACATCCTGCCCATGCTCCATTCAGATGTGCGTGAGGATGTCGTCGAGCGCCTGGGCACCCTTGAGGCGACTTCTCTTGAATTGGTCAACAAGGTGGCGAAGTCGCTCACCGCCAATATTGATCACGGAGAGAAACTGACCATGCATACGAGTGGTGGTGTGCGTCCCGCGGCCGATCTGCTCAACAGCCTGGATCGGGAGGAAAGCAAAAACATCCTGACCCGGATGGAGGAGCGGAACCCGGAGCTCACCAACGCGATTCGGAAGAAAATGTTCGGATTCGCGGATCTGGTCCGCTTGGAACAGAAGGATTTGCAGCGGATCATGCGCGAGGTGGACACCAGCGATCTGGTCCTCGCCCTGAAGACTGCCACCCCGATGCTCAACGATGCGATCTGTGGAGCAATTTCAAAAAGGGCGGCAGAGACCCTGAAAGAGGAACTTGAGATGCTCGGATCAGTCCGGCTTAAGGACGTGGAGGCTGCCCAGGATCGGATTATCGAAATTGTGCGCCAGCTCGAAGAGCAGGAAGAGATCAGTCTGGATAAAGGAGGCGCTGGTGTCGTCAACTGAGAGCGTCAGGTTGGTCCATGCCCTCCAGTCCATCGGCATCGTCTTTGACGGGCCCGCCGCTCGCCGGGGTGGAGATGGATTCGACGAATTGCTGCGCGCCGAGTATCAGCGCGGGTATGATGCCGGGGCGGATCACGTCAATCGGCAGATCGTGGAGCAGCGCAACGAGATCAACCAGATGCGCGCCCTGCTTTTTGAGAATGCCGAGAAGGCGATCGATGTGGCTGTGACCGAGGTAAGGGGTGCGCTGCCGCAATTAGCCCTGCAGGTGGTTCGCCGGTTGATCGCCGGATTTGAGTGGGATGCGCAGAGCGTCGCCCAAGTAGCAGAAAGCGTGTTGATCGAGGCGGGCGTGGATCCCAGCGAGGTTGAGCTGCGTCTCAACACTCTCGACTTTGAACTGCTTCGCGATCTCGATCCCTCGATGACCGACCGACACCCAGGTGTCCGGTTGGTCGCCGATGCCCGGCTCGAAAGAGGCGGCTGTGAAGCCGTCACCCGATTCGGTAAAATCGATGGCCGGATTTCCCGGAAACTGGACCGCCTGGAGGTGGCCATGGAGGGTAAGTCATGACTGTGGCCCAAGCCGACTGGATTCGGGTCCTCGAAGACCGGGTTTCCCACTCTCAGACCCTCGAACATATCGGGCGGGTCGCCCAGGTGACCGGACTGCTCATCGAAAGCAACGGACCCCAGGCGAAATTGGGCGATGTGTGTGAGATTGTTTCCGAGGAGTTCGGCCTGACCGTCTTTGCCGAGGTCGTCGGTTTTCGCGAACACCGGGTTTTGCTCATGCCCCTCGGTGATATGGATGGAATCCACCCGGGTTGCGAAGTACGACTGCGCCGTCAGCGCAATGCCATTCCCACGGGGAATGCTTTGCTGGGACGGGTTCTGGACGGCATGGGTCAGCCGATCGACGACCTTGGGGTGCTGGATGCACCTCGTGACGGCCAACTCCGCCGACACCCGCCCAATCCATTGCGCAGACGCCGTATTGGAGAACCTTTCCGCACCGGAGTTCGAGCCCTGGATCTTTTCTGTCCGGTTGGTCGTGGTCAGCGTCTTGGTATTTTCGCCGGAAGTGGTGTCGGGAAGTCCACCCTGCTGGGCATGCTGGCCCGGGGTGGAGAAGCCGATGTCAACGTGATTGCCCTGGTGGGCGAACGTGGCCGTGAGTTGAGGGAATTCATCGAGAAGGACCTGGGTCCCGAAGGAATGGCCCGATCGGTGGTGGTGGTGGCGACCTCGGATCAGACCGCACCCGTGCGTCTGCGGGCGGCCTATACCGCAACCGCCATCGCTGAGTCTTTCCGTGACGCAGGAGCCAGTGTACTCTTTCTACTGGATTCGGTCACCCGATTTGCCATGGCCCAGCGGGAGATCGGCCTGGCCGTAGGTGAACCGCCGACCAGTCGTGGTTACACCCCTTCTGTCTTCTCTATTCTCCCTCGGATTCTTGAGCGAACTGGTATGGGCGAGTCCGGATCGAT
>QNAI01000110.1 GCA_003641745.1 Verrucomicrobiota bacterium | reverse complement strand
CGGGTTCGGGCGAATATAGCGGGCTATCTGAGCCGGAATCCAACACCGTTGCCCGCCGAAAAGACCAGCAGATTTTGTGAGTTATTTTGTTACGGTCCCTAAGTTAAGGGGTATCCAGGAGGAATTACGGTCAACTTGGCTTCGAGGGGGTCAAAGCACATATCTCGCATTGGCATGCAAGATAATGAGCAATGACCCCGTAGGGCTATCCTCGATCCGACCAACGCCCAAATCCTTGCCGCCCTGACTGTCTCGAATTAATCAAAATGCCTTTATGATCAGCCGATTCTGAGGATCGTCCGTTGCGGGATGCTCAACTCCCAAGGGGGGGGGCAGAGGTCCGGGTCGACCGGATCGTCCGGCGCGAGGGTTGCGGTGCTTATTGCGTGGGTCCTGCGATCAGGCCGACGATCTCATCGATTTCGGTCGTGCTTTCGAATCCGATGGTGAACGCATCGACGCTCTCAAGACCGAGGACGAATTGCAGACAGGCCTCGCGATGCTCGGCCAACTTGCCATTGCCCAGAATCTTCATACCGAGAACACTTTTCTCTTTCCGCTTCATCTTTTCCAGAACCGGGACCACTCTGTCCGGTCCGGCGTCCATACTGAGGCCACCGGGATTGATCCGGGCCAGATCGACCTCCACCCAAGGTTCATCGACGGCCGCTTCGAGGGCGGTGAAACTATGGCAGGAGACTCCTTTCAGACCGATGATTCCCTTCTCCTGCGCCTCGGAGATGACATCCATGACCCCGCGTTGCTGCTCCGGCCAGCTTGGCGACGTCATGCAGTGCATGAGGAGAATATCGATGTGTTCGATGCCGAGTTCCTTTCGAAACCGATCGAGTTCCTTGCGCATGGCATCGGGTGTCTCTGCCACGGTTTTTGTCAGGACAACGACCTGGTCGCGCGGCACCTGGGTGAGAGCAAGAGCCAGATGCGGGTGGGCGCCGTACTCATCGGCGGTTTCCCAGAAATTAATCCCATGCTGGTGGAAGGCGTGAAGGTGGAGATTGCTCAGCTCTTCAAGGCTGAGATTCCGGGTCTGGCTGGAAGTCCTGGACCAACCATCCGTGCCGGAGCCGATGGCAAGACGACTGGCCAGAATGTTTCGATCGCCTGAGCCCAGGCGGATGCGGTCGTCCGCGCGGAAGGGCCGACAGTTTTCATACCCCTGACAGGTCCTGGCGATGAGGTCGGCCGACGCTCCATCCGGGAACTGGTTGCGGAATTTTTGGGCCAGATAGGAGGCCGCTCGGGACAGGGTACTCACGATCTGCAGGGGTAATGCTGATCCATGAGTTTGGCAAATCAATGCAAGCGTTCCAGGAGCGGCTGACGTGGAAGTCAGCCCTCCGAAAAACCAAGGATTCCGGCTCCCGGGACTAGGTGGGCAGGTGTTTGGCCGGCGTGCGAGGATCGATCCGGGCGCGGATTCCCCCTGAGTAGATTGACACCTTGAATCCGTGCTGGGCGAGAACCCGTGCTCCGAAATAGGCCGTCTTGCCGATGGCGCATATCGTGACAACCGGACGGTTCCGGTCGAGCTCTCCAATTCGTTCCCGGAGCATGGGCAGCGGAATATTCAGAATCTCCCGGTCCGGAAAAGGATAGGCTCTGACCAGGGCGCGCGGGCGCAGGTCGATAAGCTGGGCCTCAGTGTCATCCGGAAGGACGTCCGTGAAGACGGCCAGACCGTCCTGGGCGTTGGTGGCGGCGAATCCAGCCAGATTCACGATGTCCTTGGCAGACCCGAACGGAGGCGCGTAGGCGAGTTCGAGATGGCAAAGATCGTCGATGGTCAATCCGCCGGCGATGGACGTGGCCATCACATCGAGGCGCTTGTCGACCCCTTCAAATCCAATCACCTGGGCGCCGAGAACCCGTCCGTTCTCAGGATCCCAGAGCAGCTTGAGTGTGATGGGCTTGGCGCCGGGGTAGTAGCCGGCATGATGATTGTCTCCAACCGTGACGGCTCTGTAATCCATCCCGGCCGCAACCAGGCGTTTTTCCGTCCAGCCGGTCAACCCGGCCGCCACCTCGAAAACCCTGACGACCGCGGTTCCCAATGAACCCGGGTAGGGTCGGGCCTTCTCGCCCATGAAGATGCGATCGGAAACGACGCGCCCCTGTCGGTTGGCGGGTCCGCCGAGCGGCACCGCTGTGGGGGCAGCCGTTATGAGGTCCTCGGTTTCAACGGCATCGCCCGCTGCGTACACGGAGGGAACGGACGTCTGCATGTATCGATCGACCCGGATATGTCCCTTGGGTCCCAGTTCGATCCCGGCCTCGGCCGCAAGTCCGGTTTCCGGGCGAACCCCGATCCCGAGCACCACCAGATCCGTTTCGATCTCGCGTCCCGACTGCAGGCGGCAGATCAGGCCTCCGGTATTCGGAGTCTCGAACCCGGCGATTCCGTCACCGAGCACCAGATCGACCTGGTTGCGGCGCAATTCGTCTTCCAGCAGGAGGGTCATCGGCCGGTCGAGGGGGGGGAGGACCTGGTCGACCATTTCGACCAGCGTCACCTGCTTGCCCTTGCGGATCATCTGCTCCGCAATTTCCAATCCGATGAATCCGGCTCCAACCACCGTGACGTGGTTCACGGACTCTGCCGCTGCCTTGATGCGATCCATGTCCTCCAGGGAACGAAGCGTGTGGATACCCCCGTCATCAATCCCGGGTAGATTCGGACGGATGGGCGATGCTCCGGTGGCCAGCAGCAACTCGTCGTAGGCGATCGACTCGGTCGTCCCGGATTTGAGATCCTTGATCTCGAGAGTCTTGTTCCTGCAGTCGAGTCGGGTGGCCTCGGTGTTGACCCGTACCTTGATGTTCAGCATCGCGGTCAGGGATTGCGGCGTCTGAACCGCCAGATCGGCACGGTTCACTATCTCATCCCCGATATAGTAAGGCAGGCCGCAGTTCGCGAAGGACACATCCGGCCCCCGCTCGATCAGGAGGATTTCAGCTGTTTCGGAAAGCCGGCGCGCCCGTGCGGCGGCTGAAGCCCCAGCTGCCACGCCCCCGACGATGACGAACCGCAATGGCTGGGGTTCTGTCGAATTTGATTCGTGAGTCATGAGGTGCGGTGGATCAATGGTTTTGCGTGGATTCCCACGTGACTTGGGTTGTTTGCCGGGAAATTATAATAACAGTTTATGCGTATACAAGCATAAACGGGATTAAAATCCCTGCCTTATTTCGTTTCAAACGACACATCCGGATGGAGCGCATGGCTCCATCCGGACAGTGAATAACGTTCTGTTTCCCGAACAGGCCGCTCAGGTTTGGCCGGCGGGGGCCGGAACCGGCGGGCGGGTTGAGTTGTTGGCGGCTTCAAGGTCGCGGGCCCGGGCCAGTCCCCAGACGACGACCGACATCCCTCCTGCCAGGAAGCAGAGGATGCCGGCGAAGACAAAGGCGATGATATAGTCCTGGGTGGCGTCAAAGAGCACGCCGCCGACCACCGGTCCGAGGATTCCGGCGACACCGTAAGCGGTGAAGATCCAGCCATAGTTGATGCCGAAATGTTTCGAGCCGAAATAGTCGGATGTGGCGGACGGGAAGAGGGCGAAGTTGCCACCGAAATTCAGTCCGACCCAGGCGGAGGCCAGAAAGATGGTGAGCGGTGTCTTGGCGCTGACCAGGATCATGAAGGCCATGCCCTGGGCCAGATACATCATCATCATGGCCCGGGGGCGGTCGATTATGTCGCTGATCTTGCCCCAGAAGATCCGGCCGAGTGCATTGAAGATGGCAAGGACGCCCACGGGTTCAACGAAGCGGCCGAATGTCCCCATCCATTCGGGAGCAAAGGATTGCCCTTGCAGGATCCCGCTCATCAAGGGCTTCCACTGGCCGATGGCCATAAGCCCGGAAGTGGCGCCGAAGATGAATGTGATCCAGAGCATGCAGGACAGCGGGGTGTTCAGCATTTCGGGCCAGTTAACATCCCGGCCTGGCTTCTCGTTGGCCTTGACCGGCGACCATCCCTCGGGCTGGTAGCCTTCGGGCGGGTTCCGCAGAAGCATGGCACCGAGAATGACGGCGATCATGCAGACGACCCCATGCAGGACGAAGAAAGCCTTCCAACCGATTCCAAATCCTGAACCTTCGCTGATTCCGAGCCCCACCAGGAGGACCTGGGAAAAACCGATCGCGTCACCCGATCCGGTGGGCGGCAGGATCAGCTCGGATGCGGGTCCGGCGAAGACGAGGGCCCCCGCTCCGAATCCGGCCACCGCCAGTCCGGTGATCAGTCCCTTTTTGTCCGGGTACCACTTGATGGCGGCCGAGATCGGGCAGACATAGGCCATGCCGATGCCGGCTCCGCCGACAACGCCGTAGGTCAGATAGAGGGCCCAGGGGCGATCTTCTGTGACCAGTAACGCTCCCAGAAGGAAGGAAAGTCCGAGCAGGACGCCGCCGATTGTGGCGACCTTCCGCGGTCCGATCCGGTCCTGGAGTTTACCGGCGGGTATCATCATCAGGGCGAAGGTGGCCAACGCCGCCGAGAAGGCCCATTGGGTCGTCGTGCGGTCCCAGCCGAATTCGACTTCCAGGGGGCGTACGAATACGCTGAAGGCGTAGACTGTGCCCAGGATGACCTGGACGATCAACGCTCCGGCGATGACCGTCCATCTTTTGTGATTGGATTGGAACGACATGTTCAAACAGGGTTTGGTGTTAGTGTATTGAGAATGCTGTTATGCGGGAAGTATGGTTACCACACGAAAATCAGGGAACTCTGGAAACGGAACCCGTCCTTTGTCCCATCGCTCCAGGTGGTTTTGACCTGGGAGCCTTCGACCACCACCATCAGATCGGAGGTCAGATCGTAGTAGGCGTTTCCGAAAAGGGTGGTGCTCTTGCGGTAGAATTCGTCGGCGACCAGATCCTCGTCGCGGGGATTGTCCAATCCATAGCCGAAGTTGAGGCGAACCGGGTCGGCGACCCGGATCCCGAGCTGGAGGAATCCACCGCTGGTGCGAATGGGTTTGCCGTTGAGGTTGAAGGCGCCGCCCCGGTGGAGATATTCGGCGCCGAGTCCCTCCCCGTAGTAAACTTCGCCCTTCAGGGAAACAGCCCGCCATGGGAGGTCGAATTCGGCCGAGACCAGGCTTGGGGTCACACTCTCGCCTTCGACTTCTCCACTCCGGAAAGCGCCGTTGATCGCGACGGAGGCCTTCTTGCCGGTGCCGAACGGGTCACCGTGGAATCGAAGGCCGGCTGCCACCCAGGGCATCAGAAGGTCGGTTTCCAAGCCGTGCTCGGTATCTTCCCCGTCGCGGAACCGGTAGGCCGAGACAAGCCCCGTCACGTTTTCAGAAAACTTCTGGCGAACGGTCACTTGAGGTATCCGGTTCCAGAGGTTGCCGTTGTAGGCCATGATGGTGAAATTCGTGGTCGACGGGTTGAGAGTTGATATGGGCAGCCAGTCCTGGCCCACCCGAACGGCAGTCTTCCCGTTGGTCAGGTCGACGTAGGCGAGCCGGATGCGCAGGCTGCCGCTTCCACCGCTGAGCGCACTCCCGTAGAAGTCGGACTCGATCTTTGCGGTTGTTCTCCAATCGCCCATGGTTGGTCCACCGATGCTGAATCCAAGACGAGTTTCACGGGCGGTGAATGAGACCTGACTCTGGCCATCCGCGTCCTGCGGAACAAAGAGAATGAACTCATCGGTGCCCAGGGTATTCGAGTCGTAGATCCCGTCGACTTTCACCTTGCCGTAGAATTTCAGCGGATACTTCGAGGTTGAGGCCGGGGCGGTCGCCGCCGTGGTGGCGGGAACCGGCGCTGGCGGAGCAGATGATTCGGTTGCGGCGACCTCGGTTTTCCTCTCCTGCATCGCCACCAGTTGTGCGTGCAGAGCCTCCATCTGATTCTGCATCTCCATCATCTGGGTTTGCATCTCGAGGAGCTTGCCCTCCATCTCTTCGACGGTGGGCTCGGCCCGACTCATAGGATTCAGGATGCCCAGTGCTCCGACCAGGACCGCGAATCGAACTGACAGGTATTTCATGATGTGATGACGCAACTCGATCTATAAGATCGTCTGATACTGTGTAAGGTTAGTAGAAGATTACATGGTATTGTGCGTATGCAAAATCAATTCTGAAGTTCTTCCGCCCTTGATTCAGGACCTGTAGGCGTTCGATTTGCCATCGACGCAGGCAATCCTGATGGCCGGCGATCCGGGAAAATGGCCGGGCATTGCGGAAACGACGGGGCAGGGCCCGGGCGGGTCTGTGGACCGAAGTGCCCTTTACTTTGAGCGTGCCTGGCGGACGAGATCCGAGGCGGCGCGCGCGTTGTCCGTGATCTGACTCCACTGCTCGCCCTTGATCACATCGCGAGGGGCCAACCAGGAACCACCAAGGGCGGCAATCAGGGGGCTTTCGAGATAGGAAACCATGTTGTTGACATTCAGGCCGCCCAGGGGAACGTACTTGATGCCCAGATGATTGTAGGGAGCGGCCATGGCCTTGATCATGCTCATCCCTCCCGAGGGCTCCGCCGGAAAGAACTTCAGCAGGCGACAGCCCAACTCCAACGCCGATTCGATGTCGGTGGGTGTGGCAATACCGGGTGCAAACGGCATTCCGGCTTCGATGGCGGTTTCCATCACACGTCGGTTGAATCCCGGGGCGACGGCAAATGCGGCCCCTGCCCGGGCGGCAGCGGCAACCTGATCCGGATGTATGACGGTGCCGACTCCAGCCAACATCTCGGGCACCTCATCGTGAATCGCACGGACGGCATCGATGGCGGCCGGGGTCCGCAAAGTCAGTTCCATGACGGAGATACCTCCGTCCAGGAGGGCTCGGGCGACTGGAGCCGCGTGCTCGACCTGGTCGATGACCAGGACCGCGATTACGCCGCTTGCTTCGACTTTCTGCTGGAGATCAGTAGGGAATGGAGGATTCATGTTTCTTGAAGGGTTTGGTGACAGAACTCTGTGCAGAATTGAGGGCACGGTGCGATGAATTTTCGTCTGGAACGGGTGTTTTCTGTGACCGGAAAATCGCTGAATCCTCTCACCACGCCTGGAACGTCTCCGAATCCTTCAGGTCAGAAACCGGGGCAGGGTTGACGATCGGCCCGACTGAATTAGTGTCCTGGGTTCACGTAATCATGAATAGCACCACACTCCGACTCCTCCTGGGCACGGCGCTCGTAACCTCTCTTTCAACCGCGGCCTATTCGCGGATCGGTGAGTCTTTGGATGAAGTGCTCGCTCACTATGGTGAACCTCTTGCGACCGAGGTGTATCGGGGCAGCGGCGACGCCGTGATCATGCAGGAGATTCATTTTGATGTGGAGGGAGTATCCGTCGTCGTCACCATGGTCGACCAGGTCTGTGTTCGCATCTACTACACCCAGGCGGACCCTTTCACCGATTTTGTTCTGAAGGCGTTGATGGAGGCCAATACCGGCGGGCGGCGGGGAAAGTTTTCGCAGTTCGAGTCCGGAAATGAGGTTCAACTCCGCACCTGGACCACGAGCGACAGGAAGGAACCCGAGATCACCGGCAAGGTTCTGTCGGGAACGATCCAAGGCAAAACGATCGGCGGAAACCTTGAGGTCACCACCTTGGACTATGTTCGGGCGGAGGCGCTTCTTGACCTGACCGGGCAGAATTCGCTCGAGAAGGAGTGACGGCTGGCCGGAGTCAATAACGTCCGTACTTCAGGCAGGCTTGGAAGTATGCGGTGATGTTTTCCCGGGGTGTTCCCTCGCGAAAGCTGTCCGAACTGCCGATGATGAATCCGCCGCCGGGCATGGCGACCTCCATGGCATCCCGGACGGTCCTCTCAATGCTTGCAGGGGTGCCGTTCTTGACCACGTGCAGGAGATCGACAACTCCCTTGATTGTGGTTCGATCTCCGATGGAAGCCTTGGCGGAGACGAGGTCAAAGTCACCGGTCGGCGGCGGGGTGCATGTCTCGAGAATATCGATACCGGTCGAGGCGATCAACTCCATCGAGTCCCTGAGCTTGCCGTCATCGTAGTAGTCGTAAAAGCCTCCGTATTCATGGGTCAGGTCAACCTGCTCCCTGATCTGGGGCACAAAGATGTCCTCAAAGATCCTTGGCGACCATCCTGCTGACAGCGAATTGAAGAACCAGGTGCCGAAGATGAACTCGGCGCCGCCTTCGAAGGCTGTTCGGATCTGGTCCAACGACCGGCGGTGGAAGATCCTGAGCAGATCTTCGAAGAAGTCCCGGTCTTCGTGGTAGTCCATCATCAGGTCCTGCATGTCGCGGGCATATCCTGCATGGTAGTCGAGGGAACTGTTCACCGTGACCAGGATGACACCGCGTTCGCCAACTTCCTGCCGTGCCCGGCTCAGGTGTCCGAAGTCCGTGTTGATCGGAGGCAGAAGGTATTCGAGGGCGGCGAGGTCATCGCGCTCCTTGATCAGGTGTTCGGTTTTGAAGGGGTTGGGCGAAACACCGAATTCCTCGCCGGCCGGCGGGATGGTCGTTTGATCGGAGAGGTGGCCGGAGGGTGTCTGAAAGGTCCGATTGATAACCGTGAGTTCTCCTTCCTTCGTTTTCTCCTGGAGAACCGCGACCTCGGGCAGGTCGTATTCTTCCGGGTAACTGTCCAGAATGTTCAGGGTGCCGTGCCCGATAATATACATCTGATCGAGGTCCGGGCAGTTTTTCAGGTGGGCCGCCAGGCTGTCGTCACCGTATTGGGCCAGAAGCCAGGCCCAGACCCTGGGAGCGATCGGAACCCGATCGGGTTCCTGATGCTTGATCGTGGCGAGTATTCTTTCCCGGCCGGTCATTTCAGTTTTCATGAGAGGGGGCCGACGGCGACGCTTTTCTGATCGTTGGTCATGGGGCTTGTGGCGGGATCTCTATTCGAATACAACCCGGATACTTGGCCGGTCCGTCCAGGGCAAGACTTTGATACCGTTGTTTCCGGAGAGGGAAATGGCCGAAAAACCAATGAAGAAAAACCTGAAGGGCATCGATGACTCTGCGAGCTGAGAACATCTGCAAATCTTACGACGGGAAGGTGGTGCTGGAGAATCTCTCGCTTCAGGTGGAAGCGGGAAGCTTCTGCGCGTTGCTGGGCGCGTCCGGATCGGGAAAGACAACATTGCTCAGGATCCTTGCGGGGATCGAAAAGCCGGATAGCGGTAGGGTGTATTACGACGATCAGGACGTGACCGAGGTGTCGGTCCAGGAAAGGTCCATCGCGTTCGTTTATCAGCAATTCGTCAACTATCCCTCGATGACCCTCTATGAAAACATCGCTTCACCCCTCAGGGTATCGAAGAACAGATTTTTGGATTCCGAGATCAGGGAGAAGGTAAATAAAGTGGCCGGACTTCTGGGACTTCAGGAAGTGCTGCACCATCTGCCGGAGCAGGCCAGTGGAGGCCAAAGGCAGCGCTGCGCGATTGCACGAGCGCTGGTGAAGGAGGCGCAGTTCATCTTCATGGATGCACCGCTCTCCAATCTGGACTACAAGTTACGGGAGGAACTGCGCACTGAATTGAAGCAGATTCTTGGAGGGCGGCAGCGTTCTGAGGAGGGTGTTTCAGGGGATGGGCATCCTCGCTTGAAGGGTGTGGTCGTTTATGCGACTCCGGAACCGATTGATGTCCTGATGATGGCGAGCCACGTCGGATTTCTGCACGATCGGAAGGTTCTGCAGTTCGGTGAGGTGCAGGAGGTCTACCAGCATCCGGCGCATGCAGCTGTGGCTTCCTATTTCAGTCATCCTCGAATGAATCTCATCGAATGCACGGTGGAATCCCAAGGGGGGCGCAGCGTGTTGAAGGTGACAGATGAGTTGAAGATTGAAGTGGGCCTGGGGAGAGATCGCCTGCCGGACAGTCGCTACCTTCTGGGGATTCGTCCTCACCACCTGGGTCTGCGGCGGGTTCATGATCGGATGATCCCATTCAAGGCCGGGGTGGAACTTGCCGAGGTCGTCGGTTCGAACACGGAGCTTCATTTGAAGCATGGAAACGTCCGCATGACGTTGTTCATGGATCGCGTGGAACAGTTTGCCGTGGGCGATATTGTGACTCCCTGCATCGATCCGGCGCAGCTATATCTGTTCGACCTGACGACGGGCGAATTCGTAACCAGAACGGGTTGATGGCAAAGATTGAATTGAGAGACCTGCATCACTCGTATGCGTCTCAGGAGACTGACAGCGGGTTTGCCATCCGAGACCTGAACCTGACCTGGGAAGACGGATCCGCCAACGCGTTGCTGGGACCGTCGGGTTGTGGGAAGACCACATTGTTGAACATCATTTCCGGTTTGTTGCGCCCGTCGAGCGGCCAGGTCCTGTTTGACGGAGTCGACGTCAGTCAACTTTCAACCAGGGACCGGCACATCGCCCAGGTGTTTCAGTTCCCGGTCGTCTACGACACCATGACCGTCTTCGACAATCTTGCCTTTCCGTTGAGAAATCGGCGGACGGGTGAGCGAGAGGTCAGGGCAAGGGTCGCGGAGATCGCCGAGTTGCTTGATCTGGGTGGGGTGCTGACTCGGAGCGCAGGCAGATTGAATCCTGCACAGAAGCAGGTTGTCTCCCTGGGACGCGGCATTGTGAGGAAGGACACGGCAGCGGTGTTGTTGGATGA
Organism: Verrucomicrobiota bacterium; assembly: GCA_003641745.1. Lineage (GTDB taxonomy): Bacteria > Verrucomicrobiota > Verrucomicrobiia > Opitutales > Opitutaceae > B12-G4. Next base: position 863 of record QNAI01000110.1, on the reverse strand, counting down.
GCCGCTCACCGTTATTGATCCGGTTCTGAAGTTGGACTTGCGGCGCAAGCTCCGATCGATTCAGCAGGAACTCAATATGGCCATGATCTACGTGACGCACGATCAACACGAGGCGCTCACCTTTGCAGATTGGGTCACACTCATGGACCGGGGAAAGGTGATTCAATCCGCATCTCCGGAAGCGTTGTTTTTGAATCCGCAGACGCCGTTCGTTGGCTTCTTCATCGGAAGCCCCGGCATGAATATGATGCGGTGTGAGGTGTCCGGGCAACGCACTCGGATCAAGGGCAGTCCGCTTGAAGTCCCGGAGATCATTGCCGCGAGAGTCCGATCAGTGGCCGGGGCGATCGATCTCGGGATCCGGCCGGAGTTTGTCGAAACCAGCACCAAGCCGAAAGCGGAGTGGAACGTTTTCTCGCTGCAGGCCGTCGACCACGCGGGTTCCTATCAGGTATTGACCTTGAAATCGGGGCAACTGCGGATCAAAGCCAGGGTGGACGACCAGTTTGAGGCCACCGAAGCCGACAGGATCTGGGTGCGCTTTCCACCGGAAAATGTAAAGATCTACGAGGATGGAGAGTTGATACCTTGATGAGTATAGGGCACTTTGATTGATTTGAGACGGTCAGCGCGGCAAGGATTTGGACGTCGGGCAAGGCGGTCGGGCCAGCGGGCATACCGTGAGGTATGTATCGGCCCGGACAACGCGGCCCCACGCCCAAAGCCTTGCCGCCCTTCGGGTTTTTCAGAAATACCACGACCGCGGCGTTGGTCGGATCGAGGATAGCCCTACGGGGATACCCTCGACACGACCGCCTTGCGGTTCCTGGTTTTCTGCAAAACGATGACAATCTCCAATTAAT
>QNAI01000109.1 GCA_003641745.1 Verrucomicrobiota bacterium | reverse complement strand
TCTTCGCTTCGCTCCGTCAAACCCGCTTCGCGGGTTCAAGTCCCTTGGTCTCTGCTAAATCGATCGGCACTTCTGCCTTCTTACTTCCTACTTCTTACTTCCCCAGTGGGGTGGCTGACGGGACTCGAACCCGCGACCCCCAGAATCACAATCTGGTGCTCTAACCAGGCTGAGCTACAGCCACCACTTGAAGGGAAGAGGAACGAGGTTTCACAGGCCTGAAGGCATGTCAAGCAAGGGCTGACGGGCAGAATTCCATCAGTTCTGATTGTCCGCCGCCCAAGGGGTTGCGTCCGAGGCGGGTCGCACCAACTGTGTCCGTTGGTCCAATGGAAATCGTCTGGAGAATTCTGCAACAGGTCTGGCTTCTGACCGAAGCGATGGCCCCGTGGCTGCTTATCGGCTTCGGGGCGGCTGGGGTATGTGCGTATTTCCTGCCGGAATCTCTGATTGAGCGGCATCTGGCCAAACCGGGAGCGGGCAGCGTATTGAAGAGCGTCCTGATCGGCATGCCCCTGCCGCTCTGTTCCTGCGGCGTGATTCCAGTGGCGGCGGGTCTGCGAAAGATGGGGGCCTCGAAGGGTGCTGTTGCGGCATTCACGGCCTCGACCCCACAGACGGGCATCGACAGCATCGCCGCCACTTACAGCCTGATGGGCGGCATATTCACCCTGATACGGGTGATCACTGACATCGTGTCCGGAATTGCGGCCGGACTGGCAATCACGCTCCACGAATCGCGAACCCCACCAAAACCTGAAACCGCAGATCCGGTCCTTTCCAATGAATGCAAGTCAGGATCCCGGTGCGGCCCGAGCGAGGAAGACGCCCACCCCGACCCGAGGCGCCATTGGCTCCCGACTGTTCTCAAAGAGGGGTTCATAAATCTGCCGCGAGAAATAGGCCGGGCCGTCATCGTGGGGATCCTGCTCGGCGGAGCTATTTCGGCCTTCATTCCGGCAGACCTTCTGGGCATGACTGGAAGTAACCGCCTGGTTACCTATCTGGTGGTGACACTCGCCGCCGTTCCTCTCTACGTCTGCGCAACCGGATCGATTCCTTTCGCTTTCGGCTTGATCCATGCCGGTCTTCCTCCGGGTGCGGTCGTTATTTTTCTTGTGGTGGGACCCGCCACGAACACCGCCACGTTGGCCGCCATGGTCAAGTTGGTGGGCAAGACCGAAACCGTCCTCTATGCGACGGTCCTGGTGGTCTGTGCCTGGATTGCCGGCTATGTGGCCGATCAGATCGAGGGGCTTGAAATTGCCGGTCTCGGGTCAGCCTCGGATGCAGGTACAACCGGATGGATCACAACTGCAAGCGCCATTACCGTGACCCTCGTTCTGCTGGCCGCGGTTCTGCCGCGACGGCGGAAAACCCGTGACTGAGCAGGGTCTCAGGGGCAGCCAGGAACGCGACCTTATCTTTGCCAGGCAGGAGACCAGCAGGTCGTTCGGCCACCGATCTTCTCACGAATCAGAACCTGACCCGTTCTGGGGCAAAGACCTCCGTCGGCCCATCGCTGGTGGAACAACCACCCAGACGGCGGATCCCCCCAATGCACACCCGGGCGGACAATAGTTCTCAATGACGCGCGGACGACAGCACGGATCTCGCGGTAGAGCCGGCGGCGATCTTCAGTTTCGAGTTCTCCGGATCGCCTGCCAGGATGGATTCGGCTCCGCCACAGAATTTCGTCTGCCATCCAGTTTCCTATCCCCGGAAATCGTTCCTGCATCAGAAGCACCGTCTTGATCGGTGATCGGGCCCGCCGGTCGAGAAACAGGTCGAGTTCCCGTCTCCTGAAGCCGGGACCATGGAGATCGGGAGGGAGATCCTTCCACCAGGCGGGCACGGCATCATCCGGATCGAACCGGATGCGCCCAAACAGGCGGGGATCCCTGAAGACCAACGAAAGAGAATCCAACTGCAGCACAAGATGCTCGTGCCGGGCAGGCCTGTGGGTTGGTCCACGAGCCTCCAGTTGGCCTGTCATGCCGAGATGGATACCGAGCCATCCGCCCGGATCGAATCGAAAGATCATCTGCTTGCCCCGAGCCTCGGAGCAACACAGTCGCGAACGCCTCAGCGACCCGGTCAGGATCTGGAGATCCACACCACGAAACACTTTTGCCTTTCGATGCAGGCGTACACTGTGCACCGACTGGTCAAGGCCGGGGTCCCAGCGGCGGCGCATGTATTCGACTTCAGCAAGTTCAGGCATTGCGCGTAGTCCACCTCCGAAATGGCGATTCTCTACCGCTCAAGGTCAAAGTTCAGGGGGTTTCGGGCATTTGTAACGTTTGAAGAGGTCAAAGCTCAGGGGGGTTCGGGCATTCGTAACGCTTGAAGGGGTCAAAGCTCAAATCTTGCATTGGCATGCAAGATTGGTGAGCAATGACCCCCCGTTCGGGCCGATTGGTGGTCCCCGGCGTTCTGCGCTTATTCATGATCAGCGGATCAGCCAGCGATAGTGGAGTTTTGAGAGCATTTCGATTCCGCTCGGTTTGACGCGCACGATGTCTTCGATTCGGCAACCGCCGATCTCCGGGTAGTAAAGACCCGGCTCAACCGAGACTACCATATTGGTTTTCAATCGTGGACCACCCCTGGAAATACGGGGCGGCTCATGAATATCCAGACCCAGCCCATGACCTGTCCCGTGTATATATCCAACCGGACCGGTGATCCTGTTTTCGGTTCGGTATCCCCTCTGTGCGAAGACCCGTTCAACCTCGCCATGCACCGTATGTCCGCGGACCCCTGTCTTGATGCGCTCGAGGGCCGTTTCGTGGGCAGTCCGCACAGCCCCGATGAGATCGCGTTGCGCGTCCGAAGCATGCCCCTTGAGGAAGGTCCGGGTCAGATCGCCGTGGTATCCAGTCTTCATGACCCTGGGAAACACGTCCATGATAATGAATTGATGGGGCCTCAAAAGACCACTTCCCTTGCAATGCGGGTCGCAGGCCTGCACCCCGCCGGCCACAATTGTATTCATGGAAACAGCCCTCATTTCCAGGCAGGTTTTTTCGATCTCGAACTGCAGCCGCTCAGAGGTCAATCGACGCCCTTCATGAAGCAGGGCATTTCCCGAAATTATCGATTCTTTCAGGATGCGTTCGGCAGCCCGGATGCCTGCCGCGCTGCACCGGTTCCCCTGTGCAATCGCCTTTGCCTCCTCATCCGTTTTGCTGACTCGATCCGGAAACAACATCCCCGAAGCCACTTCGATCTCCAAGCCGGATTCCCGGAGCGCAAATCCAAGCCCGACCGGAAAGTCCGGCCCCACCCTGACCCGTCGGATCTTTCGTTCGCGACAGAAGAGCAGGATGACACCCACCGGGCCTGTTTTCCGGCCGGGAAATTCCCCAGCGGCCCGTTCGTTCCACTCTTCCAAAGACAGCAGGGTATCGAAGGTCGACTCCCTGCCCGCGCGACCAATCTCCAGTCGACTGAGGAAAGCTATCTTCTCACCTTCGAAGCCAATCGAAATGAAGGGATCGGGAACCAGAAGACCTCCGAAGTAATATTGGTCTGCGTTTCTCTCGCTGTCCGCATACTGAAGAACGGCCGGAGCCTGTTTTCTGGATCGTTTGTTTCCGGATACCATGATTGAAAGTCATCATGGCAGATCCGAATTGAAGACATCACGTCAATTCGATAGAAATCGCCCCAACCCGTTTCCTCCATGTGCAAGCTCAGACCCACGTCATCATACCTGCTATCCCTGCGCCAGAGCATCAACTGCGCGTTGCTGGCCGTATCCGTGGTGATCACCGGTTGCGAAGACGAAACAGTTTCGCGTGACGCCTATTTTCCACTCCAGATCGGACCTGTAGCGTTCGAAGCGCAATTGGCCGTGGATCCGGCGATTCAACAGAGAGGCCTGATGGGCCGGGAAACCCTGGATGAGAACCAGGGGATGCTTTTTCTGTCGGAACGTCCCCGCCAACAGAGCTTCTGGATGCGAAACACGCTCATCCCCCTTGATATCGGATTCTTTACCGATGATGGGGTGTTCAGGGAAGTGTATCCGATGTATCCACGGGATGAGACTCGTGTGGTCTCACGTCGCAATGACATACTGTACGCGCTCGAGATGAATCGGGGCTGGTTCAAGCGAAACGGAATCCGGACCGGAGACCGACTCGATCTCGAACTCATTGATCGAGCCAGACGGGCATTGGCGACCGCAAGATAGATTCCGTTTGAAAAAAAGGGGGGGGGGCAAAGGCGAATGGGTTCCCGGAATCCGTGCGGGGTCCGTTTGAAGGGGTCAAAGCTCACATCTCGCATTGACATGCAAGATGTCGAGCAATGACCCCGCCGTTCGGACCGATTGTTGAGCAATGACCCCGGCGTTTGGACCCTGTTTGAGCTCAGCTGAGTTGCTGGATAATGCGGACGATGGGGAGGAAGAGAGCGATGACGATGGTTCCGACTACAATGGCCAGAAAGACGATCATCAATGGTTCGATGATGGACGTCAGGCCGGCCACGGTATTGTCCACTTCCTCATCATAGGTATCCGCGATCCGGTTGAGCATATCGTGAAGTTGTCCCGTTTCCTCGCCCACTTCGATCATGCTCGTGACCATGGCGGGAAACACCCCGGTCCCCTCCAATGGTCCCGCGATGCCTTCACCCTCCTTGACCCGATCGTGAACCACATCGATGGCCTTCATCAGGATGGTGTTTCCGGACGTTTCGCGGGTGATCTGCAACGCCTGAAGAATGGGGACGCCGCTGGCCAGAAGGGTTCCAAATGTCCGGGTGAACCGCGAAACCGATGCCTTCCGAAAGAGTTCGCCCAACGGGGGAAGATTGATGAGGGACCAGTCGACCATGAAAGCTCCGAGCCGGGTTCTGCGACCGATCCGCATCAGTATGACGAACCCTATGATTCCTCCCAAGGTCAATCCGAAGTGGCTCTTCACGAAATCACTCACATCGATAACGATCTGGGTGAGAAGGGGAAGGCTGGCGCCCTTCAGCATATCGTCGAAGATCAACTGGAATTTCGGCACCACAAAGGTCAGGAGGCCGGTCAGGATGGAGACAGCCACCAGCATCACGATGATCGGGTAGACCATGGCGGCCCGAACCCGTCCTTTGATCTTTTCGGCTTTTTCCATGAAGTGCGACAATCGGGCCAGGACGACATCGAGCACGCCGCCGGCTTCACCCGCCCTGACCATGTTGACGTAAAGGCGATTAAAAACCTTGGGATGGCGTTCGAGCCCCTCGGAGAACGTGTTGCCCGACCGGATATTATCGGCCAATTCATCGATCACCATCTTGGGCGCGGCCTTTTTCTGTTGTCGGGAAAGAACTTCCAAACTCCTGAGCAGAGGCAGTCCCGACTCGAGCAGGATCGACAGTTGCCGCGTAAACTGGGTCAGGCCCTTCTGGTTGATCGGGCGACCGATGACGATCGGCCTTTTCTTTCGTGGCGCCGCCCCCGCATTGATGGCTTTTGCAATGATCGCCTTTTTCCCGGTCCGATCGCCGCTGTCTTTGACCAGTTTGGTCGGGAAGAGCCCCATGCTCTTGATCTGCGACGACGCAAGATCCACACTCGGAGCCTCCACCAGGCCGGTGCGTTCCTTTCCTCCCGCGTCGATTGCTGTGAAACTGAATCTGGGCATGGTCAGGTATACTTGATGACTTCCTCGATGGTGGTAAACCCATTGTGAATGGCGCGAAGCCCATCATCACGAAGCGTGCGCATGCCTTCGTTCAACGCCTTGTGCCGGATGGCCAATCCGGGCGCCTGTTGGGTCAGCAACTCGCGGATCGGCTCGGTGACCCGGAGCATCTCAAAGATGCCCATTCGCCCCCGATAGCCGGTCTCGTTGCAAACTTCACACCCCTGACCGTGGTAGAACCTCTTTTCGTCAATACCCAGGCCGAGTTGCTCCAGAAGGGCCCTCCCGGGGACATAGTCCTGCCGGCATTCGGGACAGATCCGGCGCACCAATCTCTGGGCGAGGACGGCTTCGAGTGATGAGGCAATCAGGAAAGGTTCCACCCCCATGTCGATCAGTCGGGTCACCGCACCCGGCGCATCGTTGGTATGAAGGGTGGTCATAACCAGGTGGCCGGTGAGCGAGGCCTGAATGGCGATCTGCGCCGTCTCCAGGTCACGGATCTCGCCGACCATGATGATGTCGGGATCCTGACGGAGAAACGACCGCAGGGCCGAGGCAAAGGTCAGCCCGACGTGGGCACGAACGGCCACCTGCATGATGCCTTCGATCTCGTATTCGACCGGATCCTCGGCCGTAAGAATCTTCACGTCGGTGTCATTGAGGACCCGCAGGCAACTGTAGAGCGTTGTCGTCTTGCCCGATCCGGTCGGTCCGGTAACGATGAAGATGCCGTTTGGCCGCTTGATGACGTCATTAACATGTGAATACACATCGGATGGCATTCCGAGCTTGTCGACGTCGAGTTGAATGACCGATTGATCCAGGACGCGAAGCACGATGCTCTCACCGAACTGGGTCGGCAGGGTGGACACGCGCAGGTCGACCTGGTGACCGCCGATGGTGATCTTGATCCGGCCATCCTGGGGCACCCGGCGTTCCGCGATATTGAGCGAAGCGATCACCTTGAGGCGTGAGGTGATCGGAAGGGCCAGCTGCGGCGGCGGTGGAGCCAACTCGTAGAGGGCGCCGTCGATGCGGTAGCGAATCTTGAACTCATTCTCGAACGGTTCGAAGTGGATGTCGGAAGCCTTGTCCCTGATGGCCTGACTCAGGACGAGATTGACCAATCGGATGATGGGGGTCTCGCCCGCCATCGCCTCGATATCCTGTTCGCTCAGATCTTCAGTGGCCGATACGGGGCCGACCATCAATTCGTTCAGGAGGTCTTCGATCGAGCTGTCGTCCTCTCCGTAATAGTGCCGGATCAGAGCATCAACCTGGTCGGGGTCGGTCACGATGAGGCGGATATCCCTGCGCAGGGCAAAGGTCAGGTCATCGACGATCTGGCTGTTGAAGGGATCCTTGACCAGAAGGTCGACCGTGGTCCCGCCCGCTCTCAGAGGCACCACGCCGTACATCCTGGCCATATTGCCGTCGACCGTGGCGAGGACAGATTCGGAAATATCCGCCGGGGGCCGCGTCAGGAATTCCCAGCCCAAGTAATCGGCGACCTGGACGAGAAGTTCGTTCGCGCTCAGGTCCCTGGAGTCGATCAGGAGCTGTGCCAGGGGTTTTCCACCGTCGCGGTGCTCTTCGAGCAATTCATCCAGACGCACGCGATCCAGGAGCTCTCGATCGCGGAGCAACTCATAGATGGCAATGCTCTGAGCTTCAAACATGGCGAAGCGGGGTAATTCCCGCCGGCCATCAGATTCTCAGATCATAGCTCCTTGAGTCGAGCGCCAATCGAGAGAAGCTTTTCGCGCATCGCAGCCGGGTCCTGGGCTTTCTCGGCGGCTTCATCCGCTGTGATCAACTCGCGATTGTAGAGACTGAGCAGATGCGTATCCATCGTGATCATCCCAAGCGCGGCTCCTGTCTGGATATCAGAATTGATGCGGAAAGTCTTGTTGTCGCGGATCAGCGACTCGATGGAACTGGTCGACACCATGAGTTCGTATCCGGCAATCCGCCCACCCCCAATCTTCTTGCAGAGCACCTGCGAGATGACGGCGACGAGGGAAGAGGCCAACTGGGTGCGGATCATGTCCTTCATATTGGCCGGAAAGGCGTCCACAATGCGGTCAATTGTCTTGGCCGCGCCATTTGTGTGCAGAGTGGCGAAGACAAGGTGGCCGGTCTCCGCCGCGCTGATGGCTGCCTCGATCGTCTCCAGATCACGCATCTCACCGACCAGAATCACATCCGGATCCTGACGCAGGGCACGACGGATCGCTTCGGAAAAGTTAGTCACATCAACCCCGATCTCTCGCTGGGTGACCATGCATCGCTTGTGCTCGTGGTAATACTCGATCGGATCCTCAATCGTGATCAAATGCCCGTCCCGGTGCTCGTTGATGTAATTGACCATCGAAGCCAGGGTCGTGCTCTTGCCGGATCCGGTCGGACCGGTCACGAGGACCAGGCCGCGCGGGGTGTAGAGCAGTTCCTTGATCTTGTCGGGCAAACCGATGTCACGGAGGCTGAACATGTGATTTGGGATCTGGCGAAGGACCAGACCGTAGTTGCCCTTGCTCTTGAGCACACTCACGCGAAACCGGGCCTTTTCCATGAAAGCAAAACCGAAATCGGCGCCCCCTTCCGTCTTGGCCTGCTGCTGAAACATATCCGGCGTGATGGACAGCATCAGCTGCTCGGCGTCCTCCGGAGTCAGGTTAGGGCCGTCGATCGGCACCATGCTGCCACTGATACGCAGTGTGGGTGGTTGGCCAACCTGGAGATGAAGATCCGATGCGTTTTCCTCCACGACCAGGTCGAGAAGGTCATTCATCTCGTAATTAGCCGTCGAAGCGGAGGCAAAGCTGAGGGTGCTCATGTCTGAACTAAGGATCGGTTGATCCTCCGGGATCTGAAGTGCGTCAGTCGAGGTCGCCGATCGTGTTATTGACCACTTCCTCCAGCGTGGTCAAACCCGACACAGCTTTCCGGATTCCATCTTCGCGCATTGAATGCATACCAAGTTCACGTGCAAGCTGACGCAGGCGGAAAGAACTGGCTCCTTCGAAGACGAGTTCCTGAACCTTCTCATCGATGAGGAAGATCTCAAACAGGCCCATTCGGCCACGATACCCGGTATTCGAACAGTCCACGCACCCGAAGCCCTTCATAAATGACGAGGTTTCAACAGTTTCTTCACCAATCCGCAGAGCCGAAAGCTCACGCGGATCGGCGGTATGGGGCTCGCCACAGGACCGGCAGACTTTACGGACCAGGCGCTGGGCCATGGCCGCTCGGAGGGAAGTGGCCACCAGGAAGGGTTTTACGCCGAGGTCGACCAGTCGACTCACGGCACTCGGAGCATCGTTGGTATGCAGAGTGCTGAAGACCAGGTGACCGGTAAGGGATGCGTTGATCGCGATTTCTGCGGTCTCAAGATCGCGAATCTCTCCGATCATTATGATATTGGGGGCCTGGCGCAGCATGGCGCGCAGGGCGGACGAAAACCCCATGCCCACATCCTGGCGGACCGGCACCTGGTTGATGCCGTTGATCTGATACTCAACCGGATCCTCAACCGTGATGATTTTTCGATCCGGGCGATTGATATGGTTCAGGCAGGCATAAAGGGTTGTCGTTTTTCCGGATCCGGTCGGACCGGTGACCAGTATGATACCGTCCGGGAGGGTAATCAACCGTTCGAAGACACTCTGATCATCACTCAGGAAACCCAATTCCGGCAGTCCCAGCATCAGGCTCTCTTTGTCGAGGATGCGCATGACGATGCTCTCTCCGTGGGCGGTGGGCAGGGACGAGACACGCAGATCGACGGTTCGGTCGTCGATCGAGAGTTGAATTCGACCATCCTGGGGAACCCGTTTCTCGGCGATGCTGATATTCGCCATGATCTTGATCCGTGAGATGATGGCCATCTGAAGTCGTTTGGGTGGATTCTCCACCTCCTGCAGGACCCCATCGATCCGGTAGCGCACTCGAAACCGTTTCTCGAGGGGCTCCAGGTGAATATCGGAGGAGCGCCGCCGAAACGCCTCGGTGATGATGACCTGGACGAGTCGGATGATGGGCGCATCCGATTCGGTTGCATCCCGATCCTCCACCGTCGGCCGGACCTGGGCATCGATGACCTCACCTCCGATAACGGCAATCTCGCTCAGGAACGACTCGACCGTAGGTGCTGCAACGCCGTAGCAACGGTGGATTTCTTCAGCGATTTCATGATAGGACGCCAAATGCGGCTCGATCGAGAACCGGAGCACATGGCTCAAGCTGTCAATGGTCTGAACATCGAGTGGATCGCTGATCGCAAGCTGAAGGGTATTGCCTGACACACTGAGAGGCAGCACATGGTATTTCTCCGCGAGATCGCGGGGCACCGCCTCAAGAGCTTCCTGGTCGGGTCGGACCTCCTTCAGATCGACCATCGGCATCTGAAACTCCCGGGCCAGGAGTTCGGTGATGGCGGCACTCTCGATGACCTTTTCGCTGACCAGTCGATCGACCAGGCTGCGTGGCGCCGATGCGAGATCGACACTTTCATCGTGGCGGCCCTGCACCTCATCGACAACCGACTGATCGACCAATCCGTGCTCGATCAGCAGGTTGACAACGAAATCGTCCCGCGAGTTCACAACGAAAAAATCATGTTCCGGCTCCGCCGATCATCGATTCAGCGACATAAGGAACTCCGCGTTGGTGCGGGTCTTGCGCAGCCGGGTGATCAACATCTCCATGGCTTCGCTGGGCGGAACACCCTGCATGATGCGCCGGAGCGAATAAATGCGATTCAGTTCCTCGGGATGGTAGAGCAGTTCCTCTTTTCGAGTGCCGCTCTGTTCCACGTTGATCGAGGGGAAAATCCGCTTGTTGACAAGATCGCGGTCAAGATGGACCTCCATATTGCCGGTGCCCTTGAATTCCTCGAAGATCACCTCATCCATCCGGCTGCCTGTGTCGACCAGGGCGGATCCCATAATGGTCAGGCTCCCACCACCTTCAATGTTTCGGGCCGCTCCAAAAAACCGCTTTGGCTTCTGAAGCGCGGTTGCTTCGAGGCCGCCGGACATGATCTTACCGCTGTTGGATGCCAGGGCATTGTAGGCCCGGGCCAGACGCGTGATGGAATCGAGCAGAATCACAACGTGCTCCCCTATTTCGATCAGGCGCCGGGCCTTGGAAATCACCATTTCGGCGGCGTGAACATGGCTTTCCGGAGACTCATCAAAGGTCGAGCTTACGACCTCACCACGAACGTTTCGCCTGAAATCCGTCACCTCCTCCGGTCGCTCGTCCACAAGCAGCACAATAAGGCGTGCCTGGGGCGTGTTGGTTGCCACGGCATTGGCGATGCCCTGGAGCAAAACAGTTTTTCCTGTTCTTGGGGGTGCCACGATCAAACCGCGCTGTCCGAACCCGATCGGAGTCAGGATGTCAAAGACCCGCATGGATACATCCCGGTCCGGCTTGTCGACCGGTGGAATCTCCAGCAGGATGCGTTCTGTCGGGTAGTACGGGGTCAGGTCCTCAAAAGGCGAAATATCGGCAATGGTGCCGGGATCGCGACCCATGACGGACTTCAGCGACAGAGCGACCGAACACCGGATGCCTTCTTCGGGTGGCTTGACCAGAACCTCGACTTCATGGCCACGCTTCAGGCCGAACGTCCTGATGAACACGGCAGGTAACAGACTGCTTTCCGGCATCAGCCGGTAATTCTTCGATCCATGAACGATGAAAGCATGCCCTTCGTCCGTCAGATCGAGATGACCGCGATCGATAACGGGGATGTTCTTTTCACGGATGAAATTGAACAGGTCGCGGATCATCTGTCGTTGACTGGGGCGACCCTCAACGGCAATGCCGCGTTCCTGGACGAATGCGGTCAATTCGGTGACATTGAGGG
>QNAI01000108.1 GCA_003641745.1 Verrucomicrobiota bacterium | reverse complement strand
TTCGTTTTTCCTTCGCGTCAGTCATTTTCGAGTTCGGGCCAAAACAAACCGTAGTAACTGTGTTGCCCGAGCAAGCTTGTTTAACGGATATCGCTATGTCTGCAACGCCTGCGGCTGCCCGGGAGGACAGCCCTCCACAGGGAATCCAACTGGAGCAAGGGTCGTGCTCCCGCGCGACCGCCCGAAGCCCAAACACTCAAACAAACCGTAGTGTGCTACGGTTTGTTTTAAGGCGGAAAACAATACGTAGTGCACTACGTTGCATGCTACGGTTTGTTTCATGTCGAGTGGCCGGGGTAGGGAAATCATCGATTCGCCCCCGGTCCCTCAATTCAGCTTGAAAACGCCTGACCAGGTGTAGTCGCCGGGCTCGTCCCACCGGGGCCGCCAGAAGAGCCGGACCGTCGGACCATCGGTTCCGTCCTTGTCGTTGACGGCGATATTGAACCGCAGGTGTTCGGGCTTTCCCTGGCCTCCTGCCTTCCGCCATTCATTTTCCAGGTAGGCGATCGGCACTGCGATTTCGCAGTCATAGCCGGAATCGGTGATCAGGCAGGCCGACTGAAGATCAGCGGGCGGGGTTTCAACTCGCACGAAGTAGCCGTCCTTGAGAGTGGCTCCCGGGATCAATGCAAACAGTGGGTCGTCGTCAAAGTCGCCTCGTGGGTAAGTGTTGATCCAGATATGCACGCCGTCCTGATTCCAGGCGATTGGAGCATCGATGAGTGAGAGAGTGTCGTCCTTCACCCGGACGGCGATGAACACGAACTCCTCGTTGCGTTCGATGCCGAACTTGAGGGAGAGATCGCCTGTTCCGGCCAATGGATCGGCTTTCACGGTAGAGGTGACCTGGTCCGGTTTTTCAAAGACCACGGGAAGGTCTGACCATTCGTCGAGATTGCCGTCAATTACCGGAGGCAGGCTGCGAATGGGCACCGGTTGGGCGGATTCGACCACGACTGGCTGCTGTCCTTCGAATCGAACCCTGTCATCTGTCAGGTCGTAATCGATCGTATAGCGAACCTGGCCGGAAGGACGTTCGGCCAGGGTGATCGGTTCGATCGTATCGAGCTCGAAGGTGATGGCCTTCTCTTCCTGTGGTCGGAGCCTGAACCGATGTTCGTCTGGTTCTGCGGTGAGGGGCGACTGAACCTCAAGCCGGAAGACTGCGTCGGCCGCCACAGCGGCGCGATTATGAACCGTTACTTCGATTGACTCCCGATCGAGAAATTCTCCATCCCGAAGGAGGGGTTCGACTCTGACCGTGCGGGGATCGATGGCATAGTTTACGGGAATTGTCTGGAAAACCTCTGCGGCTTCCACAGCGCCGTCCGAATCCTCGGGCAATACATAAAACGTCTGCCCGATATCATCAATCGCCCGGTATCGGGCGCTCCCGTCAGCTACGTCCACCGCCCAGAAATGGGCCACCGACGCATAGTCCTTGAGATACCATCTCGGCTCGACGTTGAACGATCGTGGGCCGCGCCCCCAGCAGCCATCACCGAGGTAGAGCGTTCCGGAATCGGCGATCTGGTTGTCGAAAAGCGGATGAGTCACCTTGAAGGTGTGATCGTGATTTTCGAAGGCGACGGCCAGGATGTAGCGATCGAAAAGGGGCCCCCAGTGTTTCCGTCCCGCTTCCGCTCCCCGAAGGGTGTAGTCCCGATGACTCGGATAGAGCGGCACGTGGTAGATGGCGAATCGAAGCGGTATCTCCTGATCCAACCGCAGATTGCGGTCCAGCCACGGCACCTGGTCCTCGTGGGTGGTGACATGTCCGGAATCCAGGAAATAGACCACCATGTCCGAACCGAACTGGCGGCGGAAAAAACTGCCGGTCCCATTCTGGGCAAAATAGCCGAAATAGAACGGGGCTTCCCGGTAGGTGCGATCGTACTTTCCGCGCACTTCGTGGTTCCCGATGGCGAGAGCAAGCGGGATGGTGAATCCGTCGGGAGTCACCATGTATTCGGACCACGCTTTCAGCCAGGTATCCCATATCCCGATATTGCTCAATTGGCCGTTGGCATAGGCGATGTCGCCACCGATCATGGCAAAATTCGGTTCCTGGGCGGCGGCCTGCCGAAGTAGACGGTTGGGCAGATCCCCGATCCCCATATCGCCGCCGGTGACGAAACGAATCGGCGATCCGTCCCTTGGCAGGGTACGGAACTTTCGCTCCTCGGAAAATCCGTTTTCGCGGTCGCCGGTGATGAAATAATAGGTCTGTCCGGGAACCAGCTTGGTCAGTTCCACCACATGGATGTACCGATCGTCGAGTCCGGTGATCTGGTGGCTGGATCCCTCGGTCTGAAAACGGTAGGCGCCGGGCGTGCCGTCTCGGGATTCGGTGTCGTAATAAACCCGGCTCTGATCGGCGGATCCGACCGTGTGATAGTTGACCGTTATGGTCGTACTGGTGTCGCCCTGCCAGGTCAGGATGACGAACGAGGAAAGATCGGCCGACCGGAGCGGGCTCCAGACGGCAAAGCATAACGAAAGGGCGAATAGTGTTTGTTTCATGGCTGGTTGAACGGGTCAAAACTGAATGGCACGACAGCTGATCTCATGGTTTCATAATACCTTAAACAATCTCCTACAAGATATTGAAACATTTTAACATCTGCCGTTTTCCGAACGGGTTGAGGGAGCTATCGGAAGTGAAGTTGCAGGATGATGCATTATTTTAACCACAGAGGACACAGAGAGCACAGAGAATCAAGGAAACTACAGCTTTTCTGCCTCTGTGCACTCTGGGATCTCTGTAGTTTTTTGACCGTTTGGGTTAAAGCCGGTTTCAGGAAAAAGTGATCTGCTTCCGTTCGAAGGGGTCAAAGCTCATATCTCGCATTGGCATGCAAGATAATGAGCAATGACGCCGTGGGCTATTCTTCGTCGGATAACTCCGGATCGGTGCTTAACATAGGGCCATTCAGGTCTACGGTTCATGTTTTATATAGATCTGTTCGCTCATCAGGGGGCCTGACCATCCGCGAAATTCGTAGTCCCGCGCGTTCTCTCTCGGGACATTTCCGAGGCGGGTATTGAAGGCCCATATATGATATTTTGACCCGGTTGCGATATTGGGAATATTCTCGGTGTGGAGATCCCTGACCCTGGCCATGGTGTCGAATACCGCGTCGGGATCAACCGTGGCCATGGCCGTCTTCATGTATCGGGTCGCTTCATGCAACCATTCGGGCCCTTCACTTGATGCATTGCGATGCCAATACGGGGTGTTGGCGGTCATGATGGCCCATACCTGGGGCCGGCCGAGCGGATCGGCCGGTGCGTTGAATTTCCAGGCAAGGACCTCGAATTCACCATTAAGGCGGCGCGTGTAGATGATTTCGCTCAACCCGTAATTGAGGTTGGTTTTGATACCGATATCCTGCCAGTACTCCTGCAGAAGTTCGACCGAATCATCCTTGGAATTCGACGCCACGGGAACGTCGACGGTGAGGCTGAAGGTCGAGCCGTCCCTGAATTCCCGCCAGCCGTCGCCATCGGAATCGCGGTAGCCTGCCTGCTTGAGGAGGGCTCGGGCTTTATCTGGATCGAACGCAGTATATTTTCTGTAGGATTCCTCTGAATAGTATGGGCTCAGCCGATTGAACGAATACCCGCCGGGAATGAGCATTCCCTGATAGGCGATCTCGCTCATTTCTGCCCGGTTGATGGCGTGGGAGAGTGCCATCCGTACGTTCTTGTTGCGAATCGCTTCACGCAGGGCGGGGTTGTGGGCGTCCCAGTTGAGGTAATACGCGTTTCCGGCTTCGGGACCGGTCACCCTGACCTTGATCACGCCTTTCGGCTCCTCCTGCTTCATTTCCGCATAGAGGTCTGTCAGGTCGTATCGTCCGACCATGTCGACCTGACCGTTCAGGAGCATGAGGTTGATGACGTGAAGGCTGGGCACGATGGCAAACTCCAGCCGGTCCGCGTAGGGGAGTTGATTTCCTTCCGTATCGATTTTCCAGTAATAGGGGTTCCGTTGGTAGACGATCTTCTGCCCGTGGACCCATCCTGTGGACATCCAGGCCGAGAGCACGGGAACCCCCGGTTCCATGATGATTCTTGCTTCGGAGGTGCGCTGGCGAAAGTCCCCGTAGGTGGCGTCCGGGTTGTATCTGGGATGGTATTGCGCAAAGTGGTGTTTCGGGTAGGCCACCGGATCCTTGCATAGTGCCTGCAGCAGGCGACCCATGGGTTTGGCGGCGGAGAACTTGAGGGTGAAATCATCGATCGCCTCCATCCGTATCGGTTTGCCGTCAATCAGCCATTCGCTCGGGAAGAGGGCCACGCTGCGCGCGTTGTCGTTGAAGGTCATGTCCTCGTACCAGAAGAGGAAATCGGCCGTGGTCAGCGGCACACCGTCGGACCAGCGGATTCCCCGGCGGAGCCTGAACAGGGCAACTCTGCCTTCCTCGAGAAATTCGTAACTCTCCGCGAGGTTCACCTCGATGCGTTCGGCCAGCGGCCGTTCAAACATCATGAGGCTGTCGGTCAGCGTCTTGTAGACTTCGTCTTCCTCGATGATATCAGCGATCAGCACCCGCCGGATGGTCCCCCCATAACGGCCTGTTTCGTCCACCGGGAGGATGACCCGGGGATTTTCCGGTAAACGATCCGACACCGGCGGCAATGCTCCGGTCCCGACCTGTTCGAGCAGGACGGGCGCCTCTCCGAAATTGCGGTTGGCCAAGAGGGCCGCATCGATCGTTGCCGGTGCGGCCACCACTGTCGATGGCATGGGTTCAGGTTCCGCGCTGTCTTGAGGATCGGAGCGCAGACATCCACTCAAGGCGATCACACTCGCGGCGATCAGGCAGGCTGGAATACGCTTCATTTTGGCGGAGAGGCAAGGGACACTGAATTCTCACCTCATCGAAATCGATTGTCGATCCCGAACCCGTCGAGCGGGAGCGACGGGGTGTGACCAGAAGTGCGGGGAGTAAAGCGGCGGCGAGTTGGCATTTTGGGATTTAGATCTCACCGTGGGATTGGGCATGGAGGGTCGTGCTCCTGCGCGACCGCGGCCAGGGTTGTGCGGCTGCCCGGGAGGACAGCCCTCCACGTTGACATAGAATGGAGGGTCGTGCTCCTGCGCGACCGCAGACTGGTTATTCGGCTGCCCGGAAGGACATTCCAAGTCCATTGCAGACCCCTGAACGCTTGTACATCAAATAATGTCCCGCCTTTCAACTCTCTTGCCCCGCACTTCTGGTCACACCCGGAGCGACGTTTCGCGCGATTCACCGACGGATGCGGCCGGCCCGGCGGTCCAGCCCTACCAATGAATCCTCTGCGTTCTGAGGTAGGGCGTGACGGCTCGGCGCGCCGCGAACGTTGCATTCTGAGGTAGGGCGTGGCTGGCTATGAGATCGTTGCGTGGGATTTCTGCAGAACCCGAAGGGCGGCAAGGCTTTGAGCGTGGGACCGCCTTGCCGCTCTGACCATCTTGCATCTACCATCGTGCCTTTGAACCTCTGACCCCCCAATGCCCGCTTCCATTGACCTGACCCTTCACTGGCTGGACATCCTGGTCATCGTTGCCTACCTGGCGATGTTGCTGTTGATCGGCTCTTTCCACTACCGGCGGCAGAGCAACCTGACGGACTTCTTCCTCGCCGGGCGCGAGATGCGATGGTTCGTGGTGGGTGCGTCGCTCATGGCGGCCCTGAACAGCGGTATCGACTATCTCATGCAGCCGTCCGCCATGATCAAGTTCGGCGTGTATACGATGGTGGGGAACCTTTCATGGTTGTTGCTCTATCCCTATGTGTTCTTTGTCACCCTGCCGCTCTACCGGCGAATGGACGTGATCTCGGCCTACGAGTACCTGGAACGCCGATTCAGTATCGGTGTTCGCACCTTGACCGCCGGTATATTCATCCTCTGGCGCCTGGGGTGGCTGGCGACGGCGCTCTACGTTCCGGCCCTTGCCCTTTCGGTGGTGACCGGGAATCAGGTCAGTGCCGTTACCCTGATCGTGGGGATCGGAACGATTGTCACCCTGTACACAATGATGGGCGGTATTCGCGCGGTGATCTGGACGGATCTCGTGCAGTTCTTCATCATGTTCACCGGACTCGCCGTGACCATCGTCATCGTGCTCAGGAATGTTGATGGCGGCTTTATGGAGATTATTGGGAACTGGGATCAGATTGGCAAAGAAGCCATAACTCGACTCAGCGGCGTGGCGGTGGATGGGGGCCTGGTTTCGAAGGTGACCGGCTACTTCCTGATACCGATGACTCTGACCGGAGTGTTTATGGCCACGATGGTGAGTCGACTGACCACCTACACCAGCGATCAGGTCATGGTGCAACGCTTTCAAACCTCCAGGACGATCAGGGACGCCCGGCAGGGATTTGTCATCACGGCGGTCAGCGATGTCGTCTGGATGCTGGCGCTGGCATTTATCGGATTGGCCCTCTTTACCTATTTTCAGGCGAGTCTGGGAGGATTGCCTGATTGGGCGCTGGATCATCCCGATCAGATCTACCCCTACTTCATGTCCCAGGTCTTTCCGATCGGGATGACCGGCCTGGTGATGGCGGCGATCCTGGCCGCGTCGCTTTCGAGTATCGATTCGGCCATCAACGCCGTGACGTCGGTCGTCATGGTTGATTTCTACCGGCGGCTTTTCCGGGGGGAGACAATTGGCAGCGAGGACAAATCCGAAGGGGCGGATCGACGACAGGTCCGGGTTTCGCGCGTCATCACACTCCTGGTCGGGATCACAGGCATCATCCTGTCCTGTAATGTATCGAAACTGGGTTCACTCATTGAGATTGCGAACAAGCTTATCAACAGCTTTACCGGCCCCATACTCGGAATCTTCCTCTTGGGAATGTTCACTCGAAGGGCCAATGCGCAAAGCGTTCTGATCGGTGGAACCATCGGGGTGTTGGTTACCCTGTTCGTCGCCTTTCAGGAGCAGATATATGGTCTTTTCAAACTCCAGGCCGATGAATACATCAGCTTTCTCTGGCCTTCGACTTTTGGGTTTTTGGCGACTTTCCTGATCGGGTACGGGAGCAGTTTCGTATCCGGAAGTTCCGGTTCGGAGAAGGCGCGGGAATGGAACTGGTTCTCGGTCACAAGCCGGAAACTCGAGGAATAGGGGGTAAGGAAGAAGGAATGTCATGAAGATCGGAAAGACGGGGAAGGTCATACTCACTGAGGACAATGAACTGATCACGCTCGACGGCAGGGAGGTGAGCGATGATGAGATCCGGGTGGATGAGGCTGGTCCCGACACGGTCAAGGAGCCTGCGCGGGAGATACCGGTCGCCTGGGACGTGGATGTGATTGTGGCGGGAGGTGGCATTTCGGGGGTATTCGCCGCCATTGCGGCTGGCCGACTCCGGTGTTCGACTGACGGCGAAATGGGTTCATTACCGTCTGGCCCTTGGAGCGACAAACGGATGTTCCTCGCCTCGACTTTCGGCGGTATCGATCCACTATTCATCTGGAG
Organism: Verrucomicrobiota bacterium; assembly: GCA_003641745.1. GTDB lineage: Bacteria > Verrucomicrobiota > Verrucomicrobiia > Opitutales > Opitutaceae > B12-G4. Next base: position 4,085 of record QNAI01000108.1, on the reverse strand, counting down.
CATTGTCGAACGAACCATGAAAGGACGAACCATGAAAGGACGAACCATGAAAGGACGAACCATGAAAGGACGAACCATGAAAGGACGAACCACATGAAAAAACTGACCTGCCTCTTAATCCTGTCCGCCCCCTTGGTACACGCCGCCGATTCCGGTGGGGACGGGCAGTGGCCAAAACCGAACTGGTACAAGGGCAATACCCACACCCACACCCTGAACTCCGACGGAGACAGCTCGCCCGGAGAGGTGGCCCATTGGTATCGCGATCATGAATACGATTTTCTCGTTCTCAGCGATCACAATTACCGGACGGGGGTGACCGAACTCCAGCGGGAGTTTGACCGGGAATCCGTGCGTGGTGAAAGAAAACCCTTTGTCCTGATACCGGGAGAGGAGGTCTCCGATTCTTTCACGGACTTGAGTCTGGGAACCCGCTACACGATCCACGTCAATGGCATCGGGACGGAGGAAACAGTGGGCAAACAAGGGGGAAACAGCAAGAGTGAGGTTCTGCAGCAGGTGATCGATGCGATCCGGGCGGAGGGCGGCTTTTCGCATGTGAACCATCCCAATTTCCATTGGTCCTTGACCGCGGACGACCTCTATTCGGTTGATAACCTGCGTCACTTTGAAATCTTCAACGGGCACCCCAAGGTGCACGATTTCGGAGGGAGCGGGCATCCCGGCCTGGAAGAGATGTGGGACGACCTGCTGAGCAGAGGACGGATCTACTTTGGCGTCGCGACGGATGACGCCCATAATTTCCAGGAATGGGGGCCGCGGGCGTCTAATCCGGGGCGGGGCTGGATTGTGGTTCGTGCGGTGGAACCGACCCCCGGCGCGTTGATCGAAGCGATGGTCCGCGGCGATTTTTACGCGTCCACCGGCGTGGAGCTGGAGGATGTTTCAACCGAGGGCCGGACCCTGCGCCTGAAGATCCGGCGCGAAGGGGTTTCCAAATCCGGAGATGCGGACAATGCTTTTGGCTATCGGACCACTTTCGTTGGAAAGGATGGTCGTATTCTCAAGATGGATGAAACGCTGGAACCCGCCTACACGCTTCTGGAGGACGATCTCTATGTTCGCGCCCGGGTTGTTTCGAGTGTAGGTGAATTTGCCTGGACCCAGCCGCTTTTTGCTCAGGGGGAGGGTCGGATTGAATAGATCGCCTTGCCCGACACTCAAATCCTTGCCGCGCTGACATGCTCGAATGATACAAGGTGCCCTTAACAGATCCGCGATGAATACGCCCTATGCCGTGGAAGCGGATGAACCCCTCCTTTTTGTTGATGACCTGCTGATTGAGTCGGGAGAGGACCTGGTTCGACGCCTGCATCAACCGAGGAAGGACGAAAGTGGCCAGGTTCCAGTCCTCGAACTGTCCGCGGACGTCTTTGGTGAATACCCGGGTACTTTGATGGCAAACGGCACCCTCGTTTTTGATCCGGGTCTGGGTAAGCACGTGATGTTCGCACTGGCGTTCGCCGGAGCCATTGACCCAGCGGCGCCCGATGGGTGGAAGCGGATCAAATTGCTGCGCTATACGTCCGATGACGGACTGGCCTGGGAAGGCGGAGACGATGGCCGGGTGGAAATCGTGTATCCAAAATCCCTTTCTGATTTGCAGTACGGCGACTCACCCGGGGAAGTCTTCCATCTTGATCTCTTCTCGTGTCACTTTGATTCGGAAAACCGGGATTTCCCATACCAGGGATGGCTTTTCCTTCGCAGCGACGAAGAGCATACCGGCGTCTACCATATGCAGTCCGCCGACGGGCATGTCTGGCATCGCGGCCGACAGGTGGTGCGCAGATTCACCCGCCGGCTGACGCAGGACGGGGTCTCCCTGATGGGACCGGGGGATGTGAGCGTGTTTTCGATCGATACGCGGGAAAAGCGATTCCTGGCGTCGCTGAAGTTTCAGCAGAAACGGGGCGACGGAACGGAGCACCTTCTCCGGTCGCGGGCCTATCTCTTTGTCGATCGGCTCGATGCCGCGATCGACGTCGAACGGATCGTCGAAGTGAACCAGGTCCCGCCCGGAACAGGCGGCAAAGGAGACGAACCCGATGATGAATACTATGGCTCAACCGCCTGGCGTTACGGATCGCATTGGCTGGGCGGATTGAAGGTCTTTCATGTGAAAGGGGATCATCCCTGGTCCTCGTCGGGCTGCGCCTTTCTGAAACTGCAGACCAGCAGGGACGGCTTGCATTGGGACAAGGTCATGTTCGAAAACGAGGACGGCCATGCGGGTATCTTCATTGCCAATGGCAGTGAGGGCGGCGATGAGGGCCGGAATGACGGAGGCTACCTTACGGAATTCACCAGTCCTCCCCTTCGACTCAATGACGAGTTGATCTTCCACTACGGCGCGAGTTCGTACGGCAAGAATCACCCCAACGGAATCAGAATGACCGGCGGTGGGATCTTCCGAGCGCGCTTGAGATTGGACGGATTCGTATCGGTCGATGGCGGGCGGTTGACCACCCGGGTGCTCGCGATTCCGGGCTGGGACCTATTCGTCAATCATGCGGGACCGATCGGTATCGAGGTTCTGGATGGAAGGGGAGACTGTCTCGGGATCACCCGAATCGAGGGAGATGATCTGGGGCGGAACAACCCGGTGAAATTCGACGGCAGGTCCATTGCGGCGTTGTGTGCCGACCGGACCGAAAACGGGCGGGTGATCGGTCGGATCCGCTTTGCCGTGGATAAAGGCAGTTCGTTGTATGCTTTCCGGTTCTTTTAGGGGTCATGTCGTTAACAGCAAGGGGTCATGTCTTGACTGTCAACAAGGCAGCCTTGTTGACAGTCAAGACATGACCCCTTGCCCCGGGATGAACAGCTTGACAATTCTCCGCCTGACCAATGCGATCTGCATCGCAGATTCGCCCTTTCTTCGGCTGAAATTCAGTCGCAGACACATCTTGTCACCCCCGTTGCATTACCGAATGAGTTTCAGACCCGAAGACCGCCTTGAGATTTCTGAGGTATATCGTTTGAGCAGAAAGAACTGTTTCACAGGGTACATCCGAAAAGATACTCCGGTCGCGGGGCTGTTCAGCCGGCCTTTCAGATCCCGGCCAGTCTTCGGAAGTCGACCTTGGCTGGCCGGTTAGGTCACCGCTGAAAGACAAGGGCATGATCAGCTTTATCATACGTCGTATTCTCCACATGGGTCCGACGTTGGTTCTGATCTCGATGATCAGTTTTACCATCATTCAGCTTCCCCCCGGGGACATGCTGACCTCCAGGCTGGCCCAACTGGAGGAGCAGGGAGAACTCGGTTCGGAGAGTGCCCTGGCCCAGGTCGAGGCCTTGAGGGAGCGATACGGACTCAATGACCCTCTCTATCAGCAGTATTACCGATGGGTAAAAGGTATCGTCCTTCATCTTGATTTTGGCGAGTCCTTCACCTTTGAGCAGCCCGTTTTGGAGGTCATCGGGGAGCGGATCGGCCTGACCATTTTACTATCCCTGACGACACTGGTTCTGACCTGGGCGGTGGCCATCCCGATCGGCGTGTATTCCGCCACCCGACCTTACTCGATTGGCGACTACGGCATCACTTTCCTGGGTTACTTTGGGCTCGCCACCCCGAGTTTCCTTCTCGCCCTGCTATTCATGTTTATCCAGATGCGGTTCCTGGATGCGCAGTCGATCGGCGGGTTGTTTTCGTCCGAATACATCGGGGCACCCTGGGATTGGCCCAAAGTCCGGGATCTGATGTCGCACATCTGGATACCGGTGATCGTGATTGGCGCCTCGGGTACGGCGTCGGTTATTCGGGTGATGCGCGGCAATCTGCTGGATGTCCTGGGGCAACAGCATATTCAGACGGGTCGGGCCAAGGGTCTGTCGGAGCGGGTGGTGGTCTTCAAATACGGAGTTCGGATTGCCATCAACCCGCTGGTCAGCCGACTCGGGCTGGAGTTGCCCAACCTGCTTTCCGGGGCCGTGGTTACCGGAATCGTCCTCGGATTGCCGACCGCCGGACCGATCTTCCTGGCTGCGCTGACCTCCCAGGACATGTACCTGGCCGGAGCTTTTCTCCTCTTCTCAGCAACGTTCCTCCTGATCGG
>QNAI01000107.1 GCA_003641745.1 Verrucomicrobiota bacterium | reverse complement strand
CTCGACTTCGCCCTCAAAGATCCCATCGTTGTCGTAATCCGTGAGAAAATCGTCCTTGTCCCACCGCATATCCACAGCGTCGTTCTGATAAGGGCGAAATTCGTAGGATGCGCCGATGGCGATGCCCCACTTCCGGTCGGCACCGAACCTTTCCGCCCACTGGATCTCTGCGCGGTAACCGTAATCTTCCGGCTGTTCGTTGTATGCGCCTTCCAGTGATCCAACGAGCCAGCCTTTTTCGCGGTCAAAGGCGCTCGCGGTCTTGATTTCAATCGTGCCGCCCAGTCCCTGTGCGTCCATGTCGGGCGTGACGGTCTTGATCACCTCAAGCTGAGAGATCTGAGCCGAACCGATGACATCCAGCGGCATGGCGCGCCCGGCCCGGCCATCGACGCCGGGATTGGCGACGGTCGCCCCGTTCACGGTGACATTATTGAGGTCCGGCGCGATTCCCCGGATGGAGATAAAGCGGCCCTCACCATTGGACATCTGGACGGCCACACCGGGCAGGCGTACGAGGGCGTCCGCCACATTGCGGTCGGGAATCTGGCCGACAGAGTCGGCCGAAAGGATGTCCCTGATATTGTCAGCGGACTTTTTCTGCTGGAGGGCGAGGGAGCGGCCCTCGCGGTAACCTTCCACCTCGAAGGCCTCGAGTTCGACCACTTCCTCTCCGACCGTGATGTTGTGGGTGACTGAGCCGATCTCGGGAACGGATATTGTTTTCGTATCCCGGTCGTACCCCATGTATTCGGCCTGGACGGTGTAGCTCCCGGCGTCCAGGTCGACGAATCGATAACGACCTTCGCGATCGGTGGTGGTGTTCCGGTTGGTACCCGGGATCTTGACGTCAACGCCGGGCAGGTAACGGTCGGTGTTGGCGTCTTTGATTCGTCCGACGATATCCCCTGCGTAGGAACTGAGGCCGGTGGCCAGAGCGAGCAGGGTGAGTGCGAACAAGCGGGAGATGCTTCGAGTGCTCATACTTTTGTGTGTTGTAGTTCAGGGTTCAATGGGCGGTATGGTCCAAAGAGTGGGTTAACTTAGGTCGACCGGTGAGGGGGCGGGGTGTTCCATCGATTCGAGAGATGGAGTGGCTCCGATTGATTTGATTTGAGGGGAATAATCAAGACGCCTGGGTTGAGATGCGGGGTCGGTGGTTTTGGTGGGGTAATTCTGAAAGATGAAATATGAATGAGTCAATAGTTGAGATTTGAATATTCAGATTGATTCCCGCTGGTATTTCATTTTATCTTGGCGGACACATTCTTTATAGATTGATGTATAGAGTGTTATGTGTTCCCAGTGGGCGAGATTAGTATGAAATAAGACAGGACGCCAGTGCTCGATTGGCCGATCGGCTTCCAATTCGCCCGCGCCGGTTGAAGGTGATCCTGTTCAACCCGAAAAAAGCGCCCCGGCTGGGAAGCCGAGGCGCTTGGAATGATACCGATTGATCAAGACAGACGCTCTAGAAGAGGAAGCGGATACCGCCTCGAATATCGGATCCGTAGAATTCCGACGCTCGCATGCGATTGGTGTCCGGCCCATAACTCGTATCTTTTTTCGTCTCTGCGACGTTTCTCCAGTTGACGTAAACCGTGAAGTTTTCGGTGACCCTGTAACTGGCCTGAATATCGGTAAAGCCGCGTTCCTTGTCCCAGTAATCCGAATCTTCATTTCCGGACAGCTCACGCAGGCTCTCGTCCTGGTAATTGTAGGCGACGCGGAAGGCGAAACCGTACTTCTGATAGTAAAGGGCCAGGTTGTAGATGGTCGTCGGCTGACGGAAGAACGGGAGATCCTCGTCTTCGCGGTCAATTACGTCGACGCTCGAATCGATGAAGGTCGCGTTCGCATCCACCCCAAATCCATCCAGGAAGTTGCCTTGGAAGAAGGTGGTAAACGGCAGCACCGCGTTGAGCTCAAGACCGGAGATCGTTGCTGAGTCCGCGTTTCGGAACGAAGAGGTATAGAGCGTCTCCATCGGCACATCGTTGTAGAGGATGTTATCCTCCTCATCCTGAAACTCGTAGATCGGATTATCGATCGCCTTGTAGAAGAGACCGACCGAGAGCATGGCACCCGACTTGAAGTAATACTCGTAGGCGAAATCTAAGTTCAGGGACTCGTAGGGGGACAGGTCTGGATTGCCGATTTCGAGCTCTCCCTCGAAAGCGAAATCCGGATCGAGAGGTTCTTCCAGCTCATAGAAATCGAGCACCGAGATGGGCGAGGCCTTCTCGTACTGCGGACGCCCGATTGTCGCGGTGGCGGCGAATCGAAGGACCGAGCTTTCGGTCACGTCGTAGCGGAACTGAAGGTTCGGCATCCAGTTGTCATAATCGAACGTGCTGTCATTCTGAACCACTCGGATCACGTCCCCTTCCCCGGTTTCGCCCTCCTGGAATTCCCACGCGGTCAGATCCGTGTCGGTATCCTCGTAGCGCACGCCGTAGATCATATGCAGTTGCTCGCTCCAATCCACCGTGCCCATGAGGTAGAGGCCCAGGATCTTTTCGGTCACGTCGTAATCGTCCTCGAATGAGTTCGACAGTGATTCGTTGGGATCGATCACGAATTCGTCCGGGTGGGCGGCGAGGTAATCAAAGGCCGTGTTAACTTCCATGTCGGACGGATACATATAACGCCCGTCAAAAAACGGGAAGCCGGCGGTTGACGGGGATATGTCCCCCACGGTGTGGCTGAACCCATCGGCGCTGACCGGCCGCCTCGAATTGTCGTTCACGAACCGGCTCCGGTCCGTATACTTGGCACCCACCTGGAAGGTGCCCGGGTAACCGCCCACGTCCTCGTAATCCCAGGTAAAGTCGAGGCGGGGTGTCCAGGTGGTTTCCTCCACCGTCGAATCCTCGACCCGGAAACGCCGCAGGGGATACACTTCCGGAGTGTCTATTGATTGGTAGGCGCCCTGGTCGTTGATCGCCGGGAAGAAACCTCCGAATTCGTACTGGAACGGAGGCGGATTACCGTCCTGGCCATTGTAGTCGAGGTTCCCGGTCCGGTATTGGACTGACTTGATGAACGGTTGTTCCTCTTTGGAGAAAGAGTAGGTGATGTCACCCCGAACAGTCAGATTGTCGAATCGCTTCTTCATCCCGAGGGTGGAATTGATCATTGACTGGTCGATTTCCCGGCGGAAATCGCGCTGCTCAAACCGCATCCGGTCCACATTGATCAGGGTCGGGGATTGCCACTCGGGATCGGCGCGGTTGTGTATGAGGAATTCCTGCTGGCGGTAAGCGTCGTTGAATTGATTGTAGAAACCAAAGAAGTAGATCTCGGTCACTTCATCGGGACGGAATTCGAGGTTGTAGTTGAAGCCCAAACGCTCGCGTTCACCTTCTTTGGGGTTTCTTTCGAATTTCGTAGGAAAGAAGCCGTTATCGTCATCGTCCCAACTCATCTGGAGTTCCTCCGATGAGTAGGGTCGGTTCGAGTAGTTGGCCGACAGGGCGAGACCAATCTTTCCGTCATTGAAGGTGTCACCGTAGGTGATGTCGGTATCAATCAGGGTGCCGTCGGCGACGGTGTTGCTTCCGAGCTCGAGTTTGCCCATAATGAACCGCTTCTCACGGTCATAACCACTGGCGCTCTTGATATTGATCGTGCCACCCAGAGAGTTGCCATCCATGTCCGGGGTGAGCGACTTGATCACTTCGATCTGGTTGACCTGGGAGGATCCGACCACGTCCAGAGGCATGGATCGGCCTTCACGACCAACGACACTCGGCGGGGCAAGGGTCACGCCATTGTAGGTGACGGTGTTGAAGTTGGGCTCGATGCCGCGGATGCTGACAAAGCGTCCTTCACCCGCGTCAACATCGAGGCTGATGCCTGGAATGCGGGCGAGGGCCTCGGCCACATTGCGGTCGGGCAGGCTGCCCACCGAATCCGCGGAGACCAGGTCCATGACATTGCCGGCCGTGCGCTTCTGTTGCAGCGCCAGCGAACGTCCTTCACGGTAACCGGTGACATCGTAGGCCTCCAGTTCGACGACTTCCGATCCAAGCGTGATGTCGTTGGTAACCGAACCGGTCGCGGGAACCGAGATGGCTTTAGTGACCCGGTCATACCCTATATATTCGGCCTGGACGGTATAGCTACCGGCCGCCAGATTGCCGACTCGATAACGACCTTCGCGGTCGGTGGTGGTGGTCCGGTTGGTGCCCGGAATCTTGACCGAGACACCGGGCAGGTAGCCGTCGGTGTTGGCGTCTTTGATTCGCCCGATGATGTCCCCTGCATAGGAACTGAGTCCTGTGGCCAGAGCGAGCAGGGAGATCACGAATAAGCGGGAGATGTTTCTAGTGCTCATGCTTTTTGGTGTTGTAGTTCAGGGTTCGATGGGCGGCATCGCCCAAAGAGTGGGGATATTCAGGTTGACGGGGTATCAGGGGCCGCGACCTGATCGGGGGTAGCGTGGGGATCACCCTACCACGTCGCGTGAAGAGGTAACTCCGATTGAAATGACTGTAGGGTTGAGGGGCATGGTGCCCCGGTTGAAAAATCCGTGGGCAGAGGCATTGACTGCGCCATCTTAAAGTATGAAATTCGAATGAGTCAATAGCTGAAATTCGTAAATTCAGATCAATTCATGTTAGTATTTCATACATGGGTGGGGGAAGTTGTTCTTTATATTCTAAGGAACAATGGGTTACTCGACTTTTCGAGACGAGTACCTGGTGAAATAAGCAGGTATTCAATCATATCGAAAAATAATCGTAACAGTTGATCAGGGTATAGGGGTGACCGAAACCTCCGGGTTTCGTGATAAGGGTATGGTTTGAGTCGGATTGTATCGGGTCGGGGGTTGTGCTGACCGCAACACCGACGCCGGGATCCAATTCGTCGACAATATCCAGGTATTCGAGCGAAAGGGCATCGATGATGGTTCGAGCGGTTTCGCCTCCGGTAATGAACCAGTTCTGAGGAAGCTCTTCCGGTGGAGTTGTTTTTGCGAACCGATGAAAAAACTCCTGGATCCCTTCGGCTGTTTCGGCCAGGCGTTTTTCGTTCCCCTGGGTTTCCGGGAGGAGCGCAATCACTCCGTCCTTCTGCACTTGGATGCTGGTTTGGAGGGTATCCGACCAGGACGCCGGGTTGTTCGGGTCAAACCGGAAGACAGTCAACGGTCGGGCACGAAGGAGGTTCTCGAACTGAGCCAGGGAACTGGGATGGGCACTCCCGATCAGAAATGCAGTTCGCTTTCGGCCGATTGACGACTGCTTCTCAGGGGCACCGGATCCACCATTGGTTCTTGGGTTGAGGACTCTTCCGACCGCCGCAGCCATGGCTCCGGAGCCGCAGGGCAGGATGCGCGATCCGGAAGCCAGCGTCGCCTGAGCGATCGAATCGAGATCCTGCTCGGTGATGGCATCGAAACCCAGAATGGAAATTCCTGAGTCCATGGTCTCCGCGATCCAGGCGGTCAGTGACGCTCCGGATGACCGGACCACTTGAAGCGGGCAGTGTCGGAGAGAGGCATCTGTTTGGGCGCGGGTGATTTCATCCACCCGGCTGCAGCGGATCGGGAATGCGGGATCGTGTTTGAACGCCGTCTGGTGAACGGGCACGCCTTCGACCAGGAGAACTCCATCCTTCACCGTCCGTCCAACGGCCGGATGGGTCGGGCAGAGAGCGACGGCGTCGGCACATTCCGAATCGAGTACCGCCTGGATCTCCTGTCCGATCCAGCCGCGCATGGTGGAATCGATCTTCTTGAGAATGATTGGGTGACCTTCCTTCCGCAACGTCTTGGCCAGTTCGAACACGGATTGGTAGGCATCGCTTGAGGTCTTCGCACGCGAGTCGACATCGAATCCCAGGACCGTTCCGGTCTCCCATTCCGGGAGAGGCCCGGGTCTGAGCGAGATGCGCACGGGCCGATTCTGACCATGAAACACGGCCCCGACCTCAAGGGCACCGCTCAGGTCATCGGCAAGGAAACAGTGGTGAGCTTGGGGATTCATGGAGGGGAGTGCGCAGGATCAATCAGGCGATTCACGAATGCTCTCGGCGCGTCCGGCGGCCACGCCCTACCAATGAATGTGGAAAGTCTGAGGGTAGGGCGTGGCCGCCGGACGCGCCGAGAGCATCTTCACACCAGCCCCTGTGCGGCCATCTCTTCGCGAACAGCCCCGCGCAGTTCTTCTATCATCGAGATGAGCGGTGGTCGCACCGAGCCGGATCCGAACCCGAGCATGCTCATCGCCACCTTCAGGCGCGGTAGCGTATCCGCGAGTGTACCTCCTTTCGCGTAAATTCGATTCACGGTGTCCATGCGCCTCTGCGATTCTTTGGCCCCTTCGAAATCCCCGGCCAGACTCCGATCTGAGATTTCCCGGCAGATCGCAGGTGCGATGTTGCCCGCGCTTGGGACAAAACCGAGGGCACCCGCTTGCATGGCCGGAGCCGAGAAGCCGGCGGCGCCGCACAGAACGGCGAAATCATCTCGATCACGGAAGCGCTCGGACACCGCGATCAGTCGTTCGAGGTTTGCCTCTGAATCCTTGACGCCGACGATGTTCCTGTGATGGCTGAGCGCCTCGAGTGTATCGAGTGGGATCGAGTGGTGGGTGGTGGGTGGAATATTGTAAATGAAGAGCGGACCATCGATGCTGTCGGCCAGCTTCAGGTAATACGCCTCCAGTTCGACTGGTCCGATTGGGAAGTAGGACGGGCAATGAGCGACCACGGCGTCGGCGCCGGCCTTCAACGCATGCCGTGCGTAATCAATCGAGGTGCTCAGGCAATTGTCGCCGATACCGATAAAGGCGCCGCCTTTTCCTTTGAGTCGCTCACAGGAAATTTCGGTGATCCGAAGACGGTCTTCCGGTGGGATCGACGCCGTCTCGCCGGACGTTCCGAGAACGAGCGCCCCCTGGCAGCCTCCGTCGGTAACGAAATCCAACAGACGCAGCAGGCCGTCTTCATCCGGACGACCGTCCTCGTGAAATGGCGTGGCCAGCGGCACAACAACGGCGCCCCTGAGTGCATTGCGATCGTAACAGTTCATGGTAAGTGGAAGGGGAGTGAAAGGAGATGGATTAATCGTTCGGTCGTTGGGGAACGGCGGCACAGCGCCGTTGCTACATCAATGTGCCTGGCCTTTCAGGCTGTAGCCACTTCGCTGTGCCGAAGTGTTCTTTGTGAACCATCACCATGCTGCCCGGAAAATCGCTTCGGCGTCCTCCACCTTCATTTCCTTCGGGTTGTTTTTCAGAAGGCGTGTCACCTTCATCGATTCGGTTGCGAGGTGCTCCAGGTCGGTGTCCTTAACCCCCACCTCACGCAATTGCTGCGGGAGTTCGCAGGCGACCGAGAGGTCGACCAGGCGGTCGATCCCGGCCCGGCCTGTCTCGATCGCCGATCCGCGGTCGGACACGCCGATGGTTCGGGCAATCTCTGCGTAGCGATCGGGCGCGGCATCGAGATTGAAACGGAATACATGGGGGAGGAGCAGGGTGTTGGAAACGCCATGCGGCACGTGGAATTCGCCTCCCAGCGGATAGGACAGGGCGTGCACGGCCGCTGTATTTACAGGACCAAGACAGAGGCCCCCGTAGAGGCTGCCGAGCGAAAGGGCGCCACGTGCCTCCAGGTCGCTGCCGTCCCGGACCGCCCGGACCAGGTTGGGAGCTATCTGACGCATCCCCTCCAAGGCGTAGAGATCGACGGCTGGGTGAGCGTGGAGGTTGGCGTAGGCCTCCATGCAGTGAACCATGGCGTCAAGGCCGGTGGCTGCGGTGATGGGAGGGGGCAGGGTAACGGTCAAAAGGGGATCGATGACGGCCGCGTCCGGTACCAGAAACGGGCTGACCACACCCTTCTTCAGCTGGTCGGTCTCATCCAGGAGGATGGCGTTGGGCGATACCTCGCTGCCCGTTCCCGAAGTGGTCGGGATGCAGATCAGAGAAGCACCCCGGCCTCTGAGCAGACCGATGCCGAAGGTATCCGTGATCGATTGGTCGTCTTCTCTGAAAGCGGCGACCAGTTTGGCCACGTCCAGCACGCTGCCACCGCCCAACCCCACCACGGTGTCGAAACCGAACTCGCGACCCGATTCCAGAACCCGTTTGAAGAGTGCGATGTCCGGCTCGGTTTCGATATCCGAGAATATCCGCGTTTCCAGGTCGAGCTTGCGGAGGTTTTCAGCCAGGGTTTCGGCCTGGGGGAGAAGAAAACTGGTCGTGACAATGAAGACCCGCGATCCGCCGGTCTGAAGGACTTCCGCCGGCGTCTGTTCGAACGAACCGTTTCCAAACAGGATGCGGCGGGGTTGTTGGAGGGTGACGGGATTCACGATTCGTACGGACTGACCGGATCTCCGGGAGGCGGAGGCGGGCCGGCCTGTTGGGTTTCGGGATCGAAGTCGGGATTCGGTATCATGGGTTGGGCATGCACCTCCTGCCGCCATTCTTCCAGCCGTCGGGCCATTTCAACCGTGAGGCCGGGCATCACTGCGGATAGATCGGTTTCTTCGTAAGGATCCGCCTCGAGATCGAATAGTTCAAATGCAGGGGCACCTGCCTTGCCGAGCAGACTTCCTTCGTACCACTCGATGAGTTTGTACTGCCCGCGCCGCATGGCGCCGCACGGACCGACTCCCTGGTGGTGATAGTGAGGAAAGTGCCAGAAAAGGTCCCCCGTTTCTGCTGTTTCACTGCCGGTCAGGCAACCGGTGATGCTCCGCCCGTCATAGACACCCTCTGACATCGATACTCCGGCGATTTCGGTCAGCGTTGGCAGCAGATCTGTATTGGGAGTGACGAGGTCGATGCGTCGTCCGCGATCCGAAGATTTCGGCAGTCTGATGATGAGGGGGATTCTAATGCCTCCCTCATAAAGGTCGGCCTTCGCTCCCCGGAGTGGCTTGTGCTCGGAAGAAACACCGAACGCACCGTGATCGGCGGTGAATACGACAATCGTATTCTCGGCGTAGGGGCTGGCATCCAATGCGCTCAGGAGCCGACCGATGGCGGTGTCCAGGTGGGATACCATGGCCGCGAGAACGGGCCGGTTGCAGTCGCGGTCGGATCCGGGTTTGGCCGTAAACTTTTTTACGAGGGCTTCGGGTGCCATCTCCGGGCGGTGGATGGCATTGTGCGCCACCATACAGAGAAAAGGCCGGGTGTGAATTTCACCGAGGAACTCGCAGGCATGATTGGTGATGGCGTCGATATGATGCGGATCCGCCTCGGGATCGGCGTCCGGTTTGGGCTTTCGTGTGACGATCACCCGGTTGAATCCATGGGATTCAGGGTCGGTGGGACGTCCGGGCCGGTAGTTGTAATCGATGGCGAGGTGCCACTTGCCCATATGACAGGTGTTGTAGCCTGCGTTCCGGAAATGGTTGCCGATGGTGGCTTCCTCCACGGGCAGGAAGGGCGTCCAGGGTGGAGTCGCCAGGGGTGCATTCTCCGGCTCGGTCCCGGGGATATAGTTGGTCAGGTGCAGGCGGGCCGGATGTCTCCCGGTGTAGAGACCGGCTCTCGACGGTGAGCAGACCGGGGCCGTCGCGTAGGCATGGTCGAAGACGATCCCTTCACCGGCGAGCCGGTCGAGATGGGGCGTCTCATAAAACTCGTTACCGTAGCATCCGGTCTGATGCACCCCCATGTCGTCGATGAGGACAATAAGGATATTCGGTCTTTCGTCGGGTGGAAGCAACATCGGTCATTCAGTTTGAGTTTTCCGTTGGTGGTGTGTTAGAGACTGTCTTAAAATCCCTGCCCAAAGGGTTTGAACAGAAACGACCACGGCGCGGCGTTCCAACCCAAAGAGATAGCCCTAAAGGGATACCCCATTTGGGTTGTGCCTTGCGGCGAGGCCTTTTCTGAGCAAACGACATACTTCAGGTCTTTTAAGACAGTCTATTGGGGGAGGTCTTCCTCGATCCGCTTGTTGTGCAGTCCCCTGATCGTCAGGTGCGCGACGTTCTCCGGCAGGTAGCCGCCAAAGATTCGACTGACCAGGTAACCGGTGATAAAGAGCACGAAGTGACCGAACACGCCGATCAGGATGGTGTTCATTTCCCAGTTGAAGCCGAAGTCGACCATTCGCGTGCCTGCGCCGTTAGGCTTCGAGAGCAGAGCCCATGAGGTGAAGATCAGGCAGGCGGCGATGCCGACATAGGCACCGGTCCGGGTGGCCCGACGGGTCAGGAAGCCGAGGAGAAAGAGCCCCAAGGTCCCGCCTGATATGATGGTCGCGATGGTGATGGCCCGCTGCATGAGCGGTTCGGATCCGTCCTTGGGCAGGAGAAGGACCGCGATGGTCGAGGCGAGAACCCCTCCAACCACGACCATGAAGCGTCCGAAGAGGAGCCGGACCCTGTCCGAAACATTGGGTAGGATCGTGCTGAAGTAGTCGGTTGTCAGCACGGTGGCGATACTGTTGAGATCCGCGCTGACCGACGACATGGCCGCGGCCAGGATGGCGGCCAGGATCAGGCCGAGAACCCCGCTGGGAATAAAGTGGGAGAGGAAATACGGCATGACCTCGTCCGGCTTCAGGGGACCGGCATCGCCGGGCAACAGGTCGAAGAACCCGTAGAAGCTCGCCCCGATAAACATGAAGGTGAAGAAGATGGGCAGGCAGGAAAGCGCACCGAGGAAGGCGCCGCGACTGGCGGCCTTGTCGGTCTTGGCGATAAGGTAGTTCTGGATAATGTGCTGGTCGGTGACGTAGCGCCGGCTCCACTGGATGAAATAGGCGAAAAAGAAGATCCAGATGGTGGTGGTTTCGCGATCGAAGAGCATGCGCCAGGAGAATTCCCAGGAACCGAAGGAGTATTTTCCGGCATGCCAGGAACTCTTGATGATCCCGATCGGATCTCCTATTTCCGGCGCGAACAGGACGCGCCCCAGGATGATGAGTGCGCCTCCGGAAAGGATGATGCCCTGCGCGACATTGGTCCAGGCGACGGCGGTGATGCCGCCGATCATGGTGTAAACCAGGGTGAAAGCTCCGACTCCGAGGATGACGTAGATGGGTTCCCAGCCGGTGAATATGTAGAGGGCAATGCCGGTCGTGACCAGGGTGACGCCGAGGTCAAAGGTGCGATCGGCCAGGAAGCCGAACGAGGTGTAGATCCGGCTGGCGAGCCCGAAGCGCTGGCCCATGTACTCATAGGCGCTCATCTTCACCACCCGCCGGTAGAACGGCACGATCCAGATCGAAACAATGATCAGGACCACGGGCAGGAGCATATGGGGCAGGAAAAGGATCATCCCCTTTTCAAAGGAGGTGCCCGGATGTCCGACGAAGGTGCCGCTGCCCACGATGGTAGCCATCAGGGTGAAGGTCACGGCCCAGGTGGGTATCGACCGGTCGGCGGTGAAGAATTTGCGCGTCGTCCGCATGCCGCGCGAGACATAGAGACCGATGCTGGCGATGCCGACCAGGTAGACGACGACGATGAGTATATCGAGGAAAGAGAGCTTCATGGGATGGGGTTTGTCTCAGGTTACCAGGGCATGATCCGCCGGGTGTGCGCGCGTCCGAGCTCGGCCGCTTTCTCTTTGCCTCCCGCGCCGATCACCACGCCCCATTCAAGGCGTTCGATGACGTTGTCAGGCAATATATTGTCGAGGTAAGCCAATCCGGCCGGTTGCGTCGCGGCCAGGACGCGATCACTTGCCGCGATGACTTCCGGAGGCAGGGGCGGATCGGCCCGGCCCTCCAGATACCCATAGGAAAGACCCATATCCCGGGGCCCTGACTCGGCAAAGGCGAGACCCGGGACGCGGAGGGTGGATTCGCAATT
>QNAI01000106.1 GCA_003641745.1 Verrucomicrobiota bacterium | reverse complement strand
GTCCGTGAGTGACTCGGCAAGGCGTTCGGCAGCGGCACGGGTGGCACAATAGATGATGCCGCTCTCTTCTTCGCGTCCTTTGAGATGCTCCAGGATCTGGTTGAGAGGGCGGTCCTTGGGGAGGACCCGATAGGTCAGATTCGGGCGGTTGAATGATGCGATGAACACCTCCGGATCCTTCAGCAGAAGATGGTCGACCACATCGCCCTGGACTCGCCGGGTGGCGGTGGCGGTCAAAGCGATGATCGGTACTTCGGGCAGGTCCTTCCTCAGCACGGCCAGTTGCCGGTACTCCGGTCTGAAGTCATGACCCCACTCGCTGATGCAGTGTGCCTCGTCGATGGCCAACGCGGCGACACTCCAAGCCTTCAGGTTTTCGAGCCACCCGTCGAGCATGAGGCGCTCGGGCGAGACGTAGAGGAGCCGATACTCTCCGTTGTGCAATCCGGCCAGGCGGGCGCGAGATTCCCTGACCCCGAGAGTCGAGTTCAGAAAAGTGGCGGCCACGCCGGCGGCCTGCAATTGGTCAACCTGATCCTTCATCAGGGCGATCAACGGAGAGACCACCACGGTCAAACCCGGCCGGAGCAAAGCCGGCAACTGGTAACAGAGCGATTTCCCGCCGCCGGTTGGCAGCAGGGCAAATACATCCCGGCCAGACATCGAACTCTCGATTATCTCACGCTGGAGGGGACGAAAGTCATTGAAGCCAAATGTCTCCTTGAGGGTCTGGGAAAGTTTATCCACTTCGCCTCCATGGGATAGTCAACCAAGCTCGGTTTCAAGCTGAAAGGGGGAACATATGTTCATCTGTGGAGGTTTTGTGCCGGATGGAAGGCCAGATCCTTGCCGCGCTGACCGTTTCGACCTGATCAAAGCGTCCTTCAGTTTCTCGAGGCGCCCCATACTTTTCTTTTGCACGAAATCCACTGATCGCCATTGGATGGGGGTCTGAGATGGCAGCATTGGATGGCAAAGTGATCGTGGTGGTGGGAGGGACGACCGGACTCGGGCTTTCGGCCGCTTGTGCTCTGATCGGAAAGGGAGCCCGGGTGGTCGTCGTGGGCCGAAAGGCGGACAGTGCTTCTGCAGCCCAGACCGAACTTGGCGACTCCGGGTGTGCCCTGATCGGGGATGCCGCAGATCCCGATACCGCGGCAAAGGCGATCGCGAAAGCGGAGAGCCGCTACCGTGGCTTCCACGGGCTCTATCACGTGGCCGGCGGCAGCGGGAGGCGATTCGGCGATGGCCCGGCTCACCGATTGACCGCTCAAGGCATCCGGACGACGCTGATGCTCAACCTTGAATCGCTGATGCTGAGCAATCAGGCGGCCATCGCCCGTTTTCTCGATCTGAAACAGCGGGGAACCATTCTGAACATGGGATCTGTACTGGGCTTTTCTCCCTCGCCGGAACATTTCGGGACCCACGCCTATGCCGCGGCCAAGGCGGGCATCATTGGTTTCAGTCGATCGGCTGCGGCTTACTATGCGCCGATGAATATCCGAATCAACGTGGTGGCGCCGGGCCTGGTCGAGACGCCCATGGCCCGACGGGCGGCGGAAGACGAGGAGATCCTGTCGTTCATATCGAACAAGCAGCCTCTCGACGGCGGGCGGATCGGTCGGGTTGAAGACCTGGATGAGGCCGCAGTTTATTTTCTTTCCGACGCATCGTCCTTCGTGACCGGGCAGGTACTGGCGGTCGACGGGGGATGGAGTGTGTCCGAAGGACGGAGTCAAACCGGGATGTCTGATTGACGGACGCGTGAATCGGCATCGAGTCGCGGTTCTTCGGCCGCGACTCGGGTGATGATCACGCGGTCGAAGCTTGGCGACAGAACCTTACAAAGAGCCTTTATGGGCACTTTGATTAATTCGAGACGGTCAGCGCGGCAAGGATTTGGGCGTCGGGCGAGGCGGTCGGGCCAGCGGGCATACCCGGTGGGTATGTCCCTGTCCGGACAACACGGCCCCACGCCCAACCCCTTGCCGCCCTTCGGGTTATGCAGAAATTCCACGCCCGCGGCGTTGGTCGGATCGAGGATAGCCCTACGGGGATACCCTCGACACGATCGCCTTGCGGTTCCTGGTTTTCTGCAAAACGCTGACAATCTCCAATTAATCAAAGTGCCCTTATGAAAGAACGCCCGATTAGAACCACTGTCATCGGAAGCTACCCGTTCCCGTCCTGGCTTGAGCACGCCAGTCGTGACCTGGATGCGTTCGGCCGCGACGAGATCGCCGAGATGCAGGACGATGCGGTGATCGCAGCCATCCACGACCAGGTCAGCGCCGGTCTCGATGTCATAACCGATGGCGAGCAGACCCGCTTTGACTTCAACCTTTCCTTCTACGGTTACATGGAGGGCATATCACTGGAATCGGCCTCGCCTCGGAGATGGGGACCGCCGGCCCACGATCAGCGCGGCAAGCACGCCATCACAGGTGAGATCCGGGCACCCCGCGGTTTGGGGACGGTCGAGGAGTATGAGCGCCTGAAGCGCCTGGCTCCGGAGGGTCCGGTTCTGAAAGCGAGCGTGCCCGGACCTTTTACCATGAGCGGGCGCTTGACGCCGAATGACCAATACACCGATCGCTACGCGATCACGGAGGCTTTCGTCCCGATCGTGAGAAAGGAAATTGAAGGTCTGGTCGCGGCGGGATGCCGTGAGATTACGGTCGATGAGCCGTCGATGAGCTGCTACGCCTACAAAGAGGATACCCGCAGATTCGTGGATATCTTCAACCGCACGGTCGAGCCGGTTGTCGGGAAATGCCGGTTGTCCACCCATCTCTGCTTCGGCAACTACAAGGGCCACGCGGTGGGCTACCGGCGCTTGAAGCCGATGTTTCCGGATTTCCTGGATTTCGCGGTCGACGAGATGCACGTGGAAATGGCAAACCGCGAGTTTGCCGAGATCGAGATGATCGGCACGATCGCCGAGCGCATGGATGTGGCGGTCGGCGTGATCGACGTGAAGAGCTACTACATCGAAACCGCAGAGGATGTCGCAGACCGGGTCAGGCTCTGCCTGGAGCATGCGCCGGCCGACCGGCTTTCGGTCGCGCCGGACTGCGGGTTGAGCCAGACGGCCCGGTGGGCGGCGAAGAAAAAGCTGCGCGCCATGGTCGAAGGTGCGGATCGAGTCAGGGACAGGAGATGATGGAACCTGTCCAGACCGGGGAGGCGTTTCTGAGGGACGTTGCGAGCACCGCGAAGACGCGCGATGACGGTTTTCGGACCTGGTGGCTCGGGCAGAGCGGGTTCCTTATCCAATGGCGGGGTCATCACATCCTTTTCGATCCCTACCTTTCCGATTCACTCACCCGCAAATACGCATCCACCGACAAACCGCATGTGCGGTTGACCCGGCAGGTGATCGAACCGGATCGGCTCGACTTTATCGAGGTCGTGACCAGCAGCCACAATCACACCGATCACCTCGATGCCGAAACCCTGGCCCCGATCATCGCAACCGGACCGCAACTCAGGTTGGTCATTCCTGAGGCCAACCGGAGGTTTGTCTGCGATCGTCTGGGGTGCGATCCTGACATGCCGGCCGGATTGGATGACGGGGAGGAAGTCGAGGTCGGCGCCTTCCGTTTCCGGGGTGTCGCCGCAGCGCACAACGAAGTCGAATGCGACGAGGATGGGCGGTGTCGATTTCTTGGATACATTGTTCGATTTGGCTCGTGGACCGTCTATCACAGCGGTGACACTCTCTGGCACGAAGGGCTGACCGGGAAGTTGGTCGACCAGGGAATCGACCTGGCTTTTCTGCCCATTAATGGCAACAGGCCGGAGAGACGGGTTGCGGGCAATCTCGACGGCGCCGAGGCGGTCCACCTGGCCTGTGAGACGGGCATCGGAATGGTGATCCCGTGTCATTTTGAGATGTTTGCCTTCAACACCGAAACTCCGGAGCTGTTTCTGCAAACGGCGGAGGCGACCGGGCAGCCCGTCCGGGTTCTTCGATCCGGAGAGAGCCTGAGCAGTCGGGAGATACCCGGCCGGTGATTCACATCAGAGTTCCCTCGAACCTATTTTGGGCGACCAGGTCTTTTCGATTGTGAGCCTGGCCTGAATGGCACTAAGGGGCCGTAACGAAATAAGTTATCAAAGATGCGTAGAATTTTCGGGGAGCAACAAGGCGGGTTCGGGCGACTATAGCGGGCTATCGGAGCCGGAATCCAACACCGTTGCCCGCCGAAAAGACCAGCAGATTTGTGTGAGTTATTTTGTTACGGTCCCTAAGTTAAGCGCCGATCCGGAGTTATCCGACGAAGAATAGCCAACGGGGTCATTGCTCATTATCTTGCATGCCAATGCGAGATATGTGCTTTGACCCCCTCGAAGCCAAGCTGACCGTTATCTATCCTGAGACCCCCATATCTTAGGGCCATTCGAGTCTGACCTGAAAAAGTAACCTATAGAGCCATGAAGAAATGGAGAATTGCAGGGATTAATTTCGATCACATGCACATGGGCGATCTGCTTCGCCTGGTGCACGAGAATCCGGATGCTGAGATTGCCGGTGTCTGCGACGAGGATCGCAGCCGGATGGAGGGCACCATCGCGAAATTCTCGATTCCGGACGACCGGGTCTTCACCGACTACAGGATCTGTCTCGAACAAACGAAACCGGACCTGGTGATCCTGTGTCCGGCGACGGGTGAACACGGAGATTGGACGGAAAAGGTGGCGCCATTCGGAACGCACATCCTCGTGGAAAAGCCCTTTGCGACGTCCTTGGAGGATGCCGATCGGATGATCGCAGCTCTGAGGAAGACGGGCAAACAGCTGGCGATCAACTGGCCTCTGCGCTGGTACCCGCCGTATATCACCGCCTATCGACTGATCCGTGAGGGTGTCATCGGTCAGGTGCAGGAAGTCCATCACTATGGGGGTAATCGTGGGCCGCTCTATCACCGGGCGGACAAGGAAGAACGCAACCCTACGGCCGAGGAAAAGGGATCGAGCTGGTGGTACAGCAAGGTGGCCGGTGGTGGCTCGTTGCTCGATTACCTGGGATACGGGGTGACCATGGGAACCTGGTTTCACGGCAATAATAAACCGATCGAGGTGACATCAGCCGTGGATCGACCGGATGGGCTCGAGGTCGACGAACACAGTGTCACCGTGGCGCGTTACGATCGCGGCCTCTCGAAGTTTGAGACTCGGTGGGGAACCTTCTCCGATCCCTGGGTGACCCAACCCCAGCCAAAGTGTGGATTCGTGATAACGGGGACCGCCGGGACGATCAGCTGTTACGATTACGATGACACGGTGCGCCTGCAGACTGCGGCCAATCCAGAGGGGGTGGATGTGGCGGTCGACTCGATCGAGCCGCCTCTGCAGGACCCCATCCAGTACATGATCCACTGCATGGAAACGGGCAGCGAGGTGGATGGACCCTTATCGCCCGCGGTCAGTCGCATCGGTCAGCAGATTGTTGATTCGGCCGTCCGGAGCGCGGCCGAGAAGAGGACCGTACCGCTGGTCGATCGATAAGCGTCATCATGAGTGAGAAGAAAAACGACGGATACGGATACACTCGCGAACAGGAGGCCGGTACGACCCGGGCGCCCGAGCTGAACTATCGTCCGGCCATCCCCAAGTCCTACCGGCCCACCATCGGGCTGATCGGCTGCGGCGGGATCACCGAACAGCATCTCAAGGCATATCGAAAATACGGATACACGGTGTCCGCACTCTGCGACATCGATGAGGGCCGTGCCATTGAGCGACGGGAGGAATTCTACCCGAACGCGGCGGTCACCACCGATCACCGCGAAATCCTGAGCGATCCGGAAATCGAAGTGGTCGATATAGCGACCCATCCGGCGATTCGTCTTGGACTGGTCGAGGAGGCCCTGAGGGCGGGAAAGCACGTGCTCAGTCAAAAGCCCTTTGTGCTTGATCTGGCGGATGGCGAGCGGCTGGCGGACCTGGCCGACGCAAACGGGGTAAAGCTTGTGGTGAACCAGAATGGACGCTGGGCGCCGCATTTCAGCTATATGCGGGAGGCGGTCCGGGAGGGGGTGATCGGCGACCTGACCTGCGTCGATTGCGCGGTGCATTGGGACCACAACTGGACGGCTGGAACGACCTTCGATCAGATCCATCATCTCATCCTCTACGACTTTTCCATCCACTGGTTTGATTTCGTGCAGACGCTCTTTGGCGAAACCCGGGCGGAGAAGGTCTACGCCTCGGTTGCCCGCTCCCGGGGTCAGCGTGCAAAGCCGCCTCTGCTGGCCCAGGTGATCGTCGACTACCCGGGAGCCCAGGCGGTGCTCGTCTTCAACGGCAATTGTCTGCACGGTGCTTCGGACCGTTCGATGGTGTGCGGTAACAAGGGGACGTTGATCAGTGACGGGCCGGGGCTGATGGATCAGACGGTAACCCTGGTAACCGAAAGCGGGCTGGCTTCGCCCAGCCTGGAAGGTCAATGGTTTCCCGAAGGAATGGGAGGCACCATGGGCGAGTTGCTCTGTGCGATCGAGGAGGATCGCGAGCCCAGCCATTCGGCCCGGAACAACCTCAAGAGCCTCGAACTCTGCTTCGCCGCTCTGGCCAGCGCAGACAGCGGAAAACCGGTGAGGGTGGGGGCGGTCAGGAAGCTGACCGGAAGTTAGAAGTATGAAGTAAGAAGTATGAAGTAAGAAGGCAGAAGTGAAGAAGATCACTTGCAAGGGGCGTGCCTTGTGTGCGCCCTCACACTCTTCAGTACCTGCAGCCTAATACCTCGCAAAGGCCCATGGCCTTCGCTTCAGAACTTCCAGGTCACCTGACCGCTGAATACATCGGCCCTCAGGTTGAAGGTGCCCTTCAGGTTGTGGGTCTGATCGTCCGTGAAGTTGGTCGGTCCCTCGGCCATGAAGAGGTGGGCGTAGCCGACGTCAAAACTGAGGGTTTCGCTCGTCCGGAAGGTCATCCCGAAAGAAACCCAGGTCCGATCTGAATCGGGAATGCGCGGCGAACGATATTCCGGGCTGGGAATCGGCGTCTCATCGAAAGCCAGACCGAGTTTGTAGGTCAGGTTGCCGGCCGAATAGTGGACACCACCCGAGTAGATGAATGAATTGTTCCAGTGTTGGGGCAGGGTTGCGGTCGGTGTCAGCGGGTCCTCAAAGTTGATCACGATCTCCTGGAGCACATCCCAGTTCGTCCACGTGATGTCGGCCATGACGGACCAGTGGGAATCAACCTGGTAAAAGAAGTTTCCGGAGATGGACGCAGGAAGATCGAGCGCTGCGGTGAATCCCTGATCGTAGAAGATCGGTTGGAAAGGCGCGGGGACATCGGCAAACGTGGCGTCGCCGGTGACGGTATTCCCAATCTGTGAACGGTAGGCCAGGCCGAAGCGGGCGCCGGCCATCGGCTCCCAGAGGATCCCGAAATTATAGCCGGTGCCCCAATTGCTGCCCTCGACCGCCACGGCGCCATCAGCCGACCCCGGGGCAAATCCCGGTATTTCCATGGCCCAGCCCGCCAGGCCGAAGTCGATGGCGTTGGTGAAAGTCGCTTCGACGTATTGGTAGCTGAATCCGAAGCCAATGGAGAGTGATTCAGTCAGTTTGAGCCCGATGGACGGGTTAAGATTGATCGTTGCCAACTCGGTATTCAGTCCGTGGTAGCGGCCCACCCAACCTTCGTCGTAACTGGTCGAAAGTCCGAATGGGACGTGCATGCCAAACCCGGCGACAAGGCTGTCCGAGATTGGCAGGGCGTAATAGAGGGTCGGAATCGGAGTGGCGCCTCCGGGATTTCCGCCGTTGCCACCGGAGATGGGGATGAAGCCAGCAGTGGTCGAGCCTTCATCGACATAACCACCCGAGAGGACTATCACGTTGACGGCACCGACCAGTTCCTGGCGGTCGAGCCGCGTCAGGCCGGCCGGGTTGTAGAAAATTGTCGAGGCGTCCTTGGCCTCCGCGCTGGCGCTGAAGGCGGTTCCGATGCCGGAGGCATTCTGTTCGGTGAGGGTGAATGCGCCACCCTGCAGGGAACTCGCCATGGGCAGGGTCAATGAGACAAGAGCAAGCGTTCTCAGGAGGGAATTGAGGGGAAGTAGGCAGTTCATGACAGATGGGTTCCTGGTCGGTAACGGGTGTGAAACCGCTCCAGAACTGGAAACGGGTCACCGGTCCGAAACTGTAGCAGATTCTGACCCCTTCAACGCGTTCTGGGGCTCTGGTGATCGATGCTGGACCCGGTCGGTTCATGGGTATATCAATAGCGAACCGTAAACCAGAGCGGATAGTGTAGTCGCTATGGTTTTACCCCATGTACATTGGCCGAACAGATTCGAACGGATCGGATGATCCTCCAGACCCCAGTCGAGTCGATCTGACGACGACCCTGTATGGTGAGTTGCGTCGGTTCGCAACGGCATGCATGGCGGGGCAGCAGGGTCTGCAGACGCTCCAGGCAACGGCCCTGGTGCACGAGGCCTGGCTTCGTTTGGGCGGGGATGAGCAACCGGAATGGACCGACCGGACTCATTTCTATGCCGCGGTGGCGGAGGCGATGCGCCATATCCTGGTTGACCGGGCAAGGCGGCGGAAACGGATCCGCCATGGAGGAGGTCTGAAGCGGGTCGACTTGGAAACCTGGAATTGGGAGGGGTCGGAACCGTCCAGGGCCGCAGCCCATGATGAAGCCCTTCTCGTGGTGCATGAAGCTCTGGAGAAGTTTGCCATCGGAGACCCGCAAACCGTGAAGTTGGTCAAACTCCGTTTTTTTGCCGGACTTTCGGTCCGCGAAGCAGCTGAAGCCATGGAGCTGTCGGAGAGGACCGTCCGGCGTCGCATTGCCTACGCCCGTGCCTGGCTGGGTCTGGAAATCCGGAGTGCTTTTGCCGCCTGACTTTTTTCTGAGATCATGAAGGACCCGCTATCAGTCGAGCGTCTGACCCAGGTCAGAGAGCTCTTTGAGGAAGCTCTCGCCATGCCTGCAGGCGAGCGATCCGTCTTCCTGGACAAGACTTGTGGTGGTGACAGGGATCTGCACGGAAAGGTCTCCGCTTTGTTGGTGGAGGCGGAGTCCATGGACTCACCGTTTGAGGATCTGGTGAACGAATTGATCTGGCCCACCCTCGAGTCGCTCAGTAACGATCCTTCGAGACTGCAGAGCTCGCTGGCTGATCTTCTTGGTAGCGATTCCGATGGTAAGGACCCGCTCGTCGGACGAACTGTTTCGCATTTTGAGATTCTAGCACCCATCGGCCGGGGTGGAATGGGAATGGTCTACCGGGCACATGACCGCACGCTTGATCGCACGGTGGCCCTGAAGTTCCTGCCTCCGGCCCTGGGTTCCGACCAAGGCGCGAAAGATCGCTTTATACATGAGGCCAAGGCGGCCTCCGGTCTCAATCACCCGAATATCGCCACTGTTTACGAGATCGGTGAGACGGAGGATCAACAGTTGTTCATCGCCATGGGCTACTACCCGGGCGAAACGCTGAAGGGAAAGATAGAAAGGGGGGCGACTCCAACCGATGCCGCCGTTGATATTGCCATCCAACTGGCAACCGGAATGAAGGAAGCGCACGGGCATGGTGTCATTCCGCGACATCAAGCCGGGCAATATCATGATCTCCGAGGAAGGGGCAGTCGTATTGCTCGATTTTGGTCTGGCCAAGCTCTCCTTCGAAACCGGGTACACCCAGGTGGGCCAGATGGCCGGTACCCTTGCCTACATGTCTCCCGAACAGGCACGGAGTGAAGCCATCGATCAGCGCACGGATATCTGGTCATTTGGAGTCGTCCTCTATGAAATGCTGACCGGAAAGCGGCCCTTTGGTGGTGAAAATGCCCAGAGCGCGATCCGTGCGATCCTGGAGGAGGATCCAGAGCCTCCGGTGGCACCGGATGGTGAAATCCCCGAGCCGCTCAAGGACATTCTTGGCCTTTGCCTGGCCAAGGATCCAAACCACCGGTACCAGCGAGCGGAGGACCTGCTGGAGGACTTGCAGCGTGCCCGGGAAGGATTGGCTCCGAAGAAGCGAGGTGGTCGGGCAACCTGGAACCGCCGGTTGCGACGCCGGCGGTGGGCCATGTTTGGCGGCGGCGCGGCTGTCCTCGTCGTAGTACTCATTATAATACAGTTCTTGCCTGCCTCCGATCGCGTTACCTTCACCGGCATCACCGAGGGTGCCATCGTGGAGGACAAAGGCAATTTCGCCCTCATTGCCTGGGGAGACTATGATGATGACGGTAACGTTGATGTGGCCGTGGCGAACAACCAGGAAGGTGGATCCATCCACCTTTATCATAACAACGGCGATGGCACCTTCAGCCGGGTCACCGAGGGGGTCCTGGTCACGGATACTGGTTTGCCGCACTCTCTCGCCTGGGCCGATCAGGATAATGACGGAGATCTGGACCTCTACCTAGGAAGCTTTCCCAATTCGGTTGACGCATTTTATCGCAACGAAGGGGACGGGATCTTTACCAAAGTGACCGAAGGCGACTGGGTGAATACGCCCAGCTCGGCAAGCTCGATTGCTTGGGGTGACTACGACAACGACGGGTTCGTGGATCTCTATGTATCAACCTTTGGGATTCCGCACCCTGAAAGCAATTTCCTCTACCACAACCTGGGCGATGGCATGATGGAAGCTGTCAACACAGCGGCCAATGACATGTCAGATCGGTCAGGGGGTTGCCTATGGAGTGACTATGATGACGATGGGGACGTTGATCTGTTTGTCGCGCAGGAAAGAGCGCAGTTCCGCAACAACGGAGACGGAACCTTCACGTGGATTCCTCCCGAGGATGGTGGGATTCCCGCCATTACGGCAGAGCTGCGTGCAGCATTCTCCAGCGCCAATTACGACAACGATGGTGATCTGGATTTGCTCTACACGACCTGGGCTCCGGATCCCAGCAGCCGGCTCTACAAAAATGAATTTGGGGGAAAGAGCTTCCTCGATGTATCCCTTAAGCTTCCGTCGGTTGGCTCGATTCGGGCATTGAGCTCGGCTTGGGGCGACTACGATAACGATGGGTTTCAGGATCTCTTCATTACAAATCAGATTGGGAAAAACCTCCTTTTTCACAACGAGGGTAACGCCAATTTCCGGCAAATCACGAAGAGTCCGGTCGTGAGCGGAACCCATCGGTCCGGCGGTTGTGCGTGGGCGGATTACGACAATGATGGCGACCTGGACCTCTTTGTTTCCAACGGGTATTTATCTGATCTTGAGGAATCCTGCGAGCTGTTCCGCAATGACGGTGGGACGAATAACTGGATACAGGTTAAACTGGTCGGCACCGTCTCCAACCGATCGGCTATTGGGGCCAAGGTATTGGTGTGGGCTACTATTGATGGGCGGCACATGACTCAATTGCGCGAGATCCATGGTGGCGGAGATGGCAATGCCCAGGCGGACATGCGCGTCCATTTCGGTCTCGGGGATGCCACGACCATCGACACCTTGCGCATCGAATGGCCGTCAGGTCATGTCCAGGAGATGAGCGATGTGGCGGCGAATCAGTTCCTGACCATCATCGAGGATGCTGCCGCCCCGTAAGATGACTGACACGCGTCCGCACTCATTGCCCATGTTTGGATGCACTGAGGTAAACTGCAGCAAAAAGGAGGAAACATGAGACCCATCACGATCACTGGAAGCATCATCCTTGCCTTGGTATTTCTTCAGATACCATACACTGGCTGTGTGAAACCGAAGCTGGAAATCGGTCAGGCGGAAGTCATTCATACGTTTGCAGATGACCCGCCGTTATACGCATCGCCGGAGGGCATTGCGCTTGATCGCAGCGGCAACATCTTTGTGAGCAAACGGACCTTTGACGGCTCTTCTTATCTGAAAAACGAAATCGTCAAGATCACGCCTTCGGGGGAATCATCAGTCCTGGCGGATCTCGGT
>QNAI01000105.1 GCA_003641745.1 Verrucomicrobiota bacterium | reverse complement strand
TTTTCGAGAATCTTTGGGTTGAAAGGGCAAATCACGGGGATGAACGGTACCTGTCACCTGTGATCAAGACCTCTGAAGGAACTACGCCCTTTGCAGAAAACCTGCGCATTGCCTCGGCTTTTTCTGCGGATCGAGGCAATATACGGGGAATAGTCGCCAAAAGGTGCACATACTTTGTCTGGTCTTTTCCGTTATATTCGTTGCGGTACAGCAGCACGTTC
Organism: Verrucomicrobiota bacterium; assembly: GCA_003641745.1. GTDB lineage: Bacteria > Verrucomicrobiota > Verrucomicrobiia > Opitutales > Opitutaceae > B12-G4. Next base: position 11,689 of record QNAI01000105.1, on the reverse strand, counting down.
TTCCTGCTGGCCGGATCGTGTCAATCTCCTCCCCGATGCCCCGTCCAAAATCATTGATCAGGCAGAGAATCGTCTGGGGAGGTCTCGCTGTCTGGATCCTGCTCCTCATCGCCTGCGCCACCACCAGCCGTACCATGATGGCTCCGCCGCAGATCGCCGGAGCCGTGTTTATCGGATCGGGCACCTGCACCGCCTGCCATGCCGATCAGGCTCAGTTTTTTGACTCGTCGTCCCACGCGCTTCTCCAGGACGAGGGCGATCCCGCCAAGTTCATCGGGTGTGAGAGCTGCCACGGTCCGGGCAGCATGCATCTGGCATCCTTCGGGCAGGTCGGCGCCATCGTCAATCCCCGGCGGTCCCCGGAGACCTGTTTCCAGTGTCATCTGGACAAACATGGAGAATTTCACCTGCCGAATACCCATCCGGTCCTGACCGGCAAGGTGTCTTGTGCGGATTGCCACGACCCGCACCGGGGCGATGCGGTCATCGCGGGTGGAACCCAACTGGCCAGTGCCAATGACACCTGTCTGGAGTGCCATGCGGCGCAGCAGGGGCCCTTCGTATTTGAGCATGAAGCTGTTCGTGAAGGGTGCGTGACCTGCCACTCCCACCATGGGTCGGTGAATCCCAAGATGCTCCGGGCGGCCAACCATACGCTTTGTCTCCAATGCCACTTCCAGGAGCAGACCGTTGACGGACGTCTGAAAATCGGAGGCCGCGAACATACCGCCTATGTTTCCCGGGGGACCTGCTGGACCACGGGTTGCCACGAGGCCACCCATGGCTCCCAGGTCGATTCAACCCTGCGTTTCTAAGTGATGAATGTCTCACTGCGCCAGGTTCCCCGGCCATCAGGCCCGTGCCTGCCGAGGTGTTGGCTGCTCGTTGCGGGGTTGTTCCTGCCGGTTGTACTGAACGCGCAGGTCGTTCCCACGGATCTGACGGTGGCGTTTGGCGGCGGTGGCAGCTGGGTCGACGGCGACGTCGCTCGATTCCAGAAACACACTTCCCAACGTGCCGACGGCTACGCAGGGGTGTTTGATTTTTCCCGGAGAAGGATCCTGACCAAGGGGTATCTATCGGTTGCCGGAAGGTTTGTGGCCGGCAATGCCGACGCACTGCTCAACCTGCGTTGGGAAACCTATGGCAGTCATTATTTCGATGTGGGTTACCGACAGTTTCGCACCTGGTACGATGGCAGTGGGGCCTGGTTCCCGGGCGGGGATACCTGGATCCAACTCTATGATGAATCCCTGGCCGTCGATCGGAGCCGTCTGTGGTTTGAGTTCGGGGTCATACCACTCAACAAACCCAACCTGGTCTTTCGATACGAGCACCGGACGCGCTCCGGAAAAAAGGACTCGCTTCGGTTGGGCGACACACGATTGACCGGTGGATACGGTATCCGCTACGTGGTGCCCACCTTTCTCGATCTGGATGAATCGAGGGATATCCTCACCGTCGATCTGACCCGCAAGGCCACCGACTATGTCTGGGAAGCCGGCCTGCGTTACGATCGCTCGGAACTGGACAACACCCGCAACGCGAACCGAAACCCCGACGAGGAAGCGGATCGCAAGGTGACCACCCGGGACCAGACGATTTCGGATCTCTTCAGCGCCTATGCCTACACCATGCGGCGTTTGAATGAGAAGCTGACCTTCTCCACCAGCGGCTCCTATATGACCCTGAACACCAGCCTTGGCGGTTATCGGGTCTACGGGGACGACTACGATGCGGTTTTCGACCCGGAATACGGGAACCTGCGGTTCAAGGATGGTGGCTTCCTCGATCTGTCGAGCAATACACGGAGCAAGCAGTTTGCGGCCAACCTGAACCTGCTCTACCAGCCGGCCGCGAAATGGCGGATACGGGTCGCATTTCGCGGGGAAGATGTTCGGCGCGAAGGCATTTCCTTCTTCGACCAATGGTCCGTGAGCGGTGGCCTGAGAACCTCGGTCACCGAGATGGCGGCGGAGAGCCGGCGAGACCTCACCAATCTCAACGAGTCGGTCGAGGTGCGCTATACCGGACTGAAAAACTGGACCTTCAATCTGCGCGGGGAATGGTACCAGGGCAGGGGAGATCTCTTCGAGCACAAGAACGAGGTCGAAGCGGACAAGGTCGTCCTCGATCGGTTGACCGATGATCGTCGCAACCACGCGAAATACACCCTTACCTCGAACTGGTATCCGGTGCGCGGTCTGACCTTTTCCGCCGGCGCGGCCTGGTGGGAAAAGCAGAACGCCTACGAACATCTGCGGGATTCCTCGCCTCCCAACAGGATCGATCGCTATCCGGCCTATATCACGGACCAGGATTTTGGAACCGTGGATCTGAATGTCAGGATGTCCTGGCGGGTGAATCCGAAGCTCAGCCTGGTCACCCGGGTTGACTATCGGACCTCGGATGTGACCACGAAGATGGAGGAACTGTCCGCAGTCAGGAGCGGGGAATGGAGGAGTCGGATATTCAGCCAGAACATCACGTGGAACCCGCTGTCCCGCTTTTACCTGGCGGCGACGGTAAACCTGGTTCGCGACGAGGGCGAAGTTCCCGGGACCGACGTTGTGCTCAAGAGTGAGAATGACTACGTCCTGGGTACCCTGAGTGCTGGGTGGGCGGTCAATGACCGTAACGACCTTACTCTTGAGACCTTTTTCTACGAGACGGATAATTTCGTCGATACTTCGGAACTTGGGCAGCCCTACGGGGCGGGCGAGAAACGCCATCACCTCGCCTTGTCTTGGGGGTTTCGTTACACCGAGGATCTGCTCTTCACCACGAGATACACCATCGCATCCAACCGGGATTCAGCCTCGGGCGGAAACAATGACTACGATGCCCAATCGATCTACCTGAATGTCCAGTATCGGTTTTGATTGCGGAATGGGGAATGCGGAATGGGGATTTCGGAATGGGGGGACAGGGTCATTGCTCGACATTGGTCCGAACGGCGGGGTCATTGCTCGACGTCTTGCATGCCAATGCGAGACGTGAGCTTTGACCCCTTTTGCGGGCGGAAAGGCGGAAAGGCGGAAAGACTGTAGACTGTAGACTGTAGGCTGTAGACGGTGGACGGAGTGGGAAGAAGAGGTCAGTGGGAAGAAGAGGTCAGATTGGAGAGAGAGGACAGATTCTGAAGAGGTCAGTGGAAGAAGAGGTCAGTAGGAAGGGGACGCTCGACATCGGTGCGAACGGAGGGGTCATTGCTCGACATTGGTGCGAACGGCGGGGTCATTGCTCGACATCTTGCACGCCAGTGTGAGATGTGAGCTTTGACCCCTTTTGCGGGCGGAAAGGCGGAAAGGAAAGGCGGAAAGGCGGAGGTCAGTTCAGGGCAGGTGGTTGTGTCGAGGGTATCCCCGAAGGCGCCTTGCGGTTTCTGGTCTACTGCTGGACAATGATAATCTCCAATTGATCAAAGAGCTCCTATGACAATCCTCACGTTTCGATCGCACACATTCAGATATCTGGCTATTGGACTGGCCGCGTCGGCCGCCATTTCTGGTTCGGTTAGGGCCCAGATTTCCAATCCGTTGCCGCCGGTCCCCTGGAGCAACGTCACGCTCCTGCTCGAATACTTTTCCGAGGTGCCCGCCAGCAACAGTTCGTATCCCAAGGCGCGGATCAACCACCTGAAACCGGCCGGTGACGGCACAGGCCGCCTTTTCGCCAACGACCTCAACGGGCGGATGTACCTCGTTTCGGAAGGTGCCTCCAGCCTTTACCTGGATCTCAAGGGGCTGACATCGACTTTCAAGAGCGCTCCCGGTCTCGGGACCGGTTTTACCTCGTTCTCCTTTCATCCTGATTACGCCACCAACGGGAAATTGTACACCTCTCATTCGGAGAATCCGGGTTCGGGGACACCGGATTTCGACCTTCCCAACACCAGCGACAGCGTCGCCCTCCAGGGCGTCATCATCGAGTGGACCGCCACCGATCCAACCGCCGATGTATTTGCCGGCACCCGACGGGAACTCCTCCGTGTCAATCTTTCGGGGACGATCCATGGGATGCAGGAGATCGAGTTCAACCTGAGCGCAAAGTCGGGTGATGCCGATTACGGCATGCTCTATATCTGCATGGGCGACGGGGGCTCCACCATTTCAGGCTATCCCGAGAACACCAGCCGGCTCGATTCGCACCAGGGCACGATTCTGCGCATCGATCCGATGGGGACCAGCAGCGCAAACGGCAACTACGGAGTGCCCACCGACAATCCCTGGGCCTCGGATGGTGACGCTGAAACCTACGGTGAGATATGGGCCTACGGGTTCCGCAATCCGCACCGGATCACCTGGGACACCGGTGGCGACCACATCATGCTTACCGCCGGTATCGGGGAGAGGAATATCGAGGAGGTAAACATGGTTGAACCCGGCAACCACTACGGCTGGAACCATCGCGAAGGCACCTTCGTCATCAACTCCGAGTGGGTCCACAAGCCGGAGAACGGTTCGAATTATGACATCTTTCCCCTGCCGCCGGATGACGACACCTACGGCTACACGTATCCGGTAGCCCAATACGATCATGATGAGGGACTGGCCATTGCCGGGGGATACATCTACCGGGGTTCGTCGGCCCCCGACCTGGTCGGCAAATACCTGTTCGGGGATATCACCGACGGGGTCCTGTATTTCGTGGAAGCGGGCGATCTGGTCCAGGGCAGCCAGGCGCCGATCGAAAAATTCAGGATCAAGCTCGACGGCAACCCGACCTCGATGCAGGGCATCATCGGTCGAAGTCGCACCGACATCCGGTTTGGATACGATGAGGAGGGCGAACTCTATATCACGGAGAAGCAGAAGGGGAAGATCTATAAGATCGTCGGGGCTGAAGGACCGGTTGAGCGGCACGACGCCGAGTTCTACAATATCTCAACCCGGGGCAAAGTTGGGACCGGCGCGGACCGTATCATTGGCGGATTCGTGGTCAGGGGTGTTCCGGGCGCCACGACCGGAGTGGTTCTGATCCGGGCCATCGGGCCGGGTCTAGGCGCCTTGGGCGTCCCCGGAACCCTGGTCGATCCTGTGCTTGAGATCTTTGAGGCGGCCGATCCGGTCAATCCCGTCTATACCAATGATGATTGGGGAACGGGCGACAATAGCGATGCGGACGAGATCAAGGCGGCTTCGACCGCTGTGGGCGCCTTCGGTATTGCGGATGGTTCGGCCGATGCCGTTCTCCTGCTCTCGCTTGAACCCGGTGCCTACACCGCGATTATCACCGGTAAGGGAGGCGCCACAGGTATCGCCATCATCGAAGTCTACGCTGTCGACTGACCGGTCGGACGGTAGACGGTGGGCTGTGGACGGTGGTCAGTGGTCAGACTTGAACGGTTCGAACGGGGGGTCATTGCTCATATTGTGCATGCCAATGCACGATATGTGCTTTGACCCCTTCAAACGGTCCCTTCCAGGCCCGGCAGTCCGGGCTGGTCGGATTCTCCGCCCTGAACCTGTATCCGCGGTGGCGGTATCAGCAGGGGGCTCTTGAGACCCGGTAGATACTCGGAGAATTCATCGGACTCGGACGAGTGGCGCATGGCCCTCTGGACCATGCCCATACGGGCGTCGAGATTGTCGACCATGGAGACAAATACCGCTTCCGGTGTGGCGGCCATCACCGCCGCACCCCATTCCAATTCTCCCTGGTGGCTGAGAATGATGTGTTCGAGCCGTTCCAGGAGATCGGAATCCAGGCCGGCTTTCAGGGCCGCTTTTCGGACCAGGCGGTATCCGAGAACTACGTGACCATGAAGTAGTCCAATGCGGGTTTTTCGATAAGCGAGCGAACCTTCGTATTCGAGTGCCTTGCCCGCATCGTGCAGGAGCACACCGGCCAAGGCCAGATCCGGATCCACCTCGGGGTAAAGGGGGAGAAGAACCAGGCAGGCCTTGCCCATGTGAACCGTATGTTCGAGCAGCCCCGTCCGGTAGGCGTGATGCATGGACACGGCCGCCGGCAGTTGAAGGAAGCGATCACCGAGTTCTTCCATCACCCCTTGAACCGTGGCCAGGAGTCCCGGGTGCTTGATCGCGGTGATCAGCTGATCGAGGTCGCCCGCAAGGGTGTCACTTGATTCCGGCGGCACCTCGACCAGTTGTCCGGCCCAACCCTTTTCCTCAAGTTCGTCTTCGGACAGAACGGTTGCCGCCGCGAGACGGGGTGAGAATCGACCCTGGTAATGTTCGATCTTTCCGGTCAGGAGCACGGCGGTGCCTTCGGCGTTCTCCCGGAAGAGGGCAAAGAGGGAATGGTCCGAGAAACAATTGGCGGTAAACGTGCCCGTCCGGTCGCCGAATTCGATGCTGAGAAAAGTATTGTCGTTTCGGGCCTTCCTCGAGGTGACCTTGCGGACAACGACGACCGTCTCAAAGGGGGTGCCCTCGGAGAGCTGCGGAGACTTGAGTCCGGCGACGGTGGCGAGGTTTCTGGTCATTCGTGGAGGTTCAAGGTGCCCTTGAGTTCAGGTCGGGTCGGATGTTCTGTGGCCTGGTCGCGTCGCAGGCTTTTTCGTGTCCCCGTCCTGCTTTTGCCTGCTGCGGGTCGTTCGCCGTCTGCGCCTCGGTTTTCTGGAGGCAGTTTCCCTGACAGGTGTCTCCTCCGCTCCCTTCGTCTCGGGGGCGGTCGTGACCTTTACAACCGTCGGCGCCTTCTGAACGACCTGGCTTCGCTTGCGGTTGCGGACTCTCTCGGGCGCCTTTTTCTTTTCGGGGGCCTTGGGAGAAGGCGGGTGCTTGACGACCGGCGTCTCCGGCTTTGTTTTCCCGGCCGGTTTGCGAGATTCCTTCTCTTTGGGCGGTGGGGCGGCCTCGCCTTGTCGGATGGCGTGATACTTTTTTACCAGTGCGGAATAAGCGCGGAACCTCGGGTTCGCGGCATCGGCGATCATGCTGTAGAAAACTGTTTCGGATGGCAGGACGTGGCATCCGTTCCGAGTGAGACTTGGGAGAACAAAAGCGTCGTCCTCGGGCCGCCTTGAAGTGAGGCAGTCACTGAGCAGGGTGGCGTCGAGTTCGAGATCGGAGGCCTGGAGAGCGGTCTGGTAGATACACACCCCAGTTTCCAGTCCGCAGATCAACAGGTGATAGATATTCAGGTCGCGGAGGTAGTCCTGGAGGCCCTTCGCCTGGAAGGCGGAGAAAGTCGACTTGCTGAAGACCCGGGCGTTGGGAGCGAGCCTCTTCAGACGGGGTGGGGTGGGTCCCAACTTCTCCGGCACCTGTTCAGTGAAGATAACCGTCAGTCCGAAGACCTTGGCCGCCTCAATTGAAAAGGCGACCCGATCGGTGAAGGCTTCCGGATCCGCCATGGCCGGGAGCAGGCGTTCCTGAACGTCGACCACAACAAGGGCCACCGCATCAAGAAGGTGGTCGTGTTCATCGTCATGATCTTTCACCATCGCCGGAAGTCTGGTCCCGGACCTGAGCAGGACAAGCAATTAAGAAAAAGCAAGGTCCGACCCCTTACCGTCGAAAATAGGTCTTTGACAGCGATTGGCAGGATCCGAATCATCTGCCCTTTTCCACCAGGAGGAACTCTGCAATGACTCGACGGGAAGAACTGTTTGATCGCATTTGCAAAGTGATGCCTTATGGGTCCAGCACGGCATCCAAGGCGGCCCAGTACATGCCTGAAGAGCCGGCCCTGGTTGAACGTGCCGAAGGCTGCCGGGTGTGGGATGTCGACGGTCGTGAATTCATCGATTATCGCAATGGGCTTGGTCCGATCACGCTGGGATACTGCTATCCGGCGGTGGATCAGGCCATCGCCGAGCAGTTGGGCAAGGGCATCATTTTCAGTCACCCCCATCGCCTGGAATGTGAGGTCGCCGAACTCCTGACTGAGATTATTCCCGGTGTGGAGCAGGCACGGTTCTTGAAAACCGGTGGGGAGGCCATCGCGGCCTGCTTCCGACTGGCACGCGCCTGCACCGGACGGGAACACATACTCCAGATCGGCTACAATGGCTGGATCAACAGTGTTGCGGCAGGGGGGCAATTTCGTCCGGGCGTCATCTCGGAGGATACCCCGCCCGGCGTCCCGGCGGACCTGGCCCGGGTACATCACAGTGTTGGCTGGAACGACCTGGCCGAGCTGCAACGTCTATTCGACTGCCTCGACGGCCAGGTGGCGGCCGTCTGTGTGGCGGCCGCCTACGCAGACATGGCCGCCGGGGAGACATTCTATCCGGCCTTGCGGGAACTGACGCGGCGGCATGGGGCATTGCTCATCTTCGACGAGATTGTCACTGGTTTCCGAGTGGCTCTTGGCGGAGTCCAGGAGTATTTCGGGGTGGTGCCGGATCTGGCTGTTTTTGCCAAGGGCGTGGCCAACGGGATGCCCCTGAGTGTCTACTGCGGACGCCGGGAGGTCATGTCTGTCTGCGATCGGGGCGGGCGCACCGTGATTTCGACCACCTATGGCGGCGAAGCGCTGTCACTCGCGGCGGCCAAAGCGGTCATCGGTGTCTACCGGACTCAGGATGTTGTCGGGGCACTCTGGCAGCGGGGTGAGTTCTTGTGGAGCGGCGTGAATGCGCGCTTTGAGAAGCACGGGATACCGATACGCTTGAAGGGCTTCTGGCCCTGCCCGCAATTCGTGGTCGAAGCGGGTGCTCCGGAGGAGCTGCTCGGCCGTTTCTTTCGCGCGGCCTACCGTCACGGGGTCATGCTCTACAACGTATCCTACGTCAATTTCAGCCACACCGAGGCTGACTTGCAGAGTACCTTGGAGCGCCTGGACATGGCGATGGCTGAGCTTTGATCATCGATATTCATACGCATGTTCCCGCCGAAGCTGAATGGCCTCTGTTTCTACGGCATTGCCGCGACAACCAGGTGACATTGGCAATCACGTCTGCCCTCGGTTCATGGAGCCCTTTTCCCGATCGTGCCGATGTCCGCGCCGCCAATGAGTTGGCCTGCCGGTTTGCGGCGTTCGCAAATGGCATGGTACGCTGGTTCGCCTACCTCAATCCGCAGAATGACAGCTGGGAAGAGGAGTTGGATCGCTGCGTTGCCGAGGGAGCCTGTGGGGTCAAACTGTGGATCTCGCTCAAGGATCCCGACAGCGGCTCTCTGGATTCTGTGCCCCCGGTGCTTCGAGCGGCGGGTGAACGGGGGCTGCCCGTGCTCATCCACACCTATCAGCGGACCGACGATAATCTGCCTGGAGAAGTGACTGTGGCGGAGTTTGCGGAGTTGGCCCGCGGATGTCCCGATGTCATCCTGATTGCGGCCCATTCCGGCGGTAACTGGCGGCAGTGCCTGGGGCTGTTGCGGGATGTGCCGAACACGGTTGTGGACCTGTGTGGCGGGTATCCGGAAACCGGCATGGCTGAAGCCTTGGTCGCCGACCTGGGGGCGGACCGCGTGCTGTATGGCAGCGATGCCCTGGGGAGATCATTTGCGTCGCAGATCATCAAAGTCACGTTTGCGGACCTGTCCAGGGAAGATCAGGAGCGCATATTGTGGCGCAACAGCGCACGACTTCTTGGTCTGGACGACGCGGATTTGCAGCATGCCGACGCGGCGGCGTCCGCTCTTGCGGAGAGTCCCTCGGCAGATATGCCCGAATGGCGTGAGGATCACTTCTGCTTCTGCGGGCAGTGGCCGTTCCGAAGCAATCCGTGCGCCTCGTCCACGGCGTTGGAAACGGCATTGGGGGAAGCTGGCATCGAGCGGGCCTTCGTGGCTGATGCGGCTGCTGTCTTTGCCTTTGATGTGTTGGCGGCAAACCGGGCTTTCGTGGCATCCGCATCGGCGTGCCGGCGTCTGGTGCCGCTGGCGGCCATGGTGCCGTTTGCCCCCAACTGGAAGAGTATTCTCGGCGAAGCGGCGGAGCATTTTGCGGGAGGCATCATCTATCCCTTTCTGCACAATTGGTGTCTGAATGAGCCACAGTATGAACCGTTTTTTGAAACCTGTGCCGCGTTCGGATTTCCTCTCTGGATCAATGTGGCAACCGGAGACATCCGCTTCAGGCACCGCGGTACCGTCTGCCGGGATGTGAGTGCCACTGAACTGGTCGGCTTTCTCACCACGGCACCGGAGAATGATTACGTGATTCAGGGAGCGTCCGCGGCGCTCGTGCGGACCTGTTTGGAGGAAAGCCCGCGGATCCCCCGGATCCGCTTTGACCTGTCGCGCTTGAGTGACAATTCGACCGCCCTGCTTGAGGTGGTTCGTGATTTCGGCTGGGAAAGATTGGTGCTGGGAACAGAGTTTCCCTTCCGGGACCTGCGAGCGGTGCGTTACACCGCGGCCACCCTCAGCCGCGCCTAAGAAAAAGGGGGCAGACCTTACCGTCGAAAATAGGTCTTTGCGGCCGGGACCTGGATGATCTCGCGTTCGGGCAGAATGCAGGCGGTCAGTTTGCCTCCCATGGCACAGGCGGTGTCGATTCCAAGCGATGCAGGCCGTTCATAGATTTCGGATCGTGAGGTGTGACCGTAGATGACGAATGGAGGACCCGTCCAGAAATCGGCCCAACTGGGCGCGCCGGGATCCTGCGCCCGGCGCTGCGGTCGGTTGCCGGGACCGAGGGTCTGGATCTCGGTGATCAGGGATTGGGGTTGGCTTTGCCAGGCCTGATAGGGATGGAAACCACCGTGGACAAGGACGGTATCCCATTTCCGGATGTGCATTCGATCCCGCATCGTCCGCAGGTAGGCCCAATCTTCGTCGGCCAACTGGCGGATGGTCTTGAAATCGTGCTCCTTCAATCCCTTCGTCACACCGGTGTCATGGTAGTTCAGGAGACGGACTTCGTGATTGCCGATCAGAGCCCGTCCGCCGCAGTCGCGGGCAAGCTTGATTGCGGCGTGGCTGTCGGGACCGCGATTGACCAGATCGCCGAGGAATACCACGCGATCCCTGCCTCGCGGGTCAACGAGTACAAGAAGTTTCTCAAGTTCACGCGGGCATCCGTGAACATCGCCAATGACAATTGTTCGAGCACTGGAGGGCATCCACCATCGGTTCTTGTCAAGCCTGCCGGATCTGCAAGGTTTTTGATTCTCGCGCGGAGGCGCAGAGACGCAGAGATGAGGGCTCCGGAGTTTTTTTGGACAGGATTTACAGGATTAACAGGATGGGTTTGAACAGAAGGACGCCAGGAAATCGAAGGAATCAGGGCTGATTTGGCTTTTGGTTTTTGATTCTCGCGCAGAGACGCGGAGACGCGGAGATGAGGCTTCAGATTTTTTGGACAGGATTAACAGGATTTACAGGATGGGTTTGAACAGAAGGACGCCAAGAAATCGAAGACGAGTGAAAATGGAGACTTAAGAATGACGAAGTTGACCAGACAGACGGCTGTACGGTTCAGCAGTCATTAATTCCTCATTCATCAATCTTAATTCTTAACTGGATGCAGGGGCTCCGGAGTTTTTTTGGACAGGATTTACAGGATTGAAAAACAAAGGGTCTGAATTGGAGTGGAAAACAGACTGAATGGATTGTTCTCACGGAGCCACGGAGCTCACGGAGTTTACACAAGTAGTTCGGGGTATTCAGAGTTCAATATCCTACCAGGGGCGTGCCCTGCAGCTCCCCTTCGAACTCCGATTCAGAAACCAATCCTGTCTGAATTCCTTCTCCGATCCTTCCCGGAGCCTCAACCAGAGCCCTGATCAGAATTCATAAGTCCGATCCCCTCTGCGCCTCTGCGTCTC
>QNAI01000104.1 GCA_003641745.1 Verrucomicrobiota bacterium | reverse complement strand
CTGGCGGCGGCTATATACTTTCGTCGTCCAACAGCATCCATTCCTCCTGCCATCCGCAGAATTTCATGGCCATGATCCGCGCATGTCACGAGTTCGGGGGAAGGGGTCAGGTCTTGTAGTTTGTAGGCTGCCTACAAACTACAAGACCTGACCCCTTTGATTATGGGCGTCCGAATCACAGCGGCGTGATTACAAGATCGTCGATCAGGTAGCGGCTGCGGGTCTGGCGAATATCGGCCCCGGCCAGGTCTTCCTGGTCGAGACCGGGATTGCCGGGGTAACCGTCGCGGAGAATGGAACGGACATCCATCCGCCAGGGACCGGTTCGGAATACGAGGCGCTGCAGGGCTTCGACGGGCTCGGCAAATTCAACCGCTTCATGCACCAGTTTCCCGTCAACGGTGCAGCTGTAAACCCCAGCCTCGGAGTCCAGACTCAGTTCGATCGAGTACCACCGTTGCATGCCGATCGGCGTTGGGCCGGATTCGATCGTTTTGTGATCGAACATGAGCCAATCTTTATCCAGACGAAGGCGCATCGGTCGTTCGCTCCGGGCACCATGCGCTTCGATTTCGAGGGTGCCGTGCCCGACCTGGGCAATGTAAGCGCGAAATGCGATTCGAACCTGTGCCGCTTCCGGAAACGGACGTTCCACCTTGGCATAGTCCCACGGCTCGTCGTCGATCAGTTCGAGGCAGCGGTTGGTCGGATCCCGAGGATCCTCTACCACCGAGACCGGCGCCCACTTGGGCAAGTAGAGGTTCCATGCCCTCAGGTCGCTGATCGTGGCAACGCGGTCGAAGGTGGCGTCAACCCATTCATCCACCCGGTCCGAAATGGGAACCCGCACTCGGGCGACCCAGATATCCTCCTTGTTAACGCTGTAGGTCAGCCAGAGTTCGCCGTCGGAGGGCGTCCCGTTTCCGGGTGCGATGCCCCGAATGTATTGGGGCCCGTGGTTCTTGTGAACGCCCTGGTAGCGCATGGGTGGCACCTCAGGATGCACGGCGAGCAGGTGGTCAAACCTTTCGCCGTCGGTCCCGGTGACGACGGATAGCGGATACCGGCTGCGCCCCGAAGCACTGTGATCGTAGACCAGGGCATAGGTGTTGTCACTCAGGCGCTGCCCCCAGACCTTGGCGTTGATCTCGGGCAGATTGTGCCGGCCCCATTCCCAGGATTGCCCGCGATCGGAGGTCAGTCCGGCGAAGCCGCCTTTCCACAGTCCAACCACCTTGCCGTCGGCCCGTTGGTAGAAGCTGAGGGCCTTGGGTTCGATACCTTCGGGCAGTTCCGGGAAGAAACCATCCGTGGCCCGGTCTTCTTCCCACCATTGAAGAGTCATCAGCCGGTCCGCCAGCAGCGCATCGCAGGCGGCCACAAATCCGGCGTCCGGGTTCGTTTTGTAGAAGGGGAACGGCAGGTCGGATTCGGTCCATCCAGCTTCGCGGTTGGCGCGGATGACATGAATGGCTCCAGCCGATCCGTCGGGATGAACCTCGCGCACGACCCGACCCAGGCCCTGTCCCCGGTTGGGACCCCATCTTGGCGTGGGTGAGTATCCGTAGAATCCGAGCATCAGCAGACGCCCGTCCGGGGCGACGTACCAGCCCATTCGCTGGTGCATGATGGGTGCGGTTCCAGCCGGAACCGGGTCCAGCACTTCATCTTTGTAATAACGCGGCGGCGGTTGGATTTCCGGCAGGGGGAAGACGGGAAAGGCGACTGCTGGCTGCGTCCAGTTGAACCCGTCGGAAGAAGAGAGATAGGCGGTTCTACCCGGGATGCCGTGTTCCTCCTTGAGGTTGCTGACGTACTCAACCCAGAATCGACCCTGCCAATAGGCCAGCATGGGGGCGTGGTTGTAGGTCCATCCCACAAATTCGCCGGCCGTTTCGGGCGGATGGGTTCGATTGGCGCGCATGGCTTGTATCCGATGCACGCCTACCGCATGTCGCAGGCCGCCGTGATAGACGTTTCGGTCGGTGTCCTCGGTCCCGACGTACTCGGCGATCATCGGACCGGATAATTTCAGTTTCGGCGGGATGGCGTCGAGGGTCTGCGCCAGGGCGGTCAGCGCCAGGATGGTCACGGCCAGTCGGGCCGGATTGGGACGGGTCGTATGGGAGGTGCGCATGGTCATTGGGAATCAATTCAGATTAAAGAGAGTCTCTGCGTTCTCATGCAGAATGGATTTCATGTCAGTGGGGTTGAGATGGAGGGACCGCAGAGCTTCGAGTATCACCGAGGGCTTTACCCAGGGATAGTCGCTTCCGAAAAGCAGATGCTTGGGCCCGACAAGTTCGAGCATCATGCGCATGGCTGAGGGCTGTGGTGAAACAATATCGAAAGTAATGCGGCGAAGGTCAAAACTCAAATCCTGCATTGACATGCACGATTCCGAGCAATGACCCCATTCCTCTGTCCCCGATGGGCGCTGGGCATGTCCATGTTTGCCACCATCATCTCGAGTTGGGGTTTTCTCGCTTTGCCGGGGAAGGCGTTCCGGAATGATCTTCACCCCAACGTTTCATAAATCGGGAGAATGTTGCCCGCTAATCTACGCGAATGAACTCAGAAGAGGCCTGAGATTCGCGTCAGTTCGCGTAGATTGGCGGGCGGAGATAAAGCGTTTTTCTTATCCGCACTTCCAGTGGCTTTTTGGAATTCAATGCATTGCGACGTAACCTTTTGGAATGTAATTCCTTGGAACAGATTCCGTTCAATTTTATGAGACTATGAGGTTCAGTACCTGATGGCCGTATCGGGCATCCTGCTCGTGACCTGATCGCGGCCAAGCAGGCCCAGAAAACAGTCGCTCCCCTGGCCCGACTGATCTACAATTTCGGTGAACCCGGATGCAGTGCCCACCAGAGAATGAAGGTCGCCCTTTGGCTGATGGGGAAGATATCAAGCCCTGTCTTCCGCCGCCCGACTCGTCCCCTGTCCCCGGCCCAGGTCGACCGCATTCGATCGGACCTGCATGCGATTGGATACGAAACGGTCCGTTGATGAACTGAGCGCCCTTAGAGATCATGGTCAGAGAAATGAATCGCCGCAAATTTCTTCATACGACGTCACTGGCGGCTGTGGCGGCCGCCAGCACAAAAGGGCTGGGTGCCTCGTTCAACGTCGAACGCCCGATCCGGGTGGCGCAGATCGGTACGCGGCACGCCCACGCCCGGAGCAAGTGGCAGACGATTTGTGAGATGCCGGATCGGTTTGTCCCGGTCGGGATTTTCGAGCCGGATCCGGAGAGACGGCAAAAGGTGGCCGAAGACTCGGACTATGCCGAAGTTCGATGGATTGATCAGAGGGACGAGCTGCTTGGTCTCGAGGTTGATGCGGTATTGGTGGAGACGGAATTGCCCGGTCTGGTTCAATGGGCACAATTCGGTCTTGAGTCCGGCTGGCATGTCCACATGGACAAGCCACCAGGGAAGGATCGGGAGGGGCTGGCCCGTCTGCAGAATCTAGCGGAGCAAGGGAACCAGGTGTTCCAGATGGGTTATATGTACCGGTATCACCCGGCATTCGGTTTTTGCCTGGAGGCGGTGAGAAAAGGTTGGATCGGGCGTCTCTATGCCGTTCACGGTGAAATCGGAAAGGTGGTTGGATCCGATCGGCGGCCCTGGTTGGCTGAAGTCTATGGTGGTTCCATGATGTTACTTGGGTGTCATCTGCTCGACCTGGTAATCGCTCTGCTTGGGGAGCCTGAGCGGGTGGAGACGTTTCGCCGGCAGACCTATCCGGACCAGGATGCCTACTCCGACCACGAGTTGGCGGTGCTGGAATATCCTGGAGCCTTGGCGACGGTCCGCAGCATGCTGGCTGAAGTGGGTGGCGGCGACCGTCGCCAGCTTGTGCTCTGCGGTGAAAATGGCACCATCGAGGTCAGGCCGCTTGAACCGGCTCGAGTGCGACTTGCCCTGCTCGAACCGACCGGACCTTTCAGATTGGGTGAACAAGTGGTCGCGATTCAACCCGTCCAGGGTCGTTACACCGAACAGCTGATCGATTTCCATTCCATGATCGGCGGTAATCCCTCGAGTGTTCCAGAATTCACGCCCGATCACGATCGGCTCTTACAGGATGTGTTGATTCGAGCGAGCGCGGTCGGTTCGAGGCCGGCGGAGAATTGTTAAGCCGATAGTCGCATGAAAAGAGAGGTGATGAAATGATGGATAAACTGACCCGACGTGGGTTTCTGAAGTCAGCCGCGCTACTTGGTGCGGGTGCCGTTGCAGCCGGTCGGACATCCGCCTGGAGCCAACCCGTGGGATCCAACGATGCCGTTCGTCTGGCCGTCATCGGCCTTGGGCGGAAGGGTACCAATCATCATGAACACGTTCGGCAATTACCCGGGGTGCGGTTGGTGGCCCTCTGTGACGTGGACCCGGTCGTACTGGCCCGTGAGGCCGCGATCGCAGATGCTGGACCCGGCAGCGTCTTTGCCACGACCGATCCACGTCGGGTAATTGAGCGTGATGATGTCGATGCGGTTGTCATCGCAACCCCGGACCATTGGCACGCCCTGTTGACGATCTGGGCCTGCCAGGCGGGCAAGGATGTTTATATCGAGAAACCCCTGTCGCAGACAGTCTGGGAAGGCCGGCAAATGGTGGAAGCGGCGCGGGTTCATGGTCGGGTCGTCCAGCACGGAACCCAGGCCCGTTCAGACCAGTCTAACCACGAAGCGCTCGAGTATATTCGGGCCGGCAACCTGGGTGAAATCAAGTGGATTCATGCTCTGTTCTACAAAGAGCGGCGAGACATCGGGAGGCGCCTCCCCTGGTATCCCGACTGGCTCGATTATGACCTCTTTTGCGGGCCGGCGCCGTCAGAGCCTCTGGTGCGTCGCGACCTTCATTATGATTGGCACTGGTTCTGGAATACCGGCAATGGCGATGCGACCAACATCGGCGTTCATGTCTTCGACCTCGCCCGATTGATGGGCGGACACGATAAGGCCCCCCGCCGACTGGTGAGTCTGGGCGGTCGGTTTGTGATCGATGATTCGGCTGAGACTCCGAATTCCATTCTCTCGGTATTCGATTATGGCAATATCCCGGTCATCCACGAGATCCGTGGCTTGCCGAAAGGACCGGGCATGGGCGCGATGGATCACCAGGCCGGGCTTCGAAGCGGCGTGGTTGTGCATTGCGAAAACGGTTATTTTGCAGGCCGAAAAGGCGGGTGGGTATTCGACAACCAGGGAAAGCGCATCAAGGGCTTCCCCGGTGACGGTGGACAGAATCACCTGGCGAATTTTGTGGCCGCGGTTCGAAGCCGTCGCACCGATCAGCTCGCCGCATCGATCGAGACCGGACACGCCTCGTCGGCTCCGGTAATTCTCAGCACGATTTCCTACCGGATCGGTCGTCCGGCCTCACCCGATGAAATCCGATCGGCCCTGGGCGGAATCGATCCGGCCCTGGAGGTCTTTTCGTCCTTCGAAAAGCATCTCGAGACGCATGGGGTCGACCTGGAATCTGAAAGACTCACGCTTGGCAGATGGCTCCAGACGGACCCTGCCCTTGACGGCATATCCGAAGTGTCCGGAGAAAATGAATACGATCTGGAACGCGCCCGCTACCTGTTTCGAGGGATCCACCGACCGGAGTTTGCGCTGCGCGACAGCGTCTGATTCCGGCGCTCCGCGATTGAACCGGCACACCCGACCCGAATCTCCTACACCCCACCATTGCCATGAAAACACGATTCGCCACACGAACCGTTTTTGTCTTCTTCTCTGTCTCGATCCTTGTTTCGATCGCCCGGACAGCTGAAACCGTCGCCTTCTGGGCGTTTGATGAACCGGTCGGTATGTACCCGAGCAGCGTCCTTTCTGATCAGAGCCCAGGCGATCATTCCCTGGTGCTGGGTCCGGGCGGAGGCCTGGTGCCTGGTCGTTTTGGAAATGCCCTGTCGGCGGAAGAACAGCCGCCGATCGATCTTCCTCCGGGCAGTGTGCGTTTCGGACTCGAGCAGTTGCCCACCCCCCCCGATCGAACCGTGGCGCCGATGAGCTGGATGAACGCTCGGTTTGCTGCGCTGGCCACCTCCGGGGAGAAACACCTCCGCCAGGAGTTCGCCTTTGTGAACGTGACCCAGTCGGACCTCAATCTTGGGGCGTTCGATTGGACGGTTGAATTCTGGTTCAACCCAAAGCTTTGGCATTCGGGTGATCCGCACGGAGTCGTCTTCGAAGTGGGCGAAGGTCCGCGGGCCGAGAATGGCCGAATCACCGCGCTTGGCCTGAGCGGTGACCGAAGGGAATTCATCCTCGTCAACTGGCCCTCCCGTTCGAAGATCGCCATACCGACGGATGCCGAGGTACTCAAGGAAGCGGGAAATTGGGCCCATCTGACCTTCACCTATGAAGCCGATCGCGGACGGTTGCGTCATTTTCTCGACGGGCGTTTGCAGGCTGACGTCGAACCGGTCGATCTGAAGGCTTTGGATGAGGGCGAAGAGGCTTACTTCTCGTTGCTGCGCGATCGAGAGTGGGCGTTTCCACTCCCCGGTGCCATCGATGAATTCCGAATCTCCCGCGGTCTTGTCTATACCGGTGAATTCGATTTGCCCGGGAGCCTGGTCGAGGACCCCGATCGCGGAGGGTCGGCCAAGCCGGCCGAAGTCAAGCATCCCCTCCTGTTTGCCGCAGATTCGGCCAATGCGGTACCGGTGAACCTCGGTGGTCGCAAGCATCTCCTGATTGACGATGTTCTTTTCCCAGTAAATCAAGGCGTCACCTTCCGGCCGGTACCGCCTGAAAGGGTTGAACTCGTTTTCGAGGTTGAAGGCTCTTTCCGCAAGCACCTGACCGTGATCGAAGACGAAGAAGGTCGTATTCGGATTTATAATCCAATCGGACGCAGTGATCGCCTGGGGGTGCGAATCTCGGACGATGGTGTGAATTTTGAAATCCCGGAACTTTCGGAGATTGAAGAGGGCTACCCAAACATCACCCTGGCTGATTCGACGGGGACGCCCTCGGTCTTCATCGATCCGCTCGCCTCGCCCACCGAACGATGGAAAATGGTCAGCGGATCCGGCGAGCGCGGGATCTTTCTGTTTACCTCACCGAACGGCTTTGACTGGACTCGATGCCCAACCGCGGTGCTCTCATCCTGGTCCGGTTCGCAAACGAATATGTTCTACGATGACCAGCGGGGCGTCTATGTCGGGTATCATCGCACGGATCTCGGGGATACGCCGACCTCGAAAACCGAACGGCGCTTTGTCATGACCGAGGTGGACCAACTCTCACCGCCCTGGCCGTTCGAAGCGGTTTCTCAGGCCGAGTACAACCGAGCGGCCCAAACGTCCCGCCTCGACGGCAATCGCCCATGGTATCTCGACAACGGTCCGCTCACCCCGGGTGGAATCGGCATCGAATACCCGACCGTCTTCAGCGCGATCGACGGCTTTGATCCAGAATCGACGGATATCTACGTTCCCAAGGCCGTGAAGTATCCGTGGGCCTCCGATGCTTACCTCGCCTTTCCATGCATTTATTATCACTATATCGAAGCGGGCCCGCCCGCCCGGCAGGCACTGGCTGAGGAAAGCCGGAAACGCGGCTCGGGACCAATTGAGATTCAACTCATGGCCAGTCGTGATGGGATCAACTGGGTTCGCTATCCCCGACCGATCTGGCACAATATCGGTCGGATGGGTGGCATGGACATCCACCAGACGTATATCGCTCATGGCATGATCCGGCGGGGTGATGAGATCTGGCAGTACTCCTTCAATACCGAGGAATACCACTCATCCTTCCGTGGAGGTCCGGATCGTAAGGGCGTCTTTAGATTGGTCAGTCAGGTCGATCGATTTGTGGCTGCGGAAGCGCCTTACGATGTCGATGCCGTGCTCCATAGCCGGCCCCTGGTCTTCACCGGGAAGCGGTTGAGCCTGAACGTCGATACCGGCGCCTCCGGCTATCTTCAGATCGGCCTCACCCAGGGCAATGGCCGACCCTTGCCCGGCTTCGGCCTTGAGGAGTGCGTCTACGTAAACGGAAATCAGCAGGACGCCACCGTGGAGTGGCTCGAGTCCGGTTCCGATCTTTCCGCCCTGGCCGGTCAACCGATCAGGCTGGTCATCCGCATGCGGGGGACACGACTCTACGCGCTGCAGTTTGTCGAGTAAGGCAGCGGGGGAGAGTGGAAGGGTGGAAGACTTCGCCGGACAAGACAAACAGACCGTAGCAACTGTGTTGCTCATGCAAGGCAAAGTTGGGGTCATGCTGCATTGCAGATGGGCTCTAGGGCGCGCCCAGCGGTCACGCCCTACCAAAGGAAACGTTGGGCTTTCGGGTAGGGCGTGACCGCCGGGCGCGCCGCCACCTATCTCCAAACAAACCGTAGTGCACTACGGTTTGTTTGCTTGTATCATAGAAAAGGATACATGAGGAAGCAGTCACCTTTGTCACGGTACTTAGCCGATTCGGTCATGCGGGAGCCGCCACACAGAGAATCCGTCGCTTTGTCCTCTAGGGTCGCGCGGGAGCACGACCCTGCATTCTTGATATATTTGGAGGGCGGTTCTTCCGAGCCGCCGTGCGGGGAATCTGTTTCTCAGCCTTCTACGGTCGCGCGGGCTTTCACTCGATGGTGAAGGAATAGAGTTCGCTTCCCTTCTCGACGCTGAAGCGGAGCCGCGTGGGGCGACCGCCGGAGAGTCGGCGAATCGATTCTCCGTCAAACCTCACTTGTCCGCGGATGTCGTTTCCTTCCACCCCCGTCGAACCCAGCAGGGTTCCTTCCGAATCCAGGACCTCCACCTTGATCTGGCCGGTGCTGTTAATATACAACTCGCTTCCGCCAAAGCCCAACTCGGGCGTCGTCAGCGTGCCGCCATCGACGGATACGAATCCATCGATACGCAACCGGGCCCGAAAGATGCCTCCTCCGGTCACGCGGACTCCCGGCGGGTGGTCCTTCCCGTAGGATGAGGCGCCGTAGTAATAGATCAACTCGTCCCCGAATCTCAACGGACCCTGGCTGAAGTCGGTCATATAACCACCGTCATTGCGGCCCTGGTTTCCGCCTTCCTCGCCGTTGGCCAGGAATACCTCCGGATGGCCGGATGTGTTTTGGAAGGCAACCTTCTCCCAGTTCAAGCCGTCGCGACTCGTGACCAGCTTGAAATAGGCGCACCCGGCCGCGGAATAGAGAGTGTCGCCCCGTCCATGCCACACTTTCAGCAGACCCAGCCATTGTGAACCGTAGCGCCAGGCGCTGGCGCCATAGTACTCATCGTAGAGGTCGTCGCCGTTGCGCGGGCTTCCAGACGGAATCAGATCGATCTCCTTTATCCGACTCAGATCAATCGGTTTGTCCATTTCGTCGATGAACAGATAGGCCCGTGACCGGAAATGATTATTGGTATCTTTGTCGTTTTCGGATTGGTAGAACTTGATCAGTGCGAGGAAGCGATCGGCACCCGGTTCCCGATAGACGGTGGTAACATCACCTGGCCCCACCATTTCTCGTCCTTCCTGGTGCAAGGTAAGTCCTTTGTGAACCAGTATCTGTTCTCCCCGGTTCCATTGTTTCCCATCGGCTGAAGACATCAGGTAGATCCCCTCGCGGCCATCCTCCCAATTCGCAAACCAGATCCAGGCCTTGTAGGGATGGACGGCATCCGAGGCGTCATAGATGAAAGAACACAGGTCAATGTAGGTAGCGTATTTACCGCTCTTCGGATCGAAGAGATCCTCGCGCGATCGCGGGTAAACCTGATCCCTAATTCCGTCGTCGCCTTCGATCCAGGTCAAACCGTCGGGCGATGTATAACGCAGCAAGTGGGTGCGCTGCCACTTGTCAGGGTCCTGCGAGTCCATCGCAGGCGCAAAGGCCAGCGCATACATGACGTATCTCTTCAGCATGGGATCAAAGATGATCGTTCCGTTGGCCTCCAATGTTGCCGGTTCTTCTCCGAAGAGCGTGCTGACCTCGATGACCGGCTTATCGCCCCCGTCGTCCTTCACCGGTTCGTGCAGGGTTCGCACCAGATCTTCGCTTGACGCGATCATTTGGTCGTCGACGAACAGTTGGGCAACTCCATTTTCAATTGTCCTCATGTCGTCGCCACTCGATTGAAGGGGAATGAGGAACATTGCCGGAAGTATCCAGAAGGTTGATAGTGTTTTCATCAATGGGACGTTAAGGGACTGTTCTGAAACAGTCCTCAATTCTCCGGTTCTGTTCCTTCCAGCAGCGGCCGCTTCATCACTTCCCGGTAGGTGAGTGCTTCTTCCCGGGATCGGTTGCCGGGCAGAAGTGCGCTTGCGAGCAACCCCACCCCAAGGGTGACGGAGATTCCGATGGCTGACGGCCACTGCCAACTCAGGTTCCTGAAGAAATAAACAAACCCCTCACCAAACAGATTTCCACAGATGGACTGCAGCCAGGCAAGTTCACTGAAAAAGGACGCGAAACAGCTGGCGGACAATCCGGCCAGGGCACCGATGACCACACCGGACGAATGGCTTTGGCGGCTGAACATGCCAAGAATGAAGATACCGAAGAGGGGGCCAAAGAAGGCTCCGAGGATCTTGTTTCCCGCCCGATAAATCTCACCCATGTTCTGAATATTTGCAGCGATGACGATCATGATCACACCAAGGCAGAGATTGACGATCCGGGAAATACGCAATTGCCTGCGCTGTTCGCTCGCATCGAGGTTTTCCATCGGGTGTCTGTGACCGAGCAGAAGGCGGTTGTAAAAGTCGACCATGATGATCGAGGTGGTGGAATTCATTGCGGCGTCCACGCTCGACAATGAGGCGGCGAAGATGGCCGCAATAACGATTCCGGTCAGTCCGACCGGGAAGTGCCGCGACATGAAGTAGGGAAGCACGTGGTCGTTCTGCATTCCCTCAGGAAACGGGAAATGATGGAAATAGGCGTACAGGGCCAGGCCGACGAAACCGAGAACGGCCATCCAGACTGTGTCGGAGAAGGCGTTGACGAGAAGGGATTTTCGGGCCTCGGCCAGGGATCGTGACGACTGGAACCGCTGGATGGCCACCTGGTCCGCAGTGAAGGCGGTGGCCCGGCTGAGCAGAACGACTACGAATATCCCGGCGAGAGTGACTTCGGTGGTCATGTAATTGACGAATTGCTCCCACCTGTCACCGCCGGGAGGGACATCTCCGGTCAGGCTCAGGCGGCCCGCTTCCCCGGCGACGTTGAGAACCTCGCTCGCGCCACCCGGAATCTGTGAAACGATGAAGAAGAGGGTTCCGGCCAAACCGAAGAACATGATGCCGAACTGGGAAACATCAGTCCAGACAACCGCTTTCATCCCCCCGAGCATGGTGTACAAGGTCACGACTGTTCCCAGCACGACGACCATCAGGGTTGTGTCCAACTGGTTTGCCGTGGCGGCCCGCACAGCCAGACACGGAACGTAAAGTGCGGCTCCCATCCAACCGACACGCCACAGAACGAAAATACACGCGGCCAAGGTCCGGACTACCGCTCCAAATCGGAGTTCGAGGTACTCATAGGCGGAGTAAACTTTCAGGCGCCGGTAGAACGGCAAGGTCACTCGTGACACCCACGGATAGAGCGGAATCCAGGAGAGAAAGGACATGATAAAGACGATCCCGATTCCAAATACAACCGCAGGTGCCTGCACGTAATCCAAGCCGCTGTTGAGTGCGGCCATCAGTGATACCCCGACCGTCACCCACCCCAGTTTCTGACCGCCGCGAATGAAGTCATCCAGAGACTTCTGCCGTCGCGAAAAGGCAAATCCGATCGAGGACAGGACCCCGAGGTAGACCAGAACGATCAGTGCATCCACCCAATGAAATCCGCCGTCAGTCATGGGATGGCTCCGGTCATCTGATCAGACACTGCCACGCCTTAATCGGTCAGGTCGCTCAGGGGAATGGAGAG
>QNAI01000103.1 GCA_003641745.1 Verrucomicrobiota bacterium | reverse complement strand
GGGCATGGACCACGATCATTCCGGCCCGCGGGGCAAGGTGCAGGGCATCGCCCGGATCAATCACCTCACAAACCGCGCCGGGTTCCAGGGCGACGAAGGTCGCCTCGTCCAGGCGGAGCACCGCCCGTTCAGAACCCGATCGGATCACCCCGGGCAGGTCCACCCGTTCCCCGGTATCGATTTTCCGAATACCCTCCCCAGCGGAATCCGCCCATTGAATCGATCCCGATTCCACGGACAGCTCGCCGAACGAATACGACAGCGGCGCCAGCAGGCAGACGGACAGGATCAGGCGCATTCCTTTACCCCTTGCCATGACGCTCCTTTCGTACCCGTTTATCAAGGATGGCATAGGCCACCGCCAGGCCGGACAGGACGGATACCTGCAGAAGATTCGCCGGGTGCCCCATGGGATAGTCCCAGCAGGCCAGCACCCCGACCAACGCAATCCCGCAGAGGGTCCAATCGGTGACGGGATTGGCCCGGCCTTTGCGACGAAGCAGCAGCAGGATTCCGATCGGCACGGACATGACAGCCAGGAACCCGATCAGCCCGGTTTCCGCCCATAGCTGCAGCCAGTCATTATGCGCAAAGGGAAAGGACCGCATCGAGGCCCCCATCCGCAGCGAGAATTCAGGACCCGCGAACAGCGGAAAGACGTAGGCCCAGGACCCGTTCCCCCACCCCAGAATCGGCTTGTCCATGGCCATGCTCGCCGTATCCCGGGCCAGATACACGCGACTTTCGACCCGTCCCCTTTCGGAAACCTGCTCGACCTGCATCCTGGTATAGTCCCATCGCGCCTTCAGGATGCCTCGCCCGGCAAAAAGCAGGGCGCCAAAAGCGATCAGCAGCACCATCACATAGAGTGTATTGGGCCGAAGCAGACGGGACCACGAAACGCCCTTCGACCCCATCCGCCGAACCACCCGCGCCAGACGAAAGAGGGCGATCGCGAATACGACAGCCATGAGCAGCAGTCCGGAACGGGAACTCGACATGACGACTCCGAGCACCAGCAGCAGGACACAGAAGGCAAGGCCGGGAGGGAGACGAAGCGACTGCCCATCACGAATCTGTCGAACCATCCGGTATTCGATCAATCCGAGGGCGACGGCAATCAACGGAACCGCAAAGCCCGTCCAGTTATTGTGATAGTCGAACGTCGCGAACGGCAGAGTGTCGGTCTGGGGCAGAAGACCGAACAGACTGAACCCCGAAGTCAGCTTTCCCAACAGACCGATCGCGCTGATCAGGGCTCCGTTTACCACCAGCAGGACCAGCAGCGATCGCAGCAGGCTCCGACTGAACGCGCTGCGAACAATGGCGACAAAGGCGACCATGCCCACTGCATAGAGGATAAGCACGATGATGGCGTGGTTCGCATTGACCACCATGGGCAGGGTTTCGCTATGCGCCTGCCGGACCAGGGCGGGACCTTCGGGCAGCAGAATTCGGGTGTAGGCGGGATTGAACAGACCCACCACACCCAGGCCGAGGAAAAACAACCAGGGCAGAAAACCGGTCAACGGGAAGGTGCGGTTTCTGGATACGCCCTTGATTCGCCGGGTCTTGATTTCGTGCGAGATCAGGATCAGGAGAACCGCAGCACCAAACACGGACAGGTTGAGCACGAGCGCGGGCCCCATCCTCCCGAAAAACCAGGAGGCGATCGCAACCATCAGGATCAATGCGGCGCAAAGCAGATGTGAGAAGCTACCCATGTCATTCGAATGACTTCACCACGCAGGGTTCTACACTGGAATATGTGTCAACCACTCTCAATCATTCGACCGCCAGAAGAGCAACCTGAGACTGTTCAGGCAGACGATGACGGTGCTTCCTTCATGAGCAAAAACACCGAGAGACAAGGGCACCTTCCCCGTCAGGGATACCAGCGCCATCACGGCGACCGTCCCCAACGAAATCACCAGGTTCTGCTTGATCACGCGTCGGGCCCGCTGACTCAGCCGAAAGGCCTCAACGAAGTTCTCGATCCGGTCGTTGACCAGCACAACCTCGCTCTGTTCCAGGGCGGCATCACTGCCCCGGGCACCCATGGCCACCGAAACGTAGGCGGCCGCCAGGCTGGGGGCATCGTTGACTCCGTCGCCCACCATGGCCACGCGGGTTCCGTCCTCGCCCAGTTCGAGTATTGCCTCGACCTTCTGCTCCGGGAGAAGGCCGGCGCGGATTTCGTCAATACCAAGCTGCTGCCCCACCGCCTGGGCGGCAAGGTTTCGATCGCCGGTCAGCATCACGGTCCGGATGCCCAATTGCCGCAATCGATCAAGGACCGATTTGGACTCCTGACGCACATCATCCTTGAGGAGAATACGCCCGATAAGATCGTCGGAAAGCACCCAGACCTCGGTTTCACCCGGATCGGTCTGCGGGACGGTCCTAATCCACTCCTTCAGGGGGCCTTCATCCATCAACTCGCGTCGCCCCAACAGGGTTGAGACCTCCCCATGCTTTCCGCGAATACCCTTTCCGGTCAGCGACTGAAAGTCGGTGACCTCATCGGCCTTGATCTGCCGCTTGCGACCGTGGTGGACAATGGCCCTCGCGATGGGGTGTTCCGAATGCCTTTCGAGCGAATAGGCCAGGCGGATGACTTCATCCTCCCTTCCGCCGGGGAAGCTCTCGACTCCGGATACTGCCAGATCTCCGGTGGTCAGGGTCCCTGTCTTGTCCAGGGCAACCACACCGATTTCCGCGATCTTCTCGATCGCCGCCCCACCCCGGAAGAGAATGCCGTGCCTGGCCCCCCAGGCAATGGCCGCCAGGATGGCCGAAGGGATCGAGAGCACAAGGGCACATGGGCTCATGACCACCAGCAGAGTCATCGAACGATAGAAGGCCGAATAACCCCAATCACCCGACTCAAAAGCCGGTATTTCAAACACGAACGACCAGACCAGAAACATCACCAGGCAGGTCGCAAGGACCAGGTAGGTATACCCGACCCCGAATCGATCAGTGAACCGCTGGCTGGGCGCCTTCAAGCGCTGGGCCTTGCGGATCAGGTGGATGATCTTCTGGAGCGTGCTCTGGGAAGCGAGCCGGAGCACGCGGATCTCCACCGCCCCCCAGAGATTCAGGGTGCCGCTGGAAACCTCGTCACCGCTGTCCTTTTCAACCGGGGTCGCTTCACCGGACAGGTTCGATTCGTCCGAGGCGGTCCGACCCTTCAAGATAACACCGTCAACGGGAAAGAGTTCCCCCGGCCGCACAAAGAGACGATCCCCCAATTCCACCCTTTCGATCGCCACCTCCTCGGACTGATCGTCGCTCAATAACCGGGTGGCCGTCTTGGGGGCAGTCTTGAGCAGGGCCGTGATCTCGCGATGGGTCCGGTGCATCGCGTACTCCTCCAGTGCGCTCGAGGTCGAAAAGAGGAAGAGAAGGAGAGCGCCCTCCCCATAGGCGCCGACCAGACTGGCTCCGACCGCCACGGCAAGCATGAGGAAATGGATGTCGATCTCACCGTGACGAATCTTGCGCGATGAATCGACGGCGGCATCCCACCCGCCGAAGCCCATCGAAAGCAGGTAACATACAATCGAAACGACCGGCGGAAAATCGGTAACGGCCTTCGCAAGGAATCCGGCGACCAGAAGCAAACCACAGGCACCGGCCAGGAAAGCGAGGGTCTTCCACTCGCCCTCGCCCGTTTCCTCCAGTTCCTCGCCCTCCGGCCAATCAAATTCCCGCCAGCGCCAGAACCGGGGAGCCGTATCGCAGGTCGTTTTCTGGAGAATGGTCCCTTCTTCGGACTGCCTGACCTGGAATCCATCCGGCAACTGCCCGGTCACCTCGGCACCCGCACCCAGGTCGGCCCGATGGAGATCTATTACCGACTCGAGCTTTCGCTGAAGCGGTCCCACTTCGACCTGACCCAGGGTGGCGATGGCGAGTTTGCCGCCTCCGGGGTCCAGTCGGACCGCTTCGACTCCCTCCTCCCGGAGAAGAAAAGCAGCCAGGCTGTCCACCCAGTTTTCGTCAGTGATCTTGTCCCTGCTCATAAAGCGGCTCGAAACTTCGGAAGAATAGGCCGGTTGAATCCCGGCGCGAGTGGAAAGCGCAGAACACCTCAAGGGGGCATTGCTCACAATTGGTGCAAACGGGGGGTCATTGCTCACAATTGGTGCGAACGGGGGGTCATTGCTCAAGATCTTGCATGCCAATGCGAGATCTGAGCTTTGACCCCTTCAACCGGTGCCGCCGCCTCGGTAGCTAAAAGGGGTTGATCGACGTTCTGAGGTCCCTTGCTGTTCGAAGGGGTCAAACCTTGATTCCCGCATTGGCATGCAGGAATGCAAGGAATGACCCCGTGGGTGCCTCCAAACAGTGCGCTCACTCCCACAAACACGGGAAAACCAGTCCCTTCCCGACAGTTTCAGTTTGCGACCGGCCCGACATTCAGCACCGATAACAGGCACGTGCTGATCCGGACCGAAGACGGGGCCTTGAGCCACCAACCCGAACCGCAGACATGATCGGTCTGCGGGAAGATACGAATGCCAGGGAGCCGGCCGACACCGCCGCTCTGGCCGAATCCATCTTTTCAGACGGGGGGTGGCTGACCTCCCACCTTGGACTCGAGCATCGCCCGCAACAGGAGGTCATGGCCCGGGCCGTTGAGAGGGCACAGGTCGAGGATCTTCCGCTCCTTTTCGAGGCGGGGACCGGCGTGGGCAAGAGCCTGGCCTACCTCGTTCCCGCGATCATCCACGCCGTCGAGACCGGTCGTCCCTGCATTGTGTCCACCCATACCATCTCGTTGCAGGAGCAGATCCAGAATAACGATCTCCCGATGTGCCGACGGCTCTTCGAAACCGATGATGCCCTCAAACCCTACGCAGGATTTCGTTCCTCCCTGCTGGTCGGCATGCGCAATTATCTTTGCCCGAATCGCCTGGCCCAAGCCATCGGCAACCAGGCCGATCTCTTTCCCGGACGGGAACAGGAGGAATTGCTCCGAATCTCGGAATGGGCGCGGACAACAACCCGCGGCCTGGTCCAGGAACTCAGCCCGCCTCCCATGCCCGACGTCTGGGAGTGGGTCAATGCGGAGGGTTCCGGCTGCAGCCGCAAACACTGTTCACCCGACCATTGCCACTACCAGCGCGCCCGGGCCGAAATGCGTCGTTCGCAGATCGTCATCGTCAATCACAGCCTCCTCTTTGCCCTGCTCAATATCGGCGGTTTTGTCCCGGGTGACCGGGGCATTCTCCTTCCGGATGATTTCGTCGTCATCGACGAGGCACACACCATGCCCGAAGTGGCCACCCAGCACTTCGGCCTTCGATTGAGTTCCTATGGCCTCGGTCGTCAGCTGAAAATGGTCTTTAACCCGAGACGCAGGACGGGGCTGCTGAAACGCATGGGCCACGACCGGGACCGGCAGCGCGTGGTGGATGCCATCGAAGCAGCGGCTGAATTCTTCGGCTTCGTACAGGATCGCGTCCTGCAGCGCCAGTCCATCGTCAGGATTCGCGAGGAGGGATGGATCGAACCCACCTTGGATGCACCCCTCCGAGCCGTGATCGATTCCCTGGAAATGGTCGCCGCAAAGCTCGAAGACGGCCCGGCACGAGAAAACCTGCTCGATCACAAGGGACGCCTGACCACCTACCGGGACGGGATCCGTCGATTCATCAGCCTTGCGGCTGAGGACCATGTCCACTGGGTCGAGCGCGGCGGTCGAAAAGGACAGATCTCCACCCTGCAGACCGCACCGGTCGATATCGCGCCGCACCTGCGGGCAGCCGTCTTCCGCCGCAAGACGTCGGTTATTCTCACCAGCGCAACCCTCGCCGTGGCCGGCCGGATCGAACCTTTCCAGAAACGCATCGGGGCCGAAGACGAGGCGTATGAACTGGCGGCGTCACCGTTCGACTATTCCCGACATCTGCGAATCTATGTTGCCGCCGATATGCCCCTGCCGGCACCGGACACGGCTCGACTCGCACTCGATCGCTTGGTCGACTATCTCCGCTTCTGCACCCTGCGGGTCGAAGGTGGAACCCTGGTACTTTTTACCAGTTACGCCGATCTCCGACGCGCGTCGGAAGCGCTCGAAACCGACTATCGGGAGAACGAACGTCCCTTGTTTGTTCAGGGACGCGACCTGTCCCGGACCGAGATCACCCGCCGGTTTCAGGCCTGCGGAAATGGCGTCCTGTTCGGAACCGACAGCTTCTGGACCGGAGTCGACGTGCCCGGGCCCTCACTTTCGCAGGTCATCGTAACCCGTCTCCCCTTTGAGGTGCCGACCCATCCCATTGCGGAAGCCCGGGGCGAGTGGATCCGCTCACAGGGTGGAAACCCGTTCACCGAGATGAATCTGCCCGATGCGCTCATAAAGTTCAGGCAGGGAATAGGAAGGTTGATCCGAAACAAGACCGACTGCGGAGTCGTCACAGTCCTCGACTCGAGGATTCTCTACAAATCCTACGGTCGCCATTTCCTCGCCTCTCTACCCATTCCCGAGTTCGAACGCCTGACCTGCGAAAATCGCGACCATGAGTTTCGTCCCTTCAATTGACTCCGCCGCGGACTTTCTCCATAATTATCACCAGAAATGAAATTGCGCGCTCACGCGTTCACAGATATCGGAAAAGTCCGCAAGAACAACGAAGACAGCTTCTTCCTGGACCAGGATATTGGCGTGTTTGCAGTCGCCGATGGAGTCGGCGGCATTCCCGGGGGCGAACTCGCCAGCCAGACCGCCATGAGTACCTTGGGGGAAATCGTCCGCGATTCGACGACCGCCCGGGATCCAGCCGGTTGGGTCGACGCCATGCAGCAGGAGGTGCATCAGACAGGGCGCGCCAAGGGCTACCAACAGACCATTGCCACCACCATCACCATGGTCGAAATGGATCCGAAAGGGATTACCCTTGCCCATCTCGGAGACTCCGGCGCTTTCCGAATCCGGGACGGACGGATCGAAAAACTGTCAGAGGATCACAACGTTGAGACCGAGACGCTGGCCAAGGGCCTCCCCATCGACCGACTCGGACACTATCGCTTCGCCATCACCCGATACCTGGGTATGGACGGTCCGGTCGAGCCCCAGATCAAGCGCTTCGACCTAAGAGCCAGGGACCGTATTCTCCTGGCCACGGATGGAATGACCGATCTGGTTGATCCCCGGGATACACTCAGGGAATCATTGGCGACCGATGACCCCAAGGCCCTGCTGGAAACGCTGCGGGCCATCTGCCACAAAAAGGGAGCTCACGACAATATCACGGCCATCGCTGTTTTCGTCGACGAAGCCTGACCTGTCACCGTGCGCTCAGAAGGAGTCTTGATTCTCGCGCAGAGACGCAGAGGCGCAGAGATCTGAAAAGCGGGACTGAGTGATCTCAGGGAGGGACTCCTGGTTGAGATTCGAGAAATCTGCTCCCCGTGATCTCCGTGGCTCCGTGAGATTCAATTGCAAGGGTCAAGACCGGTTACCCTGCCCCAAACTCTTCTCTGCGTCCCTGCGCGAGGACACTCTTCTTCATCCACCCCAAAGCTTCTCCGGGTACACGCCCGTCTCGATTCGATCGCGAATGGCCCTCTGACAACCTTCAAGGTCTTCCCGGTAAGTCACTCCGAACCAGTCCTCGTCGGTGGACAGGACCTGCACCGTTGCCTCGCCTTCGTCCACCAGATCGTTGATCGCTTCCGGCAGGTAGAACTCGCCGCTGTCAGCTCCCCTTCCCGCTTTCAGAAATTGATCGAACCGATTCTCGAGTTGCGGAAAAACAGCCGGAGTGAAGCCCCACATATTCATGGATACGACCTCGTCCCCGGAGAGACCATGCGCCACGCCATCGGTCGATTCGTGGTGAATACCGTTCCCATCCCCGATGATCCGGGTTCGCTCGGTCACCGTCTTCAGATACCCTTCGTGATCCGATTCACAGACGCCCCGCGAAACGGCTCCGGCTTCCGACAGAGTGCGCCTGAGCGTGAAACCAACCAGGGAATAATTCGGCGCGGACGGATCCGCTCTGTCCAGGAACCCCGCCAGCCTGGAATAGGAACCCGCTCCGTAAAAATCGTCCGCATTGATCACGGCAAATGGCGTATCCGTCACGCCCGCCGCGGCCAGAGCCGCCTGTCCCGTACCCCATGGCTTGGTGCGACTCGAAGGTAAACAGTGCTCTGCCGGAAGACTCTCCAGGTGCTGAAAGGCGTATTCGACCGGCACGTGCCGACTCAGGCGGTCGCCGATCGCTTCTCTGAAATCCGACTCATTTTTCTCCCGGATAACTGCAACCACCTTCGAAAACCCGGCCCGGACGGCGTCATACACCGAATAATCGATGATCAGCTCACCGGATGGCCCCGCCGGATGGACCTGCTTGAGTCCGCCAAAACGGCTACCCATCCCGGCGGCCAGGATCACGAGTGTCTTCTCATTCGGCATGCCGGAATGCTATAAAGGTCCGTTTGAAGGGGTCAAAGCTCAACATCTCGCACAGACGTGCAAGATGTCGAGCAATGACCCCGCCGTTCGCACCGTCCACTTCCCACTGTCCACCGTCACACCGACCACTAACTCGCCTCAGGCGATTCACCGGCCTCGGTGAGGCGCTTCTTCGCTTCGGCATAGATATCCGGTGCGAGTGCGCCCATCGAAGCAATCCGCACGTTCTCGGTCAGGTGATCGGGTTTCATGGTCCCGACGATCGTGGTGTGACAATGGGGATGACTGAGGGTGAAGCGCAGCAGGAAGGCAGTGCGACTCTCACCCTCCCCGCGCAATTCATCGAGGTTCGCCTTTTCAAAGGTCGCCCACTTGTCCTCGCCGCCAAGACCGGCTCCAGGTTCGCCCTTGGCGACCCCGCCACGAACAATGACGCCCGCACCGGCTTCACCCGCCTTGGTGATCAGGTCTTCGTGCCGACGTTCCATCGCCGAATAGGGAATCTGGAAAACATCAAATGAACCCCAATCGATGTAAGTCGACAGGTGAGGCGAGGTCGATGAACAACCGATATTCCGTACGGCCCCTGACTCTTTGAGTTCCTTGAGTATGTCGACCAGCCCCTCCCGCTCACAGATCTCCACATCCGGATTGTGCAGTTGGAGCAGATCGACGTGATCGGTACGCATCTTCTGGAGAGAATCGGAGATGTTCCGCATCAGGTTGCCGCGGGTCCAGATATGCGGCGTCTCATCATGATCACCGGCAAACTGAACATGACATCCGCACTTGGTCGCCAGGTAGAACTGATCCCTGAGATCATCCAGGTGCCGGCCGATATAGAGCTCACTCAGCCCATAGTCATTCGCCGTATCAATAAAATTGATACCCGAATCGACCACCGCGCGAAGGATGATCCGGGCCTGATCGTCTGAACAGGGTCGTCCGCCCCAGATGCGGTTG
This sequence comes from Verrucomicrobiota bacterium, assembly GCA_003641745.1. Classification (GTDB taxonomy): domain Bacteria; phylum Verrucomicrobiota; class Verrucomicrobiia; order Opitutales; family Opitutaceae; genus B12-G4. The sequence continues at coordinate 2,932 of QNAI01000103.1, read as the reverse complement.
CCCCGCACTTCCATGGCGCCATAGCCAAGTTGGGTCACTTCAAGGCCGGTCCGGCCCAGGGTTTTCTTGAGAAGAGTGCTCATGGACGAAGATCCTCTCAGAGCCTCCCCAAGAAGTCGCGAGGTATCTCGTCTGAAAGAAACGCGCCGCAAGGAACGACCGGAATGGGGTCTTCGTGGAGGGCTGTCCTTCCGGGCAGCCGCACAGCCCATGTCCTCCACCCACGGTCGCGCGGAAGCACGACCCTCCATCCCACTCTCTTCCAGCGTGGAGGGATGTCCTCCAGGGCAGCCGCACAGTACATCCAAATGCCCCATCCGTCTCAAGTTGGTATTGAGTCCTCCCGATATCCTGGGCAGCCTCAAGCGCACCATGACCAAACGTGAAGTCATCCAAACCGTTCTCGAAGGCAAACCCGCACCCTATGTTCCCTGGTCGTTCGGCTTCACCCTGGAGGCCCGGGAACGGCTGGTTGAGCACTACGGCACCGATGATCTTGAGCCGGTGCTCCACAATCACCTCCTGGGCTTGGGCAACGGGATCGGGTTCTTCGAAGACATCGGAAACGATCGCGTCCGCGATGTCTTCGGCGTGGTCTGGGACCGCAGTATCGACAAGGACATCGGCAACGTGGAAAACCCGCAATTGGTTGAGCCCACCCTTGATGGCTATACCTTCCCGGATCCCCACGCCTCGCGCTTCTTCGCCGACATTCCGGAGAAAATCGCAAATAGCCCGGACCGTTTCCGCATCTTCAATATCGGTTTTTCACTCTACGAGCGGGCCTGGACCCTGCGTGGGATGGAAAACCTGATGATGGATTTCATCGATCGTCCGGAGTTCGTTCACCATCTCCTTCACACCATCGCGGACTACAATATCGCCCAGGTCGAGAAGGCCCTCGAATACGACATCGATGCGGTCTACTTCGGCGATGACTGGGGGCAACAGCACGGCCTGCAGATGGGTCCGAGCCTCTGGCACGAATTCATCCACCCCGAGCTGAAGCGCATGTATGGCGTGGTCAGGGACTCCGGGAAGGATGTCTTCATTCACTCCTGCGGCGATGTCGACGAGTTGTTCGATGACCTCATCGGCATCGGGGTGAATTGCTTCAACCCGTTCCAGCCGGAAGTGATGAACGTGCCTGACCTCATGGTCCGGTATCGCGGACGACTGACCTTTCACGGAGGATTGTCCACCCAGCGAACCCTCCCATACGGCACGGTCGAAGATGTCAGGGCAGAGACACGCCGCCTGATCGGACTGGGAAAGCCCGGGAACTATATTCTCTCACCCGCCCACGCGGTCGAAGGTGACGTGCCCCTGGAGAATATGCTCGCCTTCATCGACGAGACCTTGGGGCAACCGGGGTTCAAGGGGTAGGCGCTGGAGTAACTCGGGGCCTTGGGTACCTTGGCGAAGAAAATCGAACCATAGTAAAAAGTCACGCCGGGACAGCATTACCTGTTCTTGGGGACTTGCGGTCGCGCGGACGCACGACCCTCCCATTCTCTTCCAGCGTGGAGGGCTGTCCTTCCGGGCAGCCGCACAGCCCATGTCCTCCGTCCACGGTCGCGCAGAAGCACGACCCTCCATTTCTCTTCCAGCGTGGAGGGCTGTCCTTCCGGGCAGCCGCACAGCCCATGTCCTCCGTCCACGGTCGCGCGGAAGCACGACCCTTCCATCTCCGAAGACTTTGGCGCGCACGCCGTGCACCCAGCGATTGGCGCCAGACTCAACTGACCGGGAATACCCGACGACACTAGACCTGCTCGTCCGTATAGCTGGTCTCTTCCGGTGCCGGTTGCAACGGCACTTCCTGATCGCGCAGTTCCGGATGGTTGATCCGGGCACCGGCGCGGCCAATCCAGCCTCCGGCCAGAATTGAGAAACAGGCCAGAGCCAGGGTTGCCCAGATCATGCCGCGGGCAAACCCGGGGATGATCGGACCCATGATCACGGCTGCCAACGCCACAAACGCGGTAACGTAGAAAAGGTAGATCGCCACGTCCGTTCGGTCCTCGTGCTCGTGAAGCCAACCTTTGCTCTCTTTGTCGAGGGTGTCCTCAATCCGGTGCTCGGCCCCCTCCCCCGATTCGTAGATGAAATAGGCCGAACCGGCGGTCATCGCGATGAGCAGCATCGAGATGGTCACCGCTGCCTTGCCCTTGAAAATGAGCCCAAGGATCAGTCCAAGCACAGCGACAAGCAGCCCGATCACCGGCATCGGGTGCAACATGACGTGTACGTATTCGGGTTGGCCGAGAAATTGCATAAGGGCATAATCGACTTCGATCCACCGGTGTAAAGCCTTCGGGAAATGAGGAAGTGTCTGGTTAATCTCTTTCCATCCTCGATTAGCCAAAGAAACAGGGTCACAGTCCTGCATTGGAAACCCGAGAATTGAATACTCTCCATGAAACCGAAATTCCGAAATCACCTTGAGAACGAACTTGCCGGGATCCGTCGCGACGGACTCTTCAAGGAGGAACGATTGATCGATTCCCCGCAGACCTCACATATCCAACTGGCCGACGGACGCACCGTCATCAATCTCTGCGCCAACAATTACCTGGGCCTGGCCGGTCATCCGGAAATCGCCGCCGCCGCACGCGAGGCTCTCGATCGCTGGGGCTACGGCATGGCTTCGGTCCGGTTCATCTGCGGCACCCAGTCAGTCCACAAGGAACTCGAATCTCGCCTGTCCGGTTTTTTCGGCACCGAGGACACCATTCTCTACCCTTCCTGTTTCGATGCCAACGGCGGGCTCTTTGAAACACTTCTCGGCCCTGAAGATGCCATCATCAGCGATGCCCTCAACCACGCCAGCATCATCGACGGGATTCGACTCTGCAAGGCGACCCGATACCGGTACCGCAACAATGACATGGCTGATCTCGAGGCCAGACTGAAGGAGGCATCCGAGGCC
>QNAI01000102.1 GCA_003641745.1 Verrucomicrobiota bacterium | reverse complement strand
TTTTGCTCGACCTGCTGTCCCGCAGTTCGCGCGGGCGCAACACCAGCCTGATAGGCACTGTGCAGGAGGTCCTGGTCGAGGGGCCGAGCAAGCGCCGCGACCGGTATACGGGAAGAACCCGCGGCAACCGCACGGTACATTTTGACGCGACTGAACGACTGGTGGGTTCTCTGGTTCCGGTTAAAATCGAACGGGCCACCACCAGTTCTCTGTATGGCGCGGTTCAACTGCTTGGCGTTGCGGAGCGACAACCTCTCGGCGTCTGACACTTTCCTATGGCTCTCATTCTCACGACTCTCCTGACCGGCCTGTTCCTTCTTGCCCTGGCCGCGCCTCTTCTCTGGAACGGCAAGGCCGTCGGTCCGTTTGTGCGGTCCTTCCCGCGCTCCCGGCGGGCCGCCACCCTCACGGTGGTGATCGCCGCCGTCTGGACGCTTTACCGCATCACCCAGCTGGGAGAAGCAGATTTCGGCAACTACAAGATGCCGCTTCTGATCGCTTTTGCGGCCTTGGCGATACTCTCCTTCCGTTACGTGCCCGATTTCCTTTCGGTGCGCGGGACAGCGGCCCTCACTCTGCTTGTCGCGGACGTGCTTCTTTCCTCCGCCTACATGCAGTACGACCTGCCGCAGAGATTGTTCCTGGTCGGGCTGGTCTATGTCGCCATCCTCCTGGCGCTCTATCTGGCCGTATGTCCCTACCGGGCGCGCGATTTTTTCAATTGGCTGTTTTCCACCAGCAACCGGCCCAGGACCTTGGGCATAATACTCGGTACCTACGGATTGGTGCTGACGGTCATTTCCCTGACCTACTGATCGGGCTCAATCGTGGACAACCAACCCCTGGACCAACTGCCGGCATTGCTGTTCATCCTCTCCGGTCCGGCCGGTTCGGGGAAAACGACCCTTTGCGATCGTCTGGTGGCGGAGACCACCGGGCTGGAACGATTGGTCACGTCCACCACACGCACGCCCAGGTCGGGCGAGATAGATGGGCGCGACTATTTTTTCTTCGATGACGCTGAGTTCGATCGACTGATCGAGGAAGGGGCTTTTCTGGAATGGGCCCATGTCCACACCCACCGCTACGGGACACTTCGAAAGGTGGTGGATGACAAGCTCAGTCGGAATATTGATCTGTGCATGAACATTGACGTGCAGGGTGCCGCCAGCTTCCGAGGGGCGGCCGAGCGCGATCCAAAGCTTCGGCAACGCCTGGTGACGGTCTTCCTCATGCCACCGAACCTGGAAGACCTGCGCACTCGCCTGCAGGGAAGGGCGACGGATTCAGCGGAGGAAATCGAGCTTCGATTGAGGACGGCTGTCTCGGAACTCGGGGAATGGAGGCACTATGACTTTTGCGTGCAGAGCCGCTCCAAGGATGTGGATTTTCACGTGGTCCGGTCGATCTGGGAGGCGGAGAAACAACGCGTAGAGCGGATCCTCAGTTTGCATCAGCAAGGAACCTGACGCGGTTACGATGACGCGCCACCCGCCATTTGCTTGCCGATCAGGAAGAGAATAAGGTCACCCAGAGCGGTCAGCAATCGGTGCAGAATGGCGACCAGAGCGGCTTCCGGAGCCGGGATGATCGTGGCCAGTCCCAAGACCAGAACGGTATCCCGAATGCCCGCTCCAGCCGGTGACCCGGGCGTGAGGAATCCGGCCAGCCAACTCGTCACCGCGCAGGCTGTGACGGCAAGCACCGGTGGCGATTCGGACCCGATCGCGATCGCGATCAACCACGTTACGACTCCCAGGACCAGGAAACTGGCGGCGTAAATCGCCATGCAGGCCATCGTCTTGGGGACGGTTGGTCGAAAGTCCGGCAGACGAACTCCCTTGAGTTGCGGCATCCGCGCAATCAAGACCCCCGCCAGCCGGGGTAAGGCAATAGGGACGAGAAATGCAGCGAGGATCCCCGTGCCCAGAATGGGCAGGCGGATGCCGGGTGGCAGGATGTCCAGCCCGGCTGCTCCGGCTGCGAGCAGGGCGATAACGGCTCCGGCGGCTGACGCCCAAGCTGCTTCGACCACGAGAGTCAGGACGACGGCCCCCGTCGGCAGCCCGAGCTTTCTGGAAAGGAAGACGCGGCTCAGGTGTTGAGCGATGTTGCCCGGGACGTACTTGGCAAACTGGGACTCGAGAAACAGGGCTGTGGCCGGCCGGAGGGCAGGGGCGTTGCCGGTGAACCCCAGCAGCATCCTCCAGGCGACCGGGTGAAGAAAGATGTGGCCCACGTAGATGAGCAGGCCCGCCCCCAGAAGAGGCCATTGAAGGTTCGACCAGACCTCCGGGTCGAGACCGTGCCATTCGCGCCGGATGAACACGACGAAGAAAACGATGGCGGCCGCCGTAAGAAGAAAACCAAATACGCGAACGGGCTGTCTCATATTTTCGTGGCCCATGCCAGTAACCCAAGTCCCTTGTCACCGTCGAGAAACCGGCGCTGCCAACGGCAGCCAAGGCGGATGATTGACCGGCCCAGGAGGTTGTTGAGCAAGGGGAAAACACGCAACTCAAAGCCACGATCGATGCCGCTGGCTGCGGTGGCTTCTTCCTTTTCATGTCCCCGCTGACCGACCTCCACGGTTTTTTTCAGAGGTCTTGGCCGGATGGGCGCGATACAGTTGATCATGGGATAACCGTAGGATTCGATTCTTCCGAGTCGAAGACCGGCTGAAAGGCAGAGCGTCTCCAGAGTTTTTCGCGTATAACGCCGAAAGTGGCCGGCCCAGACATCCGAGGCGCCCCACTTTTCGGGTCGACCCGGGACGGAGATAACGAACTGTCCATCGGGTTTCAACCAGCGCACCCACTCCTTCAGGGCGTTCGTGTCGTCTTCGATATGCTCGAGAACTTCGCAGGCAATCGCCAGGTCGAACCGTCCGGTCCACTCTGCCTCCTCGGCGCGTTCAAAAATTTCTACTCCGGGGTCACCGGCATGGGCGGTTCGGGCGATCTTGGCGGCCTTGCCCGAAGTCTCCAAGGCAGTGCATTCATAACCGCGGAGCCGGAGGTCCTTGAGCAGAGCGCCGGCTCCACATCCGATCTCGAGGGCAGCTCCGGTGACGGACTTGGGAAGCCAGGTCAGGATGCGATCCCGCCGAAGCAGGTAGCGCGGTGAGGGGACCCATCCCAATTCGGGCATCGAAAGGCCGAGCACGGGATGGAATTGCATCCGCTGAGATCACCGGGTTATCCGCCCGGCGGCAAGTGCAAGTTTCCTCCCAGCCAGTGGGCGGAAAAGGCGTTGGACATTCCGACCGGAGGGAGCCTTCCTTGGGACGTATCGCATGAACCAGGACCGGCGCCGCATCATTTTCCTGGCCTCTCGAGAGGCCGGCTATTCCCGAGTCCGAGTGATGGGCGATGCGCTCAGGTCCTGTTTTTCGGTCACCGAGATCCTATCCATCCGCAGGAGCTACCCGGTGAGGATGATTGAGGTGCTCTGGCGTTTTGTGTTCCGGCGCCAAAGACGGGCCGACGTTCTGGTGGTTGGGTTTCTGGCGCAGCCGCTGTTGCCGATCCTCCGGCGATTATGGAAGGGCCCCCTGGTCAGCGATGCGTTCATCTCCTTGAAGGACACATTGGTCGAGGATAGAAAGCGCGGCGTGCCGGGAGGCCTGATCGACCGGTTGGCCACCACCCTCGATCGCTTTCTGGTAAAGAACAGCGATCTGGTTTTTTGTGACACCCAGGCCCATGCGGCGTATTTCCAGTCGCGATTCGGGCCGACCCAGGCCCGGTTTCAGCGAGTCTGGGTCGGGGCCCCCGACTTGTCGACGGGCGTCCGTTGCTGGCGGAAACCGGACCGTTTGGATGGGCCGCTCCGGATTTTCTTTTACGGGAGTTTCATTCCTCTGCAGGGAACGGATGTGATCGTGGAGGCGGCTCGACGGATTTCCGCCGGCGAGGTTGTCTTTCGTCTGGCCGGAGAAGGTCCTTTGTGGGGACGGGCGAAGACTGCCGCTGCTGGGCTGGACCACGTGACCTTCCTTGGATGGCAGACGGAAGCGCGGTTGATCGAGGAGATGTTGCAGGCGGATCTTTGCCTGGGGATATTCGGCGCCAGCCCCAAGGCATCGCGGGTCATCCCGAACAAAGCCTACAGCGCGCTGCAGCTCGGGGCTCCGCTGTTGACTGGCGACAACCCCGCCATCCGGGAGTTGCTTCACCCGGGAGTCGATGTCGTAATCAGCCGGATGAACGATCCGGAAGCTCTTGTCGAGAGCCTCCGCTGGTGCGCGTCCCACCGTGAAGCCCTCGCGCGGATCGGTGTGGCAGGGGCGGAGGTTTTCCGGCGCGAGGCATCGACGGAGCGGTTGGCGGGAACGATGGCGCGAGCCATCGATGAACTGCTTGAGTGTTCACCCGGTGAGGGAGGTGTCTTGTGATGGGCTGGCTGGAAGTCGTCGCGGCCGCGGGCTGGTTCCCCGGTGTGTTTCTGTCCGGTTACTGGTTGACGGTACGGTTGGGTGTGGAGCGCCCGCATGAGCGATGGGTTCTGGCACCGGCGGTAGGCCTTTCCCTCTGGACGGTTCCCATGCTGCTGGCCGGGGGGATGGGGTTTTTCCATCCCTGGGCCTTCGGCTTGGCCGGCTGGGGGTTGACCGCCCTTCTGGTGTTCCTGCTCGAGTGGCGCAGTGATCTTGGGCGCCTTGAAATGTCAACCGCTGGCTGGCTGGTCTTGGCTGTGGCTGCTGTTTACGGTGTCCTGTCGCTGGTTTACACCGGGGAGACGTTTCTCGGCGGGCGCGACCAGGGCGGTTACGCCAACCATGCCCTCCATATCGCGAGGACGGGTGGTGTCTGGGTTCCCTTTCCTTTTGAGAGTTTCGCCGAGCGCCGGTTCAGGCATGTCCGCCACCTTCAGGCCCTCTCGAATCTCGGCTTCCCACCGAGCCGGATGGAGGGTCAGTTCCATCCTGTCTACACGATCTGGATGGCGCAGACGGTCGGGGTATTTGGTCGGTTGGGTGTCCTGGGCTTCAACTCCGTATTGGCGGCGCTGACCGTGCCGCTTTTCTACCGCTTGGCCCGGGGAGGGCTTGGACGACCCGCCGCCCTGATTGCGCTTTGTGTCTTCCTGCTCAACCCCGCTCAACTCTGGATGCCGCGGATTACGCTCAGCGAGATCTCGGCCCAGCACCTCGTGATCGCGGCCATGCTCTGCCTTGTCGGCGGATGGTCGGCCCGGCGTTTGCGGGTGGTCGGGCTGGGCGGCCTGCTTCTTGGCACCGTTTTTTGGATACGGATCGACGGATTGGTCTTTGCGCCGACGCTGGCTGTGGCGCTGGCCGCCATACTCATCTGGGGTGAGCGACGTCCGGCATCGGGCGCCTCCGACCTGGGTCTTGTGCTGACCGTGGGGTGGGTCGCATTGGCCGTATTTGTTGCCGGGTCATTCTCCTACCTCTTCTTTACCGAGGAATACTTTTCTTCCATCGGTCCGCTTCTTTTGCGAATCATCGGTCTGACCGTGGTGTTGATACTTGTCGCTCTGACCTTCATCAATGGGAGGTTTCGCAATTGGACGGCCGGAATTCTCGGTCGACGATCCGTCGCCTTTGCCGTCTCCGGGCTACTGCTCCTGCTGGTGGCCTGGGCTTATTGGGTGAGGCCCGTGACTGAGCCGTTTGCCCTGATGGGGGCGCGCCCGGACCTGGGCCGCAGCTTCCGTGAGAATTCTCTGGTCAACCTGGTCGCCTACCTTTCGGAACCTGCCGCCCTGCTTGCACTGGTCGGGCTGATTGTCGCGGTATGGGCCCTTCTTCAGGGGCGGATGACCCGGGCTTGGATCCTGCCGACGGCGGCCTGGGCCGGCTTCACTGTGCTTTACCTCTATGACCCAAGCATTTCTCCGGATCATATTTGGGCCGTCCGCCGGTTTGTTCCCGTGGTCATACCGGGATGTGCGCTGCTGGCCGGTTTTGGATTCGAGATCCTGACCAGGCGTAGCTTGAGCCGGAGAGGTCAGGTGGCCGCGACGGTCGTGGTCGGTCTGATCCTGGCCCTGGTCATGCTTCCGCGGTCTTCGGTTTTCCTTTTCCTGAAGGAAAATCGTGGCACGGAAGCTTTCCTCGCTGATCTTGATGCACAGATCCGCCCGGGCAGTCTGGTCTTCGCCGATACGAGTACCCTGTTTTTCGACCCGCTTTATCCTGGGCTGGGGCATCGGGTGGTTCGAGTCGATCTTGGCGACAAGCGCATGCCGGCCGTGATTGAGACGATCATCCGGGAAAACGCAGACCCGGGCGAGTCCGTCTTCTACCTGACCCAGACGACAAGAGACTCGCTCATCGAGGCGGAGAAAACAGATCGATTTTTATTTGAGTATGACTTCATCGCTCCGACCACGACACCGCCGCCGATCGAGGTCTGGCATCACGCTTACCACCTGAATCTCTACGAGTCGAAGACCGCGCCCTGCGATCCAGCCCTCGGTTTCGGCGACGTGACCGTCGGCCACAGCCCGGTGGCCGGCGTCGCGGAGAGCGGTTTTCATGGCGTGGAATCAAACCAGTTTGGTCCCTTTCGCTGGACGACCGCCAATTGGCACCTGAATATTCCGCTGCGGGAAGGTTACCGCCCCCGGTCCGTGATTCTGAATATCGGGGACCTGTCGCCGAAGGGCTGCGAACTTGTTGTGCACGCCAACGAGGTCGAAATCCACCGGGTTTTCCATCACTCGGCACCGGGTCGCATCGAGATCGACCTGCCTGCCGTTTTCGAGGATTCGATTCTCGATCTGCGGGTCGAAAATGACATCTTCGTGCCGGCGGAAATAGACGGCAGGGGTTCTGATCAACGGGCACTTGGGTTGATGCTCTACGGTGTGTCCCTTTCTGCCCAACCGGCATCGAAGGGGGATTTTGAGTTGGGGATCGCTCCGATGCCCGGTGTCGGGGAAGGAGGATTTCACGATCCCGAGGTCAACGAAGCCGGGCCCTACCGCTGGACGGATGGCGCCGCCTGGCTGGAACTGCCGCTGCCCGCGGGCTATGTGGTGCGTTCAATCGATGTGAATATTCTGGATATTTCACCGAAGGGTGCTGACCTGGAAATCCTTGTGAACGGAGAACCCGTTCACAGGAATTCGTATACCTCACCGCCGGGCACGATCGCCATTGATGTGGCGGAGTTCCCACCGACATCAGAAGGTGACGTTCTACGATTGGACCTTCGCAGCACGACCTTTCGGCCCGTCGACCTCGATATGGGGCAGGATGAAAGAGTTCTCGGTGTTCGCGTGCATGGCATCGTCGTTTCTGACCGGCAGCGGGAAGATTAGGGGAGAACTCACCCGGAAGCTTCACGGTTGGCTTCAGACCTTGAGTTGCGGACGTCCCTTGACCGGCCAGTCGATGTGATAGAACTGTCCTCTGTCCTTGTCGGTGCGCTCGTAGGTATGGGCACCGAAGAAATCGCGCTGTCCCTGAAGCAGATTCTGCGGCAGGCGCGCGGACCGGTAACTGTCGTAATAAGCGAGTGATGAACCGAAGGTGGGAACAGGGATGCCGTTTACGGCTGCCGTCGCCACCACATGGCGCCAGTTTTTCTGGGCTTTCTGCACGGTCTGGTTGAAGTGGCGGTCGAGAAGGAGGTTGGCCAGCTTTGGGTTCCTCTTGTAGGCCTCGGTGATCTTCTGAAGGAAGACGGCCCGGATGATGCAGCCGCCGCGCCAGATCTGGGCAATACGGGCGAAATCGAGCTCCCAATTGTATTCATCCTGCGCATACCGCATGAGCTGGAAACCTTGGGCGTAGGAACAGATCTTCGAGCAGTAGAGGGCGTCGTGGATCGCCTTGATGAACTTCTTCCGGTTGCCTTTGAACTTCGGTTTTGGGCCTTTCAGGACCTTCGAGGCGGCCACGCGCTCGGGTTTCACTGCTGAAACGAAGCGTGCAAAAACGGCCTCGGCTACGGTCGGGGCGGGGGTGCCCATATCGAGGGCGTTAATGGAGGTCCATTTGCCGGTTCCTTTCTGGCCGGCCGTATCCAGAACCATGTCGACGAACGGTTTTCCGGTTGTCGGGTCCTTATGCTTGAGGATGTCAGCCGTGATCTCGATCAGGAATGAATCGAGCATGCCCCGATTCCACTTGGCAAACACCTTGCCCGTCTCGGGAGCGGACATGCCGAGTAGCTTTTTCATCAGGTCGTAGGCTTCGCAGATCATCTGCATGTCACCGTACTCGATCCCGTTGTGCACCATCTTGACGTAGTGCCCGGCGCCATTGGGCCCGATATGGGCGGCACAGGGAGCGCCCCAGGTGATGGGCTTTCCAGGTTTTGCTCCTTCAATCTCGCGGCCGGTTTTTGGATCGACCTTGGCAGAAATCGCATTCCAGATCGGCTCGAGATGACGATAGGCGACGGGGTCCCCACCAGGCATGACCGACGGGCCGAATCGGGCGCCTTCCTCACCACCCGACACACCCGAACCGATGAAGCGAATTCCTTGCGCCTTCAGGTCCTTTTCCCGTCGGATGGTATCGGTCCACTTGGAGTTACCTCCGTCAATGATGATGTCGTTTCTGTCGAGAAGCTTCACCAGGCCGTTGATCACCGCGTCGGTCGCAGCACCTGCCTTGACCATGATGATGATCTTTCGGGGTCTCTTCAGTGATCCGATTAACGCCTTGAGCGTCCTGTGTCCGATCAGACCGCCGGGAGTGTCCGGATTCTTCTGCACGAACGCGGTCATCGTCCCGGTTGTCCGATTGAATACCGAGGTGCGAAACCCGTGATCCGCGATGTTCAGAGCCAGGTTCTGACCCATGACGGCGAGGCCGATGAGTCCGATGTCAGATTTTTTGTTGGCAACAGGCATGATTGTGGCGGTCATTTGGCCATATACGGATGCAAAAAACCATCCAAATCGCCGTGCCGGCTATGCGGGTTCTTCGGGGTCCCTGGTGTCGCCGGCCAATCGATCCAGGAGACGCCCGGCTTCCTGTGCCGTTGCCATCATGCGATTGTCCAACCGGGCGCGCAGCATGAAATAGGCAATCATGGCTGGGATTCCGATCACCAGGCCGACCGCGGTCGTAATCAGGGCCTCGCCGATATCGCCGGCCAGAAGTTCCGGTCGTCCCATACCCCCCGCTGAGATGGTCTGGAAGGCACCGATCATGCCGCTGACCGTTCCGAGCAGCCCGATCATGGGGGCCACCGTGGCCACGACATTGAGGTAATTGATCCACTGTCCGATTGCATTCTCCTCATGCTCGAGGCTTTCGGATACCGTTTCTTCAACCTTCTGCTTGTTGGCGTCGGGAATTTTGGGTCGGGCCCGTTCGAGCCCGGCGGAAAGCGCACGGGCGAGGACACTGGCGGAACCGGCCAGGGTTTCGGACAAGTGCTGAATCTCGCGCCTGGCCAACAACGGCAGGAGGCGGTCGACCAGACCGTCGGGAACGAATCGTGACGGTGTGGTCTCGCGAACGGCGTGCAGAATCAGAAAGAGCATGACGATGGAGCAGAGACCGAGCGGGTACATCGCCCATCCACCCTGCTTGATCAAGCCCCAGAGATTCAGGTCTCCCGCGGGCTGTCCGTTGGCTCCCAGGAGTGCCGGTGTGCTCAAGAGAACGATTAGGCCGAGGAAGATTCGATGCATGGCTCTGGGGTATCTCATGAGATGGGCAAGTGATCAAGATCGGGGTTTAATCAGCCCGAATGTTTCACCGGAATCGTGGGAAACGGATCAGGTTAATGATCTTCAATTGTATTCGGTTTTCCTTAGACTGACATTTTCTGTTGCTCGTGTTTCCCACGATCTCTTTCGCCGGTATGCGCGAAGCCCGGCGTAGTCGGGCCGGAAATCGTTTGGTTACGCACTCCAGTGCGCGCCCGCGCGATTTCGCCCTCCGCCTTGCGCTTCATCACATCCTGGCTTCCTGAAACGTCCGGGCCAGCAGGCGGCGAACCGCTTCGAGCGTGAGTCTGGGATCCGGAATGGGGGGACCGGACATCTCGTCCGCGAGGCTCTCCTCGATGGGCTGGGTCTCGTCGGCCATGGCTTCGGCGAGTATTGCGGAAGCCCGGTCCAGGAGAGGTTCCCGGTCCGGCCAGGGGATTCCACGTTCCTGCATTTCGTTGAACAGAACGACTGCCTGCTCCGCCTTTTCAAGGTGGAGGTTGGCGGCGACGGCCGCGCCGTAGCAGATGCCCAATCTTGAGACGGTGGCATCGTGACCGAAGGCGACCGGATGGAGTGCCAGCCAGAGCGCCTCTTCCCATTCTTCCTGGCGCAGGGCCTGGCGGGCGAGGACGACCCAGCCCAGGACCGATGATCCGGATGCCTCATGTTCGCGGCACCAGGTTTCCGCAAGGACGGAAGCCTCTTCCAGCAGACCGGCCCGTTCGTGACCGATGATGACAACGGCATCCACCCGTTCACGTTCGTCGGGGTCGAGTGCGATGCCTTTCAGGCGGCGCCCGCGGGCGATCGCTTCGAGCGGATGGCCGTCCTGGAGAAGGGCCTCGGCATAGGCCAGAAGGGGAGCCCGGTTGGGTCGATCGAGCGCGGCCAGATAGGCGATTCGTCCGGACCAGGCCTTCTCGAGGACATCGATTACATTTACGGACGGGTCCGTTTCAAGAGCTGCCAGAGCTTCCTCGGCCTCCTGGGCGCCCGGGAATACCAAGGTCCGGATTTCGTCGACCGAGAATTGGTAGATGGCCTCCCCCTCATCGGCCGGAACCCGTAATCGGACACGCTGGTTGCGATAGCCGTCTAGCCAGCCCCGGTAAACACGTCCGCTTTGAGTCACGATGGTTGCCTGCCACTCAAGCGGGGCAAAAACTTCATCGGCTCGAACCATTCCGCAGGAGAGCGTTGCCAGGGCAAGGATGGTGGTTGCGAGGTGCTTCATGATGAAGGCTCCACCGTGCTTTGAACCTTCGGCTCGAGTCGATCACGCGCGTCAACTGCCTGCGAATAGAAGACGGTATCCCTGAGACGTTGGTTGTCGGCCAGTTCCTGATACGTGTTGTAGGCGGCTTCCAGGTCGCCCCTCTCCTCGAACAGGATCGCGCTCCTATAGTAGGCTTCCGACACGAGATCGGAATAGGCCTGATAAAGGGTATAGATCCGTTGAAAGCAGGCGATCGCCCGAGCGGAGTCACTGGTGGCCAGGGCGGCCTCAGCCAGACCGCGCAGCGCCTCGGCATGGAGTCGCCCGCGGGCACTCCTCATCTGCAGCACTTCGTTGAATCCGGCCGCCGCCCGGTCCGGAGCGCCCATATTCAGGTGGGCGGCGGCCCCGATCAACAGGGCTTTGGGGGCCATCGGATGGGAGGGAGTTTCGGCGGGACACCGATCGAGCCAATCGGCCGCAGTCGCATCGTCGCCGGCATCATAGGCTGTCTTGCCCAAGCCGTACCAGGCATAGGCGCGGTCGAAGCTCTTCGGATAGGCCGAAAGGAGCCGATGGAAGTAGTCCTCCGCCGAGGGCGCGCCTATCTCCATCAACGTCGTTCCCACCCGACCGAGAGCAACCGGATCAAGTGTTTCCATCGGAGCCTCGGCGGCGATTTCGAGCAGAAGTGCCTCGGCTGCGTAACTGCGTCCGGCCGTCAGGTGACGGTCGGCCTGGTAAAGACATAAACGTGCGAAGAAGGTGAATCGTTCCTGATCGAGCGCGGATGTCCGCTCGGACTCGATCCAATGGTTGAAGGCCCCGGGCTCGCGACCGAGAATCCGATTCAGCCGGCCGAGTCCCTTGAGAATGGCCATCACCTCGGTCGCTTCAGGATCATTTCCAAACCTCACCAGGGCATCCAGAAAGATGGGTTCGGCTGAGGCAGGGCGTCCCATCCGGTCCTCGGCCCATCCAACCCAGTAAAGCGCCTCGCTGACCCTTGGTGGCGGACCCGGCCTTGAGGCATAGGTTCCGAAATGATCGCTCATCTCCTCGTAACTTTCCAGGGCCTTCAGGATCTTCCCGATCTGGAACGCGGCATATGTGGACTGGGTCTCCATCTCCTCCGGCACCTTCCGGAAGGCGGCCAGAGCCCGATCCAGATCGCCGGAACCCATCAGGGTGTCACCCAGGAGAACGAGTGCCTCGGGCTCCCGCCCGTGTCCGGGGAAAGCCTGGAGGAACGCCTCGAGGTCCTTTTCCGCCTGAAGGAGATCGCGTTTGGCGTATCGGGTGGATGCAATTCTGTAAGAAATTTCCGGATACAAATAGTGCCCTACGGCCTGTGAAGCAAGTGACTCAAACTCGGCCAGCGCCTGTTCGTAATCGCGCTCAAAGAACCAGGTCAGAGCGTGCCAGAGCCCACAGTTCAAGGAAAGAGGGTCATCCGGGTACAGATCCC
>QNAI01000101.1 GCA_003641745.1 Verrucomicrobiota bacterium | reverse complement strand
GGCAAACGCTTTCTCGAGGTTCGAGAAGCATGCCGGCCACGGGGTCATTCCTTGCATTCGTGCATGCCAATGCAGGAATCAAGGTTTGACCCGAATGGCACCAAGTTAGGCGCCGATTTGGAGTTTCTCGACGAAGAGCAGCCCACGGGGTCATTGCTCATTATCTTGCATGCCAATGCGAGATATGTGCTTTGACCCCCTCGAAGCCAAGCTGACCGTTATTCATCCTAACCCCGCCTTAACATTGCCATCCAGGTTTGACCCCTTCGAATGCCCCCCATGGCGACATCGAGGCACGCCCCTCCTGATTCGGAAGGCGATCAATTGCCGTTGTATTCCCGAACCGCTTCGAGCATCGCGACGACGTTGGCAAGCGGTGAGAGCGCCTGGAGGTTGTGAATTGCGTTGAAGACAAACCCGCCACCGGGTCCGAAGATCCGGCATCGTTCCAGAACCTCCCTGCGAACCTCCTCGGGAGAACCGAAGGGCAGGGTCTGTTGGGTGTTTACCCCGCCTCCCCAGAACGTAATCCGCGAACCATACTTTTCCTTGAGCCATCCGGGATCCATGCCCTCGGCGGAGCATTGGACGGGATTGAGGATATCAAACCCGGAGTTGATGAAGGTCTCGATCAGAGGTTCGACCGCTCCGCAGGAATGTTTGAAGGTCTTCCACTTCGTATTCTGGTGAATCCAGTCGTTGATCCGACGGTAGTGGGGAAGCCAGATCTCACGCACCTTCGGGACGCCGCAGAACAGTGAAGTCTGAGTACCGAAATCCGTGCCACACACCACGACGACATCGATTGTGTCTCCGGCGATCGAGGCGAGCTTGTCCAGGTTGCGCAATGCAATCTCGGTTTGACGGTCGAAGATTGCTGCCACGTGTGCCGGGTTCGCTGCGGTCAGCATATACCAGTCGGCCACGCCCCTTACCCCCTTTGGTTGTTTCAGAAACGGAGCCGGGACCAGAGCGATATCTCCGAGACAGGTCCCGTTCAGATGGACCGAGATCGCTCTTGGACAATCCTTCCATCGCTTCGCCTGCTCGGTCCAGTAGATCTCCTCCCGGGCAGACATGGGGCCGAACTCCTCAAGATTGTCCTCCACCTGCAGTTTGTCTTCATCGTAACCTGGGTCAATGCGCTCGATCGTATCGAAGAAATAGCCGGTTCGCGGCATGAGCCCGCTGGCCGGGGCCTCCCGGTCGCCTTCCGGGTAGAGAGTGATATTGCCCTCGGCATCGGTCGTCGTCTGGAAGTGACCTGACACGAGGACTTCCTGCCCCCAGGGTGTTTGCCACGACTGCCAGTCCTCGTTGGGGAATCCGAATATGGTGCGTTGTGGAAAAATCGGCTGCACATCGCATCCCATGGCCTCCAGCAGGTCTTCTTCGACCTCTCCGAGCATCTGGTAGGGTTCGCAAACCTTGACCGGACGCTTTTCCAGCCCGTAGTGACGTCGAAGCTCCTCGACCACACTGCAGTGGATCCCGGTGATAAATGAACTGCCGAAATCAACCGGTACCCGATCAGGTTGCCGGTGTTCGATCGAAGCGGTGATACGTTCTTTCGAGGTCATAGGGGAGGCTCTGCCAACCTGTCTATCCGACTTCAACCGGCTGGGCAAGCCCGACTGGGCCTGGCTTCATCCGAAAAGCTCAATCCGCACAGATCGGGTAGGGGACCCTTTCGAATGCCAGGACCCTGAGAGACTGAGTTGCAGTATCCGGAGGGTCGATTACGACGTTTCGAATTCCAATTCAGATCCTGTTCTGGTACGACCGGCAGGATTCCATGAAGTCCATCCCTGAATCCCAGAAGTTCATTATTGCCGACCAAGAGTCCTATCCGGCGGACTTCCAATGCCCGAATCCCAAGGGGTGGTACCATTCGGTGGCGAATATCGCGTCGACGCCGGACGGTCTGGTCGCGGTCTATCGCTTGTCGGATTCCCATTGCGCCGTCACCACCCACATCATGGTCGCTTATTCTGCGGATGGCGGACGCACCTGGACCGGACATCGATCCGTTTCCAACAGAAATGTCTGGGAAGATCATGCCGTCTGGGCCGCACCCCAGATGCGGCGGCTGCGCGACGGGCGGCTGGTCATCATCTGCGACCTGGGTCAACGAACTTCTCATGACAATTGGCCGATGTTGGCCCATTGGCAGAAGCCCGACCGGGGCATGTGGAATTTCCTCTTCTGGAGCAACGACCACGGACGGACATGGAGCGATCCGGTCAGGTGCGACGATGTCGGGGGTGAGCCCGGCTATATCATCGATCTGGCGGACGGAACGCTTCTCTACACCGCAACGGTTTCCGAGGCATCGACCGAGATCATCGACGGCCCGGCGCCGTGGGGGAATATTTATTACCGATCGATTGTGATGGCTTCCGAGGACGGTGGAAATACCTGGAGCAAGCGATCCGACCTGACGAATGCCCCCTTTCAGGGTGATAGCGAAGTCGGGTTGGTCGAGCTCGAACCCAACCACGTGATCGCTGCCACCCGGATCGGTTTCGGAGGCGGGCAGTTCGGGCAGCCCAGCCGGCTGGTTCACAGCCATGACGGAGGGCGGACCTGGGGTGAACCCATCCTGATGCCCGCCTATATGCAGCGGGCCCATCTCAACCGGCTTCAATCGGGTAAATTTTTCATCACCTACCGCAACCGTTGGGGCAGTCTGGCCAGCTATGGTTTTGCTTTCGACCCGGGCGAGGAACTGGGTTTTGAGCCATCCAGCCAGATCCATGACGAGGAACGCTGCCGCTTGGAAGATGGCGTCATGATCCTGGATACGGATATTGTGCGAAGGGCCGGCCTGGCGACGGAGGGAGCGGCACCCCCGATCGGTGATAACGAACGGGACAACGCTGTCCTGTTCTCACTCTATCCGGTCATTGACCACCGCTCGAGTGTGGAACTGGAGTTGGAACTGCGAATTCGACCCGGCAGCGGAGACGGTTCGATCGTCATCTACGCTGGTTTTCGAGTGGATCTGACGGGAAATAAGATCCGGATACCGGATCGCCACAGTTCGGAATTCTCGGTGGATGCCACCGGCCAGAGAGATGAGACAGGAGTGGAGTTGGAGGGAGGAAAGGATCTCGCTGTCGAATTGGATGCGACCCGTTGGCATCGCTACCGGTTCGTCCGCAGGGACCGGCTGATCGAAGTATTTGTGGATGGAGAATCAATCCTTCGAGCGGATACTGAGGGGCGGAAGGAACGCCTGGTGCGTTTTGGCAGTCGGGGACGGCTGATCTCGGAATGGAGGAGCGGTTCGGCTCGGATCCGAAATCCTCAGGACACGGACATAGATTGGGACTGGAACGTCGAGAACGGATTTATCGATCAGTTTCGTCGCGACCGGATGGTAAGGTTGGACCATACCTCAGACTCCGGCTACACTCAATGGACCCAGACGGATGACGGGATGGTGGTCATCGCCGATTACACCAATGATTCTTTCGATAATGCCTCCTGGCAACATGCCGGCCAACCCATCCTGAAGGCCTACCTGGCCCGGGAATCAGACCTCTTCTCAGGAGATCTGGCTCACTGCACGAGACATTTCGGCAAGACCTGATTACCGGAAGATTGCTCTTGATTACATTTCCGTGTCCGCCTTGGTTAACGCTTCATCATGGATAAAGTCTTTGCCTATCCGGTGGAGTTGCAGCGGTTCAGCCCTCTGTCGAACATCCTCACCTACGATCGTTTCAGCACGGGATTCAACGGCTGGATGACGCTGATGCCGAATTTCACACAGGCGCCCGATTTCGGCACTCGTGAAACGAGTATAGACAAGTCCCAATGGCCGCCCGTTATGTTGAGCAGTGCAACCTACCGGTATCCTGGAACACACGGAGCGATGTCAGGGACTTATTCGCTCAAACTGTCCACCCGGCCTCTCGCCAGCCGTTATGAGAGTCCGCCACTGCCCGGAAGTATGGGCCATGCCATCAAACGCCTGTCATTCCACCGGCCGGGAAGGGGGCTCATGCAGCTCGAAATGTGGTTTGCATACACGGTGGAACAAGACCGCGTGGCCGGATCCGGGGATCTTGCGGGATTGAGTGAGCCTTCGGTTCGCGCTTTTGGTGCCGGATTCGATATCCAGGAAGGTGAAAAGCGCTATTTCGCCGGAGCCCGCTATCTGAATGCGGCCAACGGCAAATTGAAGCAACGTTGGCAGGTGATCAGGGCAACGGAATCTACTGACCAGGAGTGGGCGCACGGGAGGAAGGGTGAGTGGAATAGATGGGGCGTCGACCCCATGTGGTATGGAAGGCGTTATCCGGATGGGCGCCACGATGGATTTCAGGATATCTCAGAAGGGGGGCAGCAGCTCTGTTACAACGAAACAGACTGCAAGATCAACTGGCTCTATTTTCGGCTGCTCTTCGACACGGCCAAACGGGAGTATGTTGAATTGCAGTGTGAGGATATCACTTTCGATCTTCGCGGAATCGAATTCACGCTGCTTTCCCCGTATGCTCGCATTGAGAAGCTGATGAATCCGGTTCTCTGGGTGGAGAACGATACCGATCGGCGGGTATTCTTCTATGTGGACTCGATTGTGATTTCCAGCGAGTAGCAACCGTTTAAGGGCACTTTGATTAATTCGAGACAGTCAGCGCGGCAAGGATTTGGGCGTCGGGCAAGGCGGTCGGGCCAGTGGGCATACCGTGAGGTATGTACCGGCCCGGACAACGCGGCCCACGCTCAAAGCTTTGCCGCCCTTCGGGTTATGCAGAAATCCCAGGCCCGCGGCGTTGGTCGGATCGAGGATAGCCCTACGGGGATACCCTCGACACGACCGCCTTGCGGTTCCTGGTTTTCTGCAAAACGATGACAATCTCCAATTAATCAAGGTGCCCTAAATTCTTCTGTTATGCGCGAATTCAATACCGCTCCGCTCGAGGTCAGAAAGGAGATTCTAGAGGATTTTCAGACACACCCGTTCGAGTGTGGCTGGGCAAGTGAAGCCATCTTTTTCATCAGCGTGGAGGATGTTTCGGGCAAGGGCGCTATGCTCGATGCAACGGTACAGATATCCAACGATGGCGTGTTCTGGACCGATGAGGGTACCTGCTTTGTTTCGATGGCGGAAAAAGGGCTCACCTTCGTCCGGGTGGGCCACTTTGGTGGCTGGCTGCGCCTGAATTGTTCGGTTTCAGGAACGGACGCCAGATTTCGGCTGAATATCCAGCTCGCCCTGAAGGAGTGATCGCTGGATTGTGCCCCGGGCCGGTTAACCCCTTGAACGACTGCGGGTAGCTACAACGTCGCGGTGACCGATGGCGATGTCTTCAGTCGTTGCCGCGTTTGACTCGATTCTTCGGTTGGAGGAATCGAGGACTGAATTGCTATTTTTTCCAGTCTCGAACCACGAGAGAGGTCCCTTTGCGCTCGACCACCACCTTCTGGCGTTCCTTCCAGCCGAGTTCCTCGATCAGGGACTTTGGTATGGTCACGTAATAGGTGTAGTTCCCGGTCTTGGTGATCTTGCGAACGGGTTCTGTCCTGCTTCCCTGGATACGCATGGTTTTCTTCCTGACTGATTTCTTTTTCATTAAACAAACCGTAGTGCACTACGTATTGTTTGGAAAGCGAAATCAGAGTGTGACTTCGGACCCCGTCCACAGCCCACCACGCAAAGGGGTCAAAGCTCACATCTCGCATTGGCATGCAAGATGTTGAGCAATGACCCCCCGTTCGGACCTTTGACTTTTGACACAACATCCGACATCCGACATCTGACATCTGGCATCTTCTCCTCTCCTCTCCTCTCCGTCCACCGTCCACCTCAAAAAGGGGTCAAAGCTCACATCTCGCATTGGCATGCAAGATGTCGAGCAATGACCCCCCGTTCGGACCTTTGACTTTTGACGACCGATTTTCTACCACAGCCCACAGCCCACAGCCCACAGCCCCCTGTCCACCGTCCACCTCAAAAAGGGGTCAAAGCTCACATCTCGCATTGGCATGCAAGATGTTGAGCAATGACCCCTCCGCCGTCGCGTAAAGCTATGGCGGACACGGCCGTTCGGACCTTTGACTTCTGACACAACATCCGATATCCGATATCCGATATCCGAAATCTTCCCCTCCCCCCCTCCCTTCCTCTTCCCATGTCCGATTCTCCAGAATCCGTAAACATCATCTGCATGAAGTGGGGGACCAAGTTTGGTCCCGAATACGCCAATCGTCTCCACCGGATGGTCAGTCGGCACCTGAAGCGGCCGCACCGATTTGTCTGTTTCACCGATGACGGGGCGGGGCTCAATCCGGGGATTGACGCACGGCCCCTGCCGCCGATGGACCTGCCACCGGGCAAGGAACGCGGCTGGCGAAAATTAAGCACGTTTCAGGACCCTCTTGCGGATCTGGTTGGCACCACGCTCTTTCTCGATCTCGATGTGGTCATCCTGCAGGATATCGACTGCTTCTTCGATCCTCCGGGAGACTTCCTTATCGCAAGGGACTGGATGTTTGCCCGGCCCTGGAGGAAGACGGGGAACAGTTCGGTGTATCGCTTTGAAGCGGGCGCCCACCCTGATGTCTACTCCGAGTTCATTGCGGATATCGATGCCGTGAAAACGCAGGTCCGCAATGAGCAGGCCTACCTGTCGAACTGGATGAAACGGGCCGGGAAGTTCCAGTTCTGGCCGGAGGGCTGGTGCGTGAGCTTCAAGGGTCACTGTCTGCCTCCCTTTCCGATGAACACCTTCCGGGCTCCCGAGCGGCCAAAGAATGCGAAAATCGTCATTTTCCACGGCAATCCGACCCCGGAACAGGCCCTGGCCGGGCGTTTTGATGGACCCTTCCGCTGCGTCCGCCCAACGAAATGGGTGGAGGATGCCTGGAGCTAAGGGGTCAGACCCCTTTAGGACAGTTCAGTCTTTCAGCCCGAATATCTCCTCTTTAAGATCGAGGTAATAGAGGTAATCGTCGGGATTGACGTTTGGGGGGCAGCGATGGTCGCAGAAGGGGATGAAACCACCTTTCTCGACGTAGGGTATCAGCGACTCCACCCACTCCCGAATGGCCTCACGACCGGCGCCGAGGGCCATCTTGTTGACGCCGCCCATGATCCGCAGTTCCGGTCCCCAGCGATCGAGAGCCTCTCCCGGGTGGCCGGAACCGTTGACCTCCCACGGGAACATCGTGTTGACGCCGCCCTCCAGAAAATGGGGGATCAGCGGTCTGACATCCCCGTCGCAGTCGATCCACCAGATGTCGATACCGTGCGCCTGCAGTCGGTCTCGGATCCGCTGGTAGCGAGGGACGACGATGTCCCGGAAGAACGAGACCGAAACGAGCGGACCGCTGCTGTAGCAGATATCTTCCCAACCCTCCGCGAAATCGAATTCAAAATGCGGCAGCACCTGGTCTAGAAAATCCTCCACCAGTACACAGGAGGTTTCGACCATGTCTTCCACCATGTCCGGGTAGTCGTAGGTCGCATAGGCGAGGCCTTCCACCGTGAGCAGGTTGCGCACCCTCCCGATCATGGAGTTTGTGTTCACGCCCAATGGGTAGTCCCGGTCGGCAGGGTGCTTCTTTTTCAGGGCATCGATGTCGATCCGGCGTACGGGGTCGTCCCGCCGAAAACGCTCGCGTTTCACCTTTTCCCAGTCGGCCGGTTCCTTGATGGACGAGCCGAGGTAGTGAGGGATGGTGTCATGGCCATCGATCGGCACTTCGGCCAGCAGTCCGTCACCATTTCGGAGAATCCGGGTGGTTTCGGTCCGGCTCACTTCTATTTCCGGGAATACCGGGTGCATGAAAGGCGCCCCGAATGACTTTGATCGATCAAAATTCAGGAAGATATCAGCGGTATCGTTATCGCGGATCCCGTTGTCCCGGAACATCGGCCAGGTTTCGAAATTGTCGTCCCAGTAGCCGAACTCTCTATTGAAACAGCGGTCCACCGGTTCGAAATGCATCTGTCGGCGAAAACGCTCCCGGTCAGTCATCGTTCCGCGCCACCTTGGACGGAACGGTGAGATTTCTATTTCCGGATCAACTGCCTCGGCGTTGCTATTGGTGTTTTTCTTTGACGAACTCATAAAGTCTGGAGTTGGAGATCCATGCCATGGGGATCAGTGCGGGGTGAGGGGTCAAACGCAAAATATTGAGATCCGCGGTTCTCCATTATTTGCGTTTGACCCCTTGGGAACAGTTTGACCCCTGGTTTTCCGGCTTCTTGAATCCATAGTGAGAACGATGAACACGATATGAAGGACTTCGAACCGTTGGATGGCGCCCTGCTTCACGAACGATTGGCGTGGCCGGAGGGGCCGGTCGATGTCTGCCTGGATACCGATACCTATAACGAGATCGATGATCAGTTCGCCCTGGTCTACACCCTGCTGTCTCGAGAGCGGATCAACCTGAAGGCCGTCTACGCGGCTCCTTTTTTCAATGAGCGTTCCAATGGACCCGAGGACGGTATGCTCAAGAGCTACGACGAGATTCTCCGCATACTGGACTTCACCGGGGCGGATGCGCGACTCGCGTTCAAAGGGAGCGATCGTTGGCTTCCCGATTCGGAGACCCCGGTTCTGTCACCCGCGGTTGAGCACCTGATCGAGATGGCGCGGGCGTCGGACAAGGCGCCTCTCTACGTGGTGGCGATCGGTGCCATTACCAATGTCGCATCGGCCCTGCTGGCCGCACCGGATATCCGCGAGCGCATCGTTGTCCTCTGGCTCGCCGGTCAGCCGCGCTACTGGAAATCGGCGAGCGAGTTCAATCTGGGCGGCGACCTGACCGCATCGCGGGTGATCTTCGACTGCGGTGTTCCGTTGGTTTTCTTTCCCTGTAACCATGTGGCCGGGAGCATTCGAACCACGGTTGCCGAAATGGAGGCGTATGCTCGTGGTCGGGGGAAAATCGGGACCTATCTTTGCAAGATCTTCCGCGATTTCGAGCACACCGATCTCACCCGGATGGGTGTATCCAAAGCGATCTGGGATCTCGCCCCATTGGGATGGTTGGTCAACCGGGAATGGTGTCAGACTCAACTGGTCAACAGTCCGATCCTGACCCGTGATGTGACTTGGAGTTTCGACGGCGACCGCCACCTGATCCGGGAAGCCGTCAACATCAGTCGCGATGGCATCTTCTCCGATTTCTTCAGCAAACTCGAACGCCAGGGAAACTGAGGAATTTACAGTTCAAATTGCGTCTCCACTAGAGCTTCCGGTCGAATTTTGGGAGACAGAACATCTCCCTGTACGCCTCAACAATGGCCAGGTAGTTTTCGAATGGCACACTGGCCATAATGGCATTGCTGGCGCACAGGATATGCCCGCCGTTGCCCAGGCCGGCTTCGAGGCAATCGATGGTATGCGTTCGAACTTCTGCCGGAGTCCCAAAGCTCAGTGTGTTTCCACAGTCAAGATTGCCATATAGCGTTATCCGATCTCCACAGGCGCTCTTCAGCCTCCCCATGTCCATGGTGGCATGCATGTCGATTTCCAGGTATCCGTCCACCTCGCATCCGAAAAGAAAGTCATCAAGGACAGACCACAGGTTGCCGTCGCTGGCGTTGATTGCATATAGTCCCGCCTCATGAATGCGGCGGGACAGCTTCCGTATCTCCGGAACGATGAACTCCCGATAGGCTTGTGGAGAAATCAGGGGGCGTGTCCCGGAGAAATCTCCGCCTACGCCGATCTGGTCGATGCCGATCGTTTTGTATCTTTCGATCAGCGCCAAGGTGCGCGTGCTTGCCAGGGAAAAGTGACGATGGGCCACGTCAGGCGCGAGAAGCATGGTCTCCATCAGGTCGACGTCGGTCCACACCCCGTGAGCATACGCCGGCGCCAGGACCGGGAGATCAACCCCACGACGATGCATCTCTTCCTTCAGATGCACATGGATCATCAATGCTTCATCCGCCAGGGGAGGGGCATCCAAGGCGAGATCGTTTCGAAGCCGAACGCGTTCCACCGGGTCGTCCGGACCTTCAGGGTTGATCATCTGCCCGGGGGGATCCTGGAGAACCGGGTTGAGCGGTGGTGGGAGTGGTGCCACGTACATCATGTCATGACCGAGGAGCAGGGCGAGATCCACCCGGTCGACGGCGTTCTGACGGTTGGCGCCTTCCCATCCCTTCTCCTCCACGATTGAATTCCAGTTTGCGGGATTTCCCGCATACGGTCTTTCCAGGAAGCGATCCGCCAACGGGGACAAGAGCAGATACTCGAATACCGGTGTTCGATCCGGATCTCCATGCTGCAGCGCTGCCTGGACTCTTTCCCGTGCGGTCATCATGTGGTTTTCAGGCACATGACCACAAGAGCCCGACCGAGAGCGATGATATTCACTTGAGATTGAAGAAACAGGAATGGGACAGATCGGGCCGCGCCTGTTTCCCTGTAGCAAGGGGCGTGCGCCCTTCCCATCTCCTGCTTGACCTCAATGATCCGCCCTTCCACTCTGCGCCGCGTGGAAACACACGCTTTGGGACTCAGACTCCGGGCGGACGCCCCGGAGGGAGCAAGGCGATATCCTTTCAGTCGTCTTCATCCTGTTCGTTTTCTCGTCTTCTTCGTGTCCTTCGCCCCTTCCTGTTTCAAACCAAACCAACTCAGCCGGGGTCCCTCCTCAAGGATCGTGGTTATCTGACCGATAAGACCCGGATTCAATGGGATCGAACGACATGGACCTGCTGACGGCGCTGGCATCCGGTCCAATATTGGCCGACGGTGCGATGGGGTCCTATATCTTCGAACAGACGGGTCGTCTTTCGGAGGCGAACCATGTCTACGAGGCACTGAATATTGATAGTCCGGATCTGATCCGTCAGATTCACTTCGCGTATCTGTCCGCAGGCGCCCGGTGTTTGACCACGAACACCTTCGCTGCCAATCGCACGCGTCTGGCACCTGTGGGAGAAGGCGTCCGATTGGCTGAAATCAATCGAGCCGGCGTGCGCCTCGCGCGTGAGGCTATTTCTTCGTTCCAGCGCCAGACCGACGCGCAATCCCCGTGTTTCGTGCTCGGGTCGATCGGGCCGACGCACGAGACCAACGAGTCGCAGCAGCAGGCAAAGCAGGTGTATGCCGAACAGCTCGGCGCGTTGCTCGAGGCCGGTGTGGATGCGATCGTGCTGGAGACGTTCACGTTCCTGCCGCACCTGCGGGCGGTGCTGGAACTGATTGGCGAGGGCGTCAATTCACCGCCTGTTTTTGCCCAGATGAGCTTGCAGCAGCGCGGAGAGGAGGCGACGTGGGACCCGGATCCGGTCGCGTTTGTCGAGACGGCCGCGGACCTTGGCGCCGCCGTGGTCGGGGTCAACTGCTGCGCTCCGTGGGAGGCGTCGGCGTTTGTGGACGCGGTCGAGCAGGTGCCGGCCGTCCGGCAGCGGCACATTCATCTCTCGGCAATGCCCAATGCCGGCGGCATCCAGCGCATCGGTCATCGGTACATGACGCGCGTCAACCCGGAATACATGGGCAAACTCTCGCGCACCCTGGCCGACCGCGGCGTGCGCCTGATCGGTGGTTGCTGCGAGGTGCACCCACGACATGTGCGGGAGATGCGGAACTTTCTCACGTCGCGGCGGGCGGGCGGAAAGACTGCGGCGATCGTCGCGACCAACGGCCATGCACCCGTCGGTGACGAGGTCAAGAAGGACAACGGGCCGTTCTCACGCAAGATCAAGGAGGGCACGTTTGCCGTAAGCGTAGAGGTGGTGCCGGCCCGGGGTACGGGGCCGCATGTCCTGGCGCGAAAGGTGGAGTTTGTACGGCATTTGGCCGCTTCCGGGTTGGTGGACGCGCTCGATGTCACGGACGGCTCGCGGGGCATCCCGCTCATGCCGCCTGGCGATTTCATCAACGTGTTGCGTGAAGGGCTCGGCTGGACGACGTCCACCGGCGACGGCGTCGAGTTCATCGCTCACTTTACTTCGCGGGACCTGAACGTGTTGGGGTTGCAGAGCCGGCTCATCGGCTACTGGGGCAACCGCATCCATAACATGCTGTTTGTTACGGGCGATCCACCGAAGATGTCGCCGACCTACCCGCGTTCGACGGCGGTGTTTGATCTCGATTCGGTCGACATGATCCATCGTGCGCAGGGTTTCATGAATCGGGGTCTGGATTTCGGTGGTCAACCGCTGGGCAAACACGCGGACCCACGCACGCACTTCACCATCGGCAGCGGATTCGAACCCGAGGCGGTCGATGGTGCGCATGAACTGGACAAGCTGCGACACAAGATCGATCGGGGCGCGGACTATATCATGACCCAGCCCGTGTTTCGTTATGAATCGTTCAACAGACTCGAGCCGTTCCGCGACCAGGTTGCAATTCTCGTCGGCGTCATGATTCTCACCGGTCTCGAGCACGCGCGCCGCGTGGCGGAAATTCCCGGCGTTTCAATCCCGGCGGACTTCCTCGATCGGCTCGGCGCCTATCCGGATCCCGCGGACCAGGCCAAGGTCGCAAAGGACATCGCCCTCGAACAGGCGCGGTGGGTGAAGCGGCAGGGATGGGCGGGCCTGTATCTTATGTCACCGGGGTCGATGCAGCTGACGCTGGATGTGCTGCAGGCGGGGGATTGAGGGTGTCGC
>QNAI01000100.1 GCA_003641745.1 Verrucomicrobiota bacterium | reverse complement strand
GGAAACGGGATCATTGCTCGACATTGGTGCGAACGGGGGGTCATTGCTCGACATCTTGCATGCCAATGCGAGATGTGAGCTTTGACCCCTTTCGGCGGGGGACAGGCTTTGGGATTTCGGATTTGGGATTTCGGATTTCGGATTTCGGATTTCGGATTGGGGATTGGGGATTGCGGATTTCGGATTGGGGATTGCGGATTGGAAACGGGATCATTGCTCGACATTGGTGCGAACGGGGGGTCATTGCTCGACATCTTGCATGCCAATGCGAGATGTGAGCTTTGACCCCTTTCGGCGGGGGACAGGTATTTCGGATTGGGGATTGGGAACGGAATTCTCCATCTCCCATCTAACATCCAACATCTTACATCTTACATCTTACCAGGCGTTCGATGATACCTCCGAAGGCTCCATTACTGAAGAGGACCACCACGACCGGTCGATCCCTGGGGGTCTCCATTTCGTTCCTCAAAATCCGAAAAGCCTCGTCGTGTGAATGGCAGGCATCCGCCCGGGTTCCGGCCAATGCAAGCTGTGACACGAGACTGGAGGTATCGAGCCGAACGGCGGGATCGAGTAGATCCGCCCGATTCACCGGGCCGATCACTGCCCGGTCGGCTTTGGAAAGCGCGGGTACCAGGTCCTCCTGAAAGATGCGGGTTCGGGCAGTATTGCTGCGGGGTTCAAACGCTGCCATCAGGTAGGCTTCCGGATATTGGTTTCGGAGTGACTTCAGGGTTTCGCCAATCGCAGTCGGATGGTGCCCGAAATCCTCGATAACAGTCAGGTTCGGAGACTGAAACCGAACCTCATGGCGTCGCCGCACGCCTCTGAACGAAGCCAGCCCATCGACCCTCAGTACCGAAGGGCGATCCGGCGAAACCGCCAATGCGGCGGCCAATGCGGCCACGGCCGCATTGCGTGCGTTGTAAAAACCGTGCTGTTTCCACGCGACCGAAGCCCAGTGTTCGTTTTTCCAGATCAGATCGAATCGGGAACCGTCGGCCGATTCGGAAAACGATTCAATTCGAAGGTCGTTTGCCTCGCTCTCGCCAACCCGATAGACTGATGTCCAGGGAACAGGCAGCAGTTCCTTCAGGTTCTCGTCGTCTCCGTTCACAATGACCGCACCGTTTCGCGGCACCAGACGCAAAAAATGACTGAACGTTCGTTTAACGTCCTCCAGGTCACGGAAAATATCCGCATGGTCGAATTCCAGGTTGTTCAGAACGGCCACCTGTGGCGCGTAGTGGATGAACTTGCTCCGTTTGTCGAAAAAGGCGCTGTCATATTCATCGCCCTCGATAACGAATGGATGATCCGGTCGACCCGGATGGGTCCCCATCGGAGGATCCAAGGGAACGCCTCCAATCAGGAAGCCGGGATCATACCCGTTTTCCCGGAGCAGATGGGCGGTCAGTGCCGTTGTCGTTGTCTTGCCGTGGGTGCCGGCCACCACGATATTCCTCCGGTCCCCCAGGACCATCCGGCGCAAAACCGCGGGCAGAGAATCATAGACCACGCGCCGCGAATCAAGTAGCCATTCAATCTCCGGATTTCCCCGGGAAAGCACGTTGCCAACCACGGCGAGATCCGGTGCGCATTCCTCCAGGCGCTCGGCGTCGTATCCCTCGCGGAAGACGATACCCGCCTTCCGCAGCACATCACTCATCGGCGGATAGACATTCTCATCGACTCCCGACACCTCATGGCCGAGCGATCGCAGAAGCAGGGCCGCGTTCCCCATGGCCGTACCCGCGATGCCGAGAAAGTATATGCGCATGATGAATTCGGAGTTTGGAATTTAGAATTGGGAATTTAGAAACGGATTCCAGCACTTACTTGTTCCGTTCATCCGTTTTCATTCTCAATTCTTCGCTTTCTCCCGTCGGCAGCCAAATGTTGAAGATCGACCCCCTGCCCGACTCGGACTCGACTTCTATCCATCCTCGGTGCTGGAGAACGATCCCGTTTGCCGCGGCCAGGCCCAATCCCGTTCCCCGGCCTGTTCTTCGAGTCGTGAAGTAGGGATCAAAAATCCGATCGAGAACTGCCGGGGCAATTCCCTTCCCATCATCGCGAATCGAAACATTGAGAAAGGCACCGCCTGTTTGACCGTCAACTGGGGACGGCGCCTGCTTCAAAGCGGTCCGGACCCGGATGGTCCCTCCGGTCGGCATGGCTTCGAACGCGTTGATTACGATGCAACTGATGGCTTCGGCGATCAGTTCAGGATCTCCGTAAAGAGGCGGCAGGCTCTGGTCGAGTTCGACATCGAGCCTGACGTGATTGATCGGCAATTCCCGATGACGCTCCAGTACAGAATCCACGATAACGTTCAGGCAACAGACTGTCCGATCCAGAACCTGCTGCCGGCTGAACGCCATCAACCGGGAAACGAGTTGCGCCGCCTGTTCGGTCGCCGACAGGACTATGCCCAGGTGATCCCGGGTTCGATCCGTCACCTCGGGATCGTTCGCAAGCAGGTCGGCGTATCCTTTGATGACCATCAGGATGTTATTGAAGTCGTGGGAAATGCCTGCCGCCATTCGGCGCACCATGTCGGGAACCTCGGGACGAGGCATGTTTTCATCGTGACCGATGCCAGTGGTTTCATGAGCCGCGTCTGCGTCAGATCCGTCCAAGGTAGGATCACCCTAGACCCGGTCTTCGAACCATGGCAACTGTCCGGTTCCCTCTTTTCGCTAAGCCAATGTAAATCCCCGCCGACCGTCCACCGACATGACCTCTGACTTCTCACTTCTGCCCACCGTCCTCTTCCCTCTTCCGATCATCGCCGAAAAGGGGTCAAAGCTCACATCTCACACTGACGTGCAAGATGTCGAGCAATGACCCCCCGTTCGCACCATTGTCGAGCAATGATCCCGTTCCCAATCCGCATTCCGAAATCCCCAATCCGAAATCCCCAATCCGAAATCCGAAATCCGAGATCCGAAATCCAACAGCCCCGTCTTCCGTCTTCCGTCTTCCGTCCACCCATCGTTCGCTAAACCAGTTGCATGGGATCCACGTCGATTACCTGGATCACGTCATCAGGCATGGGAAAGGTTGACTCGAGCAGTCGAATCTCGCGAACAAGCGACGTCACCCGGTTGGTAAAATACCAGACCTGAAAACGATAGCGGTCTTTGATCTTCTCCGTCGCGCATGGTGCCGGCCCCCTCAACTCGACGTCTTCGGGCAGATGCCCGCTCAACTGCTTGACCCACTGCTCCGCCACGAATGCGACCTTGTCCGGGTTGCGTCCTCTGAAAAGGTGCTGCACGAGATGGCGATACGGCGGGTAACCGAACCGCTCACGCGCCGTCGCCTCCTCATCGAGAAACGCGTCCACGTCGGCCTGTCGTGAAAACTGGATGGGCATGGCGTGTGGCGTGAAAGTCTGGACCACAACTTCCCCGGCCACATCGCCGCGACCGGAGCGACCGGCCACTTGAACCAGCAATTGGAACGTCCTCTCGTGAGCCCGAAAGTCGGGAATGTGCAGCGAAAGGTCGGCATCCACCAACCCCACCAGAGTCACGTTCGGAAAGTCCAGTCCCTTGGCAATCATTTGAGTGCCGACCAGCACATCGATCCTGCCCAACCGGAAATCGCTCAGGATCTGGCGAAACAGGTTCTTGCGTGACATCGCATCAGCATCCATGCGCACCACCCGGGCGCCCCGCAGAACCCTCTTCACCGCTTCCTCGACCCGTTGGGTACCCAGGCCCCGCCAGCGGATCTGCTCGGAACGGCATTGCGGGCACCTCAGAGGCGCATCTTTGGTCACTCCGCAGAGGTGGCACCTCAGGGTCTCATCGGTCCGATGGTAGGTCTGGGTAACGCTGCAGTGTTCGCACTCAGCCACATAGCCGCATTCGCGACAGACCATGCTTGAGGAGTACCCACGCCTGTTCAGAAAAAGAATACTCTGCTCACGGGCGGCAAAGCGCTCCTGGAGTTTACTCACCAGAATTTCAGAAAGCGTCACCGCACCCCGTTTCTTGAGCAGTTCACGCCGCATATCGATAATGTGGATATATGGCAGCTTTCGATCGTCGACCCGCCTGGTCAGCCGAATCATCCTGTATTTGCCCGACTTGGCATTCAGAAAGGACTCCAGGGACGGCGTGGCGGACCCGAGCAGGCAGACCGCCTGATTCAAGCTGGCGCGATAGACGGCGACATCGCGCCCATGATAACGCGGGGTATCGTCCTGCTTGTAGGCCGGTTCATGTTCCTCATCGACGACGATCAGGCGAAGATTGGGGATCGGGGCAAAGACCGCCGATCGAGCCCCGACCACAACTCTGGCCTCGCCGCGTGCAATGGCCAACCATGCATCCAATCTCTGACCATCGGAGAGAAAACTGTGCCATACAACGGCCTGAGTTCGCCCTTCACGCTCCAGGCGGGCCCGCAGACGCCCGACGGTCTGCGGTGTGAGCGCGATCTCGGGCACAAGAATGATTGCTCCCCCTCCCGATGCCAGAACCTCATCGAGGGCCTGCATGTAGACCTCGGTTTTACCGGATCCTGTCACCCCACAGAGAAGATCGACCACAAATCGACCGGTCTTCAGATCTTCACTCACACGCTTCGCGGCCACCGCCTGCTCGCGGTTCAACACGATCCTCTGATCCCCGATCACCTCGACCGCGCCAAATCCATCATCATAGGCCGTCCTCGACTCGACGCGGGCCTCATCGGTGATGAGCCCCCTGGCGATCGCAGCCCGGCAGACTGAAGCGGCGATCCCGAGTCGCTTCAGAATGAGGGAGCGCTGAACCGGGTGGATCTGAGCCGAGAGAAAACGGCAGAGTTGGCACTGTTTGGGAGACCGGCGCCCGAGCTTCTCCCACTCCTCTTCCGTAAAGTCCCTGGTGAGTGACACGAAACTCTCGGTTTTCGCGCCATGACCGGCCCGAACGGCCTTGGGTATCATCGCCTCGATGATCGATTCGCGCGACGCCCCGTAATACCGCCCCATCCATTCGGTCAGCTTCATCAACTCCGGAGTCAGGACCGGCATCGGGTAGATCACCTCGGTGACCAGTTTCAGCTTTTCCCGTGAAACATCCGGGATACTGTCCACCTCGCAGATAACCCCGATTGAATGCCTGTTGAGTATCGGGATACGAACGAGAATACCCACCTCGGCAGACCCGATCAGATGGGCGGGCAGCCGATAGTGGAGGATCCGGTCAAATCCGGCCATGGGCCAGACACCGACAACCAATCCGTCTTTGATCGAATTCATAACCCAGTCACCAGCCGCTCTTTACACCATCGACCCCTCCGGTCACCAACTCGACATCCCGAACGTCGGTCTTCCAGGTTGACAGGGTTAGGGCGAAGACCGACATTCGATTCGTGAGCATCGAAGCCTGTCGGGAGAAGTTCAAGTCCTTCCTTGCCGACCGCAGTTTGCGTGTCACGGGACAGCGGATGGCGATCTTTGACGCCGCTTTCAGCGAAGACGCCCACAATACCGCCGAGGATCTGCTCGACCGCGCTCGATCGATCGATGAATCCGTCTCCCGAGCAACCGTCTACCGCACCCTTCCCATCATGACCGAGAGCGGCCTCCTGAGGGAAGTCGACATTGGCAGGAACCTGAAATTTTACGTGGCCAATCACGACAACCAAACCCAGCAGGCCCAGGTCGTCTGTCTGGACTGCGACCGAATTTTCGAAATCAGTGCGCCGTTTATGGAATGGTACCGAAACACGGTTTCGTCCAATCTCGGACTGACTCCGGTCGCCCACCGCCTCCAGGTACACGCCCGGTGCGACATCTTCCGAGAGACCGGACGCTGCCGCCATCGAAACTGACTCCTGGCGGGGATCCTTTCTGATAGTGAGCGCGAACTTCGATTTCGAGGTCCAATTCTTCGAGAGCATCCTGCGTCGGAGTCCAAAAGATTCGAGCGTGATCGAAATCTTGGGTGGGCTATACACCAAGCAGGGCAGAATCAACGATGGTCTCCGGATGGACCGCCGACTGGTGCGGCTGCAACCGGAGAATTCGACCGCCCATTACAACCTTGCCTGCAGTCTGGCTTTGAAGAAACGGAACCCGGAAGCTCTCCGCTCCCTCGCAAAATCGGTTGAACTGGGCTACGTTGACTACGAATGGATGCATCAGGATCCCGATCTCGAAGGCCTGAGAGAAAACCCCGGCTACAAGAAACTCCTCGACTCCCTGAGGAAGAAAGCATGATTGGTTGACTCAGGCCCTTCAAGACCGTTGTGACCGGGTTCCAAAATCACCATGACAGAGACGCTCACATTTGAACCGCTGGTCCTTGAATCGAGGATCGATGAAGAGCCTTTAAGCCAGATCCAGGAGGAGATCCTCCGTCTGAAGGAAGAGCAGAACGCAGTCATTCTTGCCCACAATTACCAAATCGATGCCATCCAGCGCATCGCCGACTTCGTCGGGGATTCACTCGGTCTTTCCTACCAGGCGGCCAGGACCGAGGCCGATACGATCCTCTTCTGCGGCGTCCACTTCATGGCCGAAACGGCAAAGATCGTTAACCCCGGCAAGACCGTCCTCCTCCCCGACCTCGAAGCCGGCTGCTCGCTCTCCGATTCATGCCCCGTGGATCAGCTGGCAGCCTATAAGAAGGCGCATCCGGAAATCTACGTTGTCGCCTATATCAACTGTTCGGCCGGGGTTAAGGCCTTGAGTGACGTCATCTGCACCAGTGGCAATGCAATG
This sequence comes from Verrucomicrobiota bacterium, assembly GCA_003641745.1. Lineage (GTDB taxonomy): Bacteria > Verrucomicrobiota > Verrucomicrobiia > Opitutales > Opitutaceae > B12-G4. The sequence goes on along the minus strand of QNAI01000100.1, from coordinate 5,920 downwards.
AAGATTGTCGAGAAGGTGCCGGAGAACCGCGAAATCCTCTTCGTACCCGACCAGAACCTCGGACAATGGGTGGCGGAAAAGTCGGGACGGCGGATGCACCTCTGGCCGGGAAGCTGCTATGCCCACGTCCTCTTCACCGTCCGCGCTTTGGAGAAGATCCGTCTCAATTATCCGCACGCCCCGATCGTGGCTCATCCCGAGTGCACGGAGACGGTCAGGGACATGGCCGACGAAGTCTGCAGCACTGAATTGATGGTCAGCTTCTGTCGCGAGACGCCTTCCCGTGAGATCATCGTGGTGACTGAATCCGGCATGCTGCATCGTCTTCGACGGGAGATCCCGGGCAAGACCTTCATCGCGGGACCAACCGACGGTTGCGCCTGCAGTGACTGCCGTTTCATGAAGCTCAATACGATCGAGAAGGTCCGCGATACACTGATCAACCGATCCCCCGAGGTTGTTCTGCCCGAAGACCTCCGACGAGCCGCTTACAAACCGATCAAGCGGATGCTGGATTGGAGCCGATCCTGAATCGTCGAATGAGACCGTCGATTCGACGGATCACACCCTGCACAGTCAGAAGCGCGCGATTTCGCCAATGGGCCTTGTCCCGGAACCGGTGAGAATCAACTTACCGGTTTACTCGAGGACCAGGCTGCCCGCGATTCCGTTCAATACCGGCTCCCAGGTTTTGAGCTCGGCCGCGGTTGTGCTGGCCACAATCGTATAGAGAAATCCGCCTTCGCTCAGGCAGGTGAAAATGAACGCGCCCTCAAGCTTGGTTCCATCCGGCTGGGGCAAGGTCGACCGGAAGGTGGTTCGAGCCGCCTCTTTCCCGCCGATTAAAAGGGGTTCGGGATCGCTCTGGTCGGCAATCTCAAATGACTTTTCGAAATTGTCGACCTTCAGGAAGAGGTAACGAAGGGCCGATGTTCTCGTGGCGTCGCCCAGATCCTCACGAAAGACCGTCACCGTGGCCAGGGTTCCCTTGTCCGCCATCAGGAGAACGACCGCACCATCCCGGGGACTCGTGAAATTCCAACCTTCGGGCACTTCGATCTGAATGAGCCCATCGGCCGATTTCGCCACCTTTGCTTCCAGTGATGAAACTCCAAGAGCGAACAGAAGAAGAGTGAAGAGGGCTCGCATCCCCCCGGCCTTCCGGGAACCGAAAAGTCTCACAGATCCATCCATACCATGATGTTTGACCCATAAGAACCCAAGTCGATCCCATTTTCCAGGGATCCCGAAGAATTCAAGACCCTCTCGGGGGCCGCGAACCGCCTCGCCTCCACGGTACGAGAAAACGGGCGGCGGACCCGAAGGCCGCACCGCCCGCATTATCAACGCCGACCTGAACTGACCGGCAGATGGCTACCGATCAGGATCAAGCCGAACCCCTCGTATCAGATCGCCGGTTCTTTCTTGGAGAAACGGCGTCGAAGTATGGTCAGACCGAGGAACCCCACCGCAATTGCCGTGATGATGGTCGAAGGCTCCGGAACGGCCGAAATCTGGGCGTAAAACAGATAATCATTGAAGTCATTGTCATTCCGGGGGGAATCATGACGGATGTCCTCCAGGGCCCAGATGAAGTGCGTGGTCTTCCCCTCGGTGAGCACATAGGTGCGGAGATTGTTGTTGCTGTAGAGATACACATCTCCGGCCGCGCTCGGATCAGGACTTCCGGCCGTGTTGGTCTTGAAGACCAGCTTGTCCAGCGTATCGAGCGGGGAATCCGACGTGATCAACACGCTCTCGTCCTGTGAATCCGGTTTGCTCGACATGAGCAGCGTATTTCCCAATTCAATACGGAGTTCATTCGTATAGCCCGCGCATGAGTAGAGCTCTACAATTTTCAGCGAGGTGCCCGGATTGAGGAAGGACACAAATGGAACCACGTCATCGCTGAGGTCATTGCGACTGAAAGTGCCAATGGAGGTCGAAACCAGACCATTTGTGTTTGCCGTCGCCCAATCACTCTTGGAAAGGGACCTGAGTTCAGTTGCCACCGCGGAGGGACCATACGAACTGTTGATGGTCAGGGCGGAATGCCCAATCGAGGCGCCGATCGCCGCAATCGCCAGAAAGGCGATCGCCGTATTCCGAATAGTTCGGTGTTTCATTTTGAATCCTTTTTTCTTATGTGTGATGTAATTCCAGATACACATTTCGTGTGGTTCAGTTCTGCACCCCAAACCCCTTATGGTAAAGCTCACATGACCGTCTGGATGATCAAACGGGGTGTCACCGAGTAGTTGCTACAGGGAACCTGAGTAATACCCCCTAAGGGGGACGGGATGAGCGCCGGAACACCCCTTCAAAAACCCTCATTTCAGGATTCCACTCCGGGCAGGAGCACGTCTTTTCTCCCCGCGTGATACGATGTTTCAACCCGACCCCGGAAGCCCCCCGATTCCGGTTTTCCATCCGTCGACCGCCCCGGGGGAGCAACGGTTGTCCAAGTGAACCCAATCCCCGGGTTCAGCATGCGAAGTTCTTGCAGCCGGATGGGTTCTAGCCTTTCGTGAACGATTTCCCCGAACCGGTGTCCTTAGGTATCTCCATGTCACGCAATTCCCAGCTCCTTTCAGTCGTCCTGCTCATGACACTCCCAATCTGTCCCGCCCGCGGCGAGTTCGAGGTCGAAGGTATCGAAAAATCCGCCTCCGATCTGAAGTTCCTCCCACCAGAGGAACGCGCCTCGGGCTTCCGCCCCGATGAACGCTTTGAGTTTCGGGCCGCTTGGGGCATCTTCGGTTCGGCCGCGACCATCATCGTGGCAACCAGGATGGATCCGTCCGGCGGACGCGAACTCTTCCACATCACCAGCCACGCAAGGACCAATGGCATCATCCGGGCAATCTACCCCGCCGATACGCGGACCGATTCCTTTCTGGATCCCGTCAGCTGGAGCGTTCTGTCGTCGCACCTCGAAGGACGGACCGGTTCCGAGGACAATATGGCGCTGACCGTCATCGACTACGACCGTCGTCTTGTTATTCACGAAGACGACATCAAACCGGAGGAGTCCTATACCCACCCGCTGCCCATGGACCCGGTTCTCGACTATATCTCGGCCGTCCTGCAGATGAGGGGTCTGCCCCTGGAGGTAGGAAAGTCATTTCCGGTCTTCGTCCACGGAGGTGGGAAGTTCTACCTCGTCCACGTCGATGTGGTCGCCCGCGAAGTCAAGAAGTCGGCCTTCGGCAAGCTCCCCTCTTTCGTCCTCAAACCCCGCATGGAGAAACCAACCGGCATCTTCGCCCGGGGCGGTGGCGTCACCATGTGGGTGACGGACGACAAATACCGGCTTCCAACCCGGGTCGATGTCCACCTGGGTTTTGGAACCGCCGCCATGGTACTCGACCGCTACGAAGCACCGGGGGTCAAGTTGGGCAAGAAACGTCGCCGGTGACTGAACCCTCCGTTCGAAACGACCGTCGCCACCAGGCGGCGGCGGCCAATCACCGCCTGCGCGTAAACAGCCTCCGCCGGGTTTCGTGTATCCAACTTTCCGATTTCGGAAAATCCTCAAACGACTTGATCGGTCCGAGGATGCTGTCCTCCCGCTCAACTCCGAGCGTCTGAAGCAAGGCATAGGTCTGCAGGCTTTCGCCAAAGATCTCCCAGCGGATTGAATCAACCGGGCCGTCCGGACCGGGATAGACGACGAAGGTATCGCCAAAGGCCCAATTGGGCCACCCGTGACCATCCTGAACCGAAAAGGGGTCAATCATTTCCCGACTGCCCCGGCGGTACCAGTAATTGCAGCCCCAATGAAGAAATCCCTCAAATGGCCAGCGATAAAAGAGAAACCCGTGCATGCCTATCTTGGCCAGGGGCGTGTCGGTGAGGCGATTCAGATAACGTCCCCGCGGGCCACAACAATAGTAACACCAGCTGGGAATGCCTTCGGCAGCAAAATCGAGTGCGGTGCGGATGCTGGGAATGGGGCGGTCGGTAAAGCCCGACCGGCCAAAGGCGATCTCGGAAACCGCGTCCATGACCCGCATCCAGGGAGCCATCTCCACGAGCAGTTCCCGCGCTCGCCGATAGCCCGGAATATCCTTCTCGCCCGGCTCGTCTGAGACATGGTGAAAGGAAACACCCTCGAGCCCTTCCCTCTTCAGAAAACGATGCAGGGCGGGCAGGTAGTCCGCCAGGAACCGCCGATAGACTTGCGAAGTCGCCCGGGTTCCGGCCGGCCAGAGCAGGTTTTCATCAGCCCCCTGCCCTTCGTAGATGCGAATGGCGTTCTTCGCACCCCATTGGGTGAACAGATGGCACCACTCAAACTTTTTCATGCCGGACCGGCGGGCCAGATTGACGTATCGCTTCACGTCTCTCCAGTCGAAGGTATAGCCGCCGTCGTTCTTCCTTGAGACTCGCAGCAACTGGGACGGACGTTTCACTCCGTCGAGAGGCGGCGTGAAAACGGGCACATAAAGCGTGTCCTGACCGTGGGCGACCAGGTTTTCGAGGTAACGGGACAGCAATCGCCAGAACTTCCCGTCAAACAGGTTCGTTTCATACTGATCGATGAGTGCATCGACGTAGAACCAATTGGTGACGGAAAAACCCCGTCGAGGTTTGATCCTGACATCGTGGACCCGAAAGCGGACCAGGTGACGACGAACGATCCGCCCCCCGACCTTCACTTTCAATTCGATCCGGCGCGAACCGGGTCGCACTCCTGGTGCCGGCAGAACGGAGAACCAGAAACCATGGGTCTCCCCTGTCGGCACCATGATCTGGGACCCATCGAACAGAGGATCCGGCACATAACCCGGGATGCAACCCGCACCGTCCCGTTCATCGTCGGGCGTTTCTGTGTTGAGATGGCGAACCGGCACATATCCCACCTTCCGGATCCTCACCGTCCATCCGGGCGGACTTCCCGCCGCGACCTCAACGCTGATCGGCTCCGAATCCGGGTTTCTGACCGCCAACTGGAAGCTGAACCGCTCGTTGCAGGCCACGTCGATCACCCGTCTGAAATTCCGGGAAGGTAACGTGGAGGGAAATATTCTGACCAGGGAAGAAACGGTCCAGGAGTTCATGGTGGAATTAGGAATTAAGATTGATGAATTAAGAACTCAATGCCGCCGCTGTCCACATTCCACCGTCCACCGTCGCCCGTAGCGAAGCGACCATTCTTCCACCCATCCCCTCTTCCTTCACTTCCCCTTCGTTTCGTGAAGCAGGATCGCGTAGCCGTCCGGGTCCTTGATCTGCAAGCCGCGGCAAGCAGGGCTTGCCCATGGCTTGTCGGGCACAGCCACTCCCATTTCCTTGAGCGTGGAAAAGGCGCCATCGAGGTCGGAAACTTCCAATGCGATCATGGCGCCTCCACCCCCCTTTTCGGGTTCTTCACTCATGGTGGTTAAAGCCAGGGTTCCGTGTCCCAGGTCGTATTCCACCCACTTGTCATTCCAATTGGCTGTTTCCTTCAATCCCAGGACGCCGGTGTAGAATGCCCGTGATCCGGCCATGTCGCTGACGCTGACCAGGTAAAAGGCGATGTCCTTGAGGTGTTTGGCTATCGTTTTCTCGCTCATGGTGATCCGATTTTCGTTTGTATTCCCGGCATTCAGTAACCTTCGAGGTCTGATTTCCGTGTCATCCACACCCTATGATGGAATCAAAGTGGAAGTCGACCTTCGACCATCGTTCTGTCCACTGTCATCCGTCATCCGTCCTCTGTCCTCCGTCATCCGTCCTCTGTCATCCGTCATCTGTCATCCGTCATCCGTCATCCGTCCTCTGTCATCCGTCTTCCGTCATCCGTCTTCCGTCATCCGTCCTCTGTCATCCGTCCTCTGTCATCCGTCTTCCGTCCACCGTCCACCGTCCACCGTCCACCGTCCACCGTCCACCGTCCACCGTTTTCTGTTATCCGTCCTCTGTCCACCGTCAT
>QNAI01000099.1 GCA_003641745.1 Verrucomicrobiota bacterium | reverse complement strand
GCGGTTTCGTAGTCACGCGGATCGATCTGCAGGAGCACGTCGTCTTTCTCAAAAAATCCGCCGGCTCTGAATGCCGGGGCGACCCGGATGATCCGACCGGAAACCTCACTGGCCAACGTGCTCTCCGTTCGGGCCTGTACGGTTCCCTGGCTCCTGATGTTGATCACGAAATCGGCTTTCCGTGCGGTCAGAATCTCAACTCGCATGATCGCCGGCGGGGGACGGCGCGATTCCGCTTCGGGTTTTGCCTTGAGTATCATCCAGGAAAGGAAAAGCGCACCAACAATCACGATGACCGGGAGGAGGGTTTTCAGGATGCGTTTCATGAAGATCTGGAGTCGAGGGCCCGATCAGTTCTGCGGCGTGGCCGAAAACGAGCCGCCCAGGGCAAGGTGGAGATTGATCCGATTCTGGAGACGTAGATTGCGGGTGGAAAGGAGGTCGCGCTGAGCCAGGAACGAGCGGCGCTGGGATTCGAGAACCGTGATGATATCGGAAAGACCCGCCTCGTATTCCTCCCAGGCGAGATCCTCAGCCGCCATGGATTCCTCCTCTGCCCATTTGAGGGCCGTTTCTTCGCGACGCAGGGTGTTTTCGGCGGCGAGCGTGGTTTCCACTTCGCGGAAGGCCTGAAGGGCGGAGCTGGCATAGGCTGCCAGAACGGCCTCCCGATCCGCTTTCGACCGCTCGGCGCCTGCCTGGAGGCGACGACCCTGGAAGAGGGGTTGGGTAATGCCTCCGGCGAGGTTCCAGAAGCTGAAATCGCCATTTACCAGATTTCCGAGTTCGGCGCTGGTGGTGCCGGCGCTCCCGGTCAGTCGGATCGAGGGCAGCATGGCTTTCTTTGCCTCCCGGTATCGGGCATCGGCAGCGGCGAGTCTCCGTTCGGATGCGATCAGATCCGGGCGACGGGAGATCAGATCGGCCGGCAGGCCGGCAGGAACGGTGGCCGGTGGTCGGGGTAGATGGGTTGAGGCGACCTGGCTGGCGTCGGGATAGCGGCCCAGGATTGTTTCCAGCGAACGGATCGCTTCATCGCGTCGGCGAAGACGAAACTCAAGGTTACTGGCCGCGCCCGCAACATTGGCCCGGGTGAGGCGTAGATCGAGGGCCCGGCTGAGTCCGGTCCGGAAGCGATTCTCGATTGTTTCGAGATTATTCTGGAAGCTCTGGTATATGTCTTCGGCCAATCGGACCTGCAATTCCGCTTCGACCGCGTTGAACCAGGATCGGGCGGTGATTGCCGAGAGGGAGAGACGGGCGGCCGCATAGTCTGCCTGGACGGCCTCATAGTCTGCCTCTCCGGCCCGGGCGCGGTCGTTGAGACGGCCCCAGATATCGATCTCCCAACTGAGGTCGAGGGCCAGGCTGTAGGATTCGGTTCGTAGTCTGTCGTCCACGCCGGAGCCGGACGAACGCAATTCCCGCTGTGATCCGTCAGCACCGACCGAAAGCTGGGGGTAGCGATCGGCACCGCTGATGACCGCAGATGCCTGGGCGGCGCTCAGACGGGCAGCGGTCGCGGCGAGATCATAGTTGGCTTCGATGGCTTCCGCCACAATTTCGGTGAGTGCCGGGTCATCAAATGACTCGATCCAATCCGTGGCGGGTACCGGATCCTGGTCCGAGGTTTCGGCTGCGGTCCAGGCGAGTGGCGTTTCCAGTGTGAGTTCGGACGAAGTGTCGGGCGCCTGCGTGTGGCATCCCGCCAACCCGCAAATCACTGCCAGGAGCGCGAGAGAGGTTGGTCTGGGAGTCACGGATTGGTCAGGCAGGTCTGTTTCGGGCGGAGGGAAAGTGGGCGGCTTCCGCCCGAATATGATTCGTTGATCGTAAGGTGACGCGTGTCTGGCCGCGTTTGTTACCGGAGAGCGCAAAAATCGAGGAAATCAGAATTCAACTTTGTGGGCAAGGTAGCTCACCGGGTGTTGCAGGTGGTTGGCCGCGCAGCGTGCAGACTGATGACGACAGGAGAATCCGGTGGCCAGAATCGTCCTTCCTGTTTCGGTCTCAATCCGATCGATCTGCGGCCCCCAGTTCTGATCGAATATTTTCCGCGAGATGTCGGCATGTTCGGATTCGTGGCCATAGATGCCAGCCATTCCACAGCAGCCGACCTGCTCGATCGCAAGATCGACCCCGAAATGGGAGAAGACCGGCTTCCAGGCCTCTGTCAGGTGAGCATCACCGGCAGATTCCATGCAATGCGGGAACAGGGTCGCCGAACCCGGGTTTTGGTCAGACCTGCGCCGGTTCTTCCCGGGCACGGACGACATCAACCATTCCTGAATCGTCTGGACCCGGAGTTCGCGCGCGGCGGGCGGTCCATAGAGGACGTATTCGTCGCGGTAGGTCAGGGCAACGCTGGGTTCGACCGCGACCAGGGTGTATCCCCGGGATTGAAGATCCAGAAGATGGGATACATTTCTTGCGACCACCTGTCGCAGGCGGGCGAGGTAGCCTTTGATGTGAAGGGCTTTGCCGTTTTCGAAAAACGGATGTACGAAAACGCGGTGTCCAAGGACACTCATCAGGCGACAGGTATCCACCACGACCCGGGGGTCGAACAGGCTGGTGAATGCGTCCTGAAGGATGACGACGGTGGGTGTATCGGATTCGGGCTGGGATTTGGCCAGAAATCCGAACCCGGCACGATTCAGTCTCGCTTTCAGGTTGGGCACAACGAACTCCGGCATGTCGACCAATCCGATCCGGCCCATCATCGTTTTCGCCAGTCCGGTTCCCCCGAGAGAGCGGGCGATCGAGGCAAAGGTCGAAGCCGGACCGGCGACCCGCTCAAATCCGGCGACGATTCGATCGCGGACCGGCCGGTGATTTCGAGCGTAATAGGCCTCCTGAAAGCGGGCCTTGAACTCGGGCACATCGACGTGAATCGGACATTGCGAGACGCAGGCCTTACAGGCCAGGCATCCCGCCATGGCCTCCCTCGTCTCCTCGGCAAATCCCCCGGAAACGGGTCCACCTTGGCGCAACCATTCGCGCATGACCATGGCTCGACCTTTCGGGGAGTGGATCCGATCCCGGGTTCCCTTGTAGGAAGGGCACATGACCGAAGTAATGGACTCCGCGAAACAGGCTCCGTTGCCGTTGCAGGCGAAGGCCTTTTCGTATTCCTGCCTGAGATCAGCCGGAATCTCCCGATCGAGCTGACCGCGGAGAGGGGACTCGATGGGTCGCACCCTGTCCGGATGCGAAAGCGGCGTCACAATCTTGCCCGGATTGAGTCTGTTGTCGGGATCAAAGGCCTCTTTGATCCGTCTCAGTTCCCGGTACAGTTCCGGTCCGAAGAATTCGGGTGTATATTCGCTTCTGAGACCGCGGCCGTGTTCGCCCCACATGATGCCGTGATGTTTTTGAACCAGAGCGACCACCTGGTCGGAAATTGTTCGGACCAGGGATTCATCACCGGGGTCGGTGAGGTCGAGGGCGGGGCGAACGTGAAGGCAGCCTGCATCCACATGACCGTACATGCCATACTCCAACCCGTGCCGGTCGAGTAGATCGCGGAAGGCCCGCACATAGGACGCGAGTTCGGTGGGTGGCACGGCGGTATCCTCCACAAAGGCAACCGGCTTTCGTGGTCCCGGGAGGTTTCCGAGAAGCCCGACGCCCCGCTTTCTTACCTCCCAGAGGTCGGCAATCTCGGTCGGATTCCTGGTGAAGACCGATCCCGTAACCTTCGGGTGAACCGCGGATCGGCCTTCAATCGCCCGCACGAGTTTTTTGGTGGACGCGTCCAGGGCTTCGGGGTCATCTCCCGTGAATTCCACGAAATTGGTCGCACCGGTTCCTCTCCCGATATCGTCACCGAGCAACTCGCGGATTCGGGGGAAGATCTCATCCTCACGAAGGCGCTCGAGGATCTTCTCATCGAGGGTTTCCACCGCGACCGGATCGTAAGCCTGAAGCGGTCCGGCATCGTCGAGGGCATCGAGGAAGCGCGCGTATTTGAGGACGACCAGTTGCCGATGCTTCGGCAGCGGGGTCAGTCGGAGCCTGGCGCGTACGATCATGACCAGGGTGCCTTCGGAACCGCAGACAAGGGGAACCAGATTCAGTTTCCCTTCGGGCTGGCGGACGTGGGCGAGGTTGTACCCGGTGAGGAAGCGGTTCATCGGGGGGAAACGGGCGCGAATCAGGTCGGCCTGTTCGGTGGTGATCCGCTGGACGGTGGCGGCCACATCCGCCAGGCGGGTTCCTGCCTCGATCACGAGGTCGAGTTGCGACTGGTCCCAGGACTGTATCCAGTGAGTGGAGCCGTCGGCCATGACGACCTGGATGGCCATGGTATGATTGCTGGTTCGGCCGTAGACCCGCGAACCCTGACCACAGGCGTCGGTCGAGATCATACCGCCGATCGTAGCCCGGCTCGAGGTCGAAACATTGGGAGCAAAGAACAAGCCGTGCGGCTTCAGCACGCCGTTCAAACGGTCGAGGATGACGCCGGGTTCAACTTCGACCCACTCTTCCTCCGGATTTATCTCATGGATCCGGTTGAGGTATTTTGAACAGTCGACCACGATACCCGTGGTCAGGGATTGCGCGTTCGTCCCCGTGCCTCCCCCTCGGGCGGAAAAACTCAGTGGGCGAAACCGCTCCTCGGTCCCCAGGCGGAGCATGCAGGCGACATCCTCAGCGGAGCGGACATGGACGACCGCCGCGGGCAGGAACTGGTAGATACTATTGTCGGTCGCGTGGACGATACGGGTCGCCAGATCGCGCCGGACCTCGCCTTGGAACGCGGTGTGATCCAAAGCTTCAAAATAGCGGTCGACTTCAGGACTGGTGCAGGAACTCATCCCACCTGAATTGGACGAAGCGCCGGTGGCGGTTGATAAAAGCGATCACATTCATCGGAATCGCAACGATTCTGTAACCACCGGTGTCGCCTTCTCAAGAGGTTTCGAGGACCATTCGAAGGGATCAGAGCACAAGGGCACCAAGTTAAGCACCGGTCTGGGAATTTTCGACGAAGAACAGCCGACGGGGTCAAACCTTGATTTGTGCATTGGCAGGCACGAATGCAAGGAATGACCCCGGGGCACACCGATGCCTGCTTCGAAAAATGGAAAATCCAGACTGCAGTCCGGAGATGCTCAGTAGTACGCTTCCGACTGCTCCTTTTGAGGAAGCCAGTGGGAGAGCACGTCGATCACCGGTGTAATGAACTCCGGCTCGTTGCGATTGTAGGTCCAGGAGGTGAATACTCCGGCGGATCCGACGATCAGGAAAGCGAGCAGGACATAGGGATTCACCCGGGAGGTGTATTTGATCGCGATGGTCAGAGCGAGGACGCCAACCAGCAACAGCAGGAAGATGGCCACCGCGTCAAGCGGCAGGCCTTCAATCGTTGGTAGATGCTGCAGGTATTGATTCATCTCGCTGCCGAGGAGGCGTGCTTTTTACCTATCGGCACCGAGGAATCAGAGTTTAGCACCAGGGTTTTCGTCGGCATTGACCCATCCGGATACCCCTTCGCTGTAGTGCTCCTTTTTCCAGATCGGCACGCGTTTCTTGACCTCGTCGATGACGTAACGACAAGCGTCGAAAGCGGCATCCCGGTGTCTGGCGGTGACGCCGACCCAGACCGCGAGATCACCCAGGGCCAGGGACCCGATGCGGTGCACGCAGGTGACGGAGAGAACCGGGAAACTGTCCCTGGCCTCGGCCAGTATCCGACATCCTTCCTTTTCAGCCAGAGGTTTAAATGCTTCGTAATCAAGACCTTTTACGGAGCGACCGTCGTTGTGATCTCGGACCCATCCCTCAAAAATGACCAGGGCGCCGGCCTCCTGATTGGCCAGTTGCGTTCGGGCTTCATCGGCCCGGATGGGTTCGTCGGACAAGAAGAACATGCGGGATCAACCTCCAGCGACCGGGGGGATGAATACAACGGTATCACCGTCACTCAGGTGCGTTTTCCAGGATGCGAATTCATTGTTAATCGCCACCTTGAGACGGTCCATGGGAAAAGTGATTCCATGGCGTTCCGCCAGTTCCTGGAAGAGTTGGGCAGGATTTTCGGCCTGGGTCCGGAGGGTTTCCTCCGAAAGTCCCCTCTCTTCGCGCAGGCTGGCAAAATACTGAATTTTCAGGTGGATGGCAGGCATTGACCGGGCAATCGCTTCGATGTTCGTTGAGGCGCCGAAGGCCTCGGGGGTGTCCGTATCGATGAGTTCATCGGGATATGGGCATGCAATCAAAACCACTCGATCCGATTTTTCAAGGATGCGCCGAAGACTGAATTGCCCCGAAGGGATGGTTGACCGGATCAGGTCCAGAGCGGCCGGCTCATAGATACAACACAGTGGTTCGGCGCGGCCGTCCCCGGGGCTCCTGAACGCAGTGGCGACTGCGTTCGGATCTCGACTTGCCATAAGTAGCTGAAGGGTCGCGGACCGGAGGCGAGGCAGATCGACCGGAATGACCAGGATACCGGAATCAGGGTAGGTCTCCATAACCGACTTGATCCCTCCCAACGGGCCGAGGTCGGGATCGGTGTCGTTGACCCGGTCACAGTCCGTTGGGTCGAGAACCTGATTCTGGCGGGCGCTGACCGTAACCGGAAGTCCGAGATCGCGGAGTAATCCCACCGATCGGTTGATCAGGGTCTGGCCGCCGATGGTCAGACGGGCCTTGTCGCATCCCATACGACGGCTTGATCCTCCGGCCAGAACCGCTCCGCGAAGGGGAATTGTCATACGGGCACCAGGTTAAGGCCGGAACAGGAGGAATTGCAGCCATCTGCACCTGGCTTCCGGGAACGGCGGCACAGCGCCGTTGCTACACCAGAGCTCAACTTGAATTGCTGTAGCCACGCCGCTGTGCCGGCGTGCCTGGTGGGCGATCGCCAGTGGGTTCGAGCGAGTCGGCACGACTCAAATGCCTCAACTCTATCCTTCCTGTCAGTGCCTGACATAGCCATTCATGACCGTCTCCAATGTTTCATGGGGCCCATAGTCAGGCGGGTAGATCCGAGAGGGGGGCAGGGAGATTCGTGCGTGCGAAATCAGCCTTGCCCCCTTGCTTCTCAAGCAGACCCACCTGCCCAATCACGATTCCCGGGCAGGTCGATTTGCACATGTCGTACAGGGTCAGAGCGGCAATTGATGCCGCCGTCAGTGCTTCCATTTCGACCCCGGTCCTGGCTTCAGTCGATACGGTCGCGTCGATAATGACCAACCCGTCACCTTTCATTTCAAGCGTGACCTGGCATTGGTCCAGAGGAAGGGGATGGCAGAGCGGAATCAGTTCAGATGTTCGCTTGGCCGCCATGATCCCGGCGAGACTGGCCGTATGGAAAACGGGCCCCTTGGCGAGATGAAGTTCCTGTCCGTCAAATTGCCGGGCAAGGGTCTCCGGCAGGTGAACTTGAGCGCGGGCACGCGCTGTGCGGCGGGTGGTCTTCTTGCCGCCGACATCCACCATCCTGGGGCGGTTCTTCGGGTCGAGGTGTGAAAACATGGGCGCTGGGTTGGATCTGGGTTGATTGAAGGATTGCGGTGGAAGCCTGGGGATCGGCCCGGATCGCTGACGGGGACAGGCATGGTGCCTTTCATCGCTCATCCACGATGATCCGGCAAGTCAGGAAGAAGCCCAGTGTGGGCCCGCTAAGGATTGACTGCCGGCAGGGGCGGACACCATCGTACCCGGTCGCAAATCCGCGGCAGCGCGCCATGCACATCGAAATTTTTGCCCTCTGCGATTCAGCCGCCGACTATGGCGGGAAACTCAGCCTGCTCGGAGCCTTCGACGGGATCTTTTCCCGCGAGGCACCGGTTGTGCAGGCCCACTGCGCGATTGCCCTGAGACTGAGGGTCGCCAAGGTGGAGGAAGGTCGCCACCAGATCCGCTATAACTTGATCGATCCGGACGGAAAACTCGTGGTACCGTCGATCGAAGCCAAAGTCGATGTGAAGATACCCGAGCACAGGGAGAGCGTCGCCATCAACCTGATCGTAAACCTCCAGCAACTGAAGTTCGAGCGATTCGACAGGTTCACTCTGGATCTCGCCATTGACGGCCGTCAGGAAGCTTCACTTCCCGTTTCCGTCGTGCAGCGGAAGTAACTCGAGCGGATGGCCCGAGTGGAGCCGGACAGCACCTATTTCTTCGTTACAATCCAGAGGGCGTGGATCACACCCGGGATGTAGAAGAGCAGGCAGAGAATGATATTGATCACAAGATCCTTGCCTGCGCCCGCTTTGAGGAAGACACCGACCGGGGGCAGGAGAATGGCCAAGATGATCTGGAGAATGGGCATGGGATTCGAGGGTCTGGGTTGGTTTTTCGCTCGGTTCGCAGCCAGGGGCGGCGTTCCGGAATTCAGGGATATTGACAGCACCGCTTGCAGGCGTGGCAAGCTGGAAATGGTTACGTGGTCGAATCGGCGATCAACTTCCGGTAGGCTTCGAACGGCTCGCGCAAAGAGTCGATGGCCGACATCCAGAAAGCGGGATCGCCCGGGTCCTCGTGCAGGACGTCGAGAATGAGCGAATCAGCGTCCCGGGTCGATGTGCCACGCAGAAATGCTTTGTAGTGCTGAAGAAATGACGACCCTTCCGCCTGATAGCGGGCAAAGAGTTTCCGGCTGAGAAGAAAACCAAAGGTGTAGGGGAAATTGTAGAATGAGCGCTCGGTGATGTAGAAATGAAGCTTTGAGGCCCAGAAGAAGGGATCCTCGCCACCCGGTTCGAGGGTATCGCCCAGCCATTCCCGTTGGATCTCCGACATCATCGCCTTGAGTCGACTCACGCTCACTTCGCCGTCCTGGCGTTCGTCATTGAACCGGCGTTCGAAGTGGTAGCGTATGGGAATATCGAGCAGGAAGATGACCGCGTGCCGAACCTGGGAGTCAAGCAACCGTTTCTTGTGAACGGACGGGCGATCCGGATCGCCGACGATGCCCTCGGTCAACAGTTGCTCGGCAAAAGTGCTGGCGGTTTCCGCCAAGGTCATCGGATAGCTGCGGGCCAGGCCCCGCCGATCACCGAGAAGGTGCCCATGATAAGCGTGCCCGGCTTCATGAGCGAGTGTCATGACATCGTTGACCGTACCGTTATAGGTCATGAAAATACGTGATTCACCGGTCAGAGATGACGTGGTGCAGAACCCACCCTGTTGTTTGCCCCGGCGGGGGCTCCAGTCGATCCATCGCTTGGCGACCGCGTTACGGAAAAACAACCCAAGTTCGGGGAAGGAGCGATCGAAAGCTTCCTGGACCCATTGACAGGCCTCGCTCCACTCGATGGGGGTTTCGCCGTCTGCTCCGGTTTGAGTGGGTGCTTCGAGGTCGAACCAGGCAACCCGGGAACGACCCATTTGTGCCGCTTTGTACCTGAGCACTTCGCGACCGACTTCCTGACTTTGTCCAAGCGCATCGAACAGCGCGTCGAGGCAGGGTCGACCGATGCGCGCGTCGAAAAGAACCGGTTCGAGAAAATGTTTCTGACCGCGTTTGCGCAGGAGTGTGTTTCGGGTCCCGGCCAGGCTGTTGAGGGCGGCCGCGGTCACCCGCGCCGCAGATTCCCAGGTGCGATTGCCTCCGTCGAAAGCTGCCTTCCGGATTTCGCGATCGGGGTGTCCGAGCAGAGACCGGCGTTGGGACATCGAAAGAGTCCGGGTGGAACCGTCCGGGGAGACCATATCGAATTCGAGGTTCCCGGACAGGGTGTCATACAGACGACCCCAGGCATCGAATCCGTCCACCCCGAGATCAGCCGCCAATGCCTCTTCCGCCGGTGACATGCGGTGGCGTGATTTCTGGTGCAGTCGATCGAGAGCATAGGTTGCGTCATCCAGACGGGGATCTCCCTTCAGGCGGGCTACCAAGTCATCACTGGCACGGCCAAGCGTCTCAAGAATGACATTGCGCGCTTTTTCCAAGGAAGCCCAATCCAGGGATAATGCCCCTTTCTGAGCGGCGTAGACTTCACTGGCGGAATCCGCCGCCGTCAGGCAGCTGAGGTAGGAGGCGATATGGGAAAGGCGAGTGAGTACCTTTTCGTAGCGCATCAGCCAGTCGATCCACCGGTCCGCGGTCTGATCCACGTCGTCGTCGCCAGCGTCCGGAAGCGGTTGAACAAGCGCCGCGAGCTCGGTCTTCAGGTCTTCCTGAAACCGTTGGTATTCCGGTCCATCGAAAACGGGGAAAAATGAACTCAGGTCCCAGTCCATGATATTAAGTGCGATTTGAAGTAGGAGAATTCCCTATACATAGTTTAGCCATCAGATGCTTTTCTAATAGGTTATCGAAATGAAATAGACCCAAAACATACTTATACTGAATGATTTATACAATTAATTTCCAAATCAGACTGAAATCGAAAAATCCGTGGTCTGTGGATTCGATGAAATTAGGTGAAAATGGCAGGACAAATACTTTTTCTTATAGTGAAAATTCTTAGGCTTGCATTTCCCAAAAATGTGCGCATTCTGCAATCCATCAGAGGGGTTCGCTTCGAACGATTTCCTTGCTGAGGAGAGGGTCAGGCAACCATGCCCGGTTTTCTTCTTCGCCGAAATCGACCGCGGATCACGAACCTCTCACTGATCGTTCTTTCCGTAAATCCTTTTCGAGATACCGTCCCGATCCCCCTCCCTCCCTCCCGCAGGGGCGGGTCTCGTTTGTGGCCGGTCCGGCTTACGCCGGATCGGCCTTTTTTTTGCTCTGAAAAGAGGCTGTGAGGCCGGTTCCCTTGAACCGGACGGCCTCTCTGCCCGTCAAACCGTTAATAGGACAGGTTCAAAGCCACCCAGATGGATCGGCCGGGTTCGTTGATCCTCTCCGGTTGTGAGCTGAAAAGGTCGGCGCGATTGGTGTGAATCGCGTAGGTCTGGTCGAAGCAGTTGCGAATCCCGCCGCGCAATTCGAGATGTCGGTTGAAGCGATAGCGACCCTCGAGATCGAGGGTTGTCCAACCCGGCGTCTCGGAACCATCCAGACCGCTTCCGGTCATGGGGTTGTCATCCACCCGATCCTGCCGGGCCGCGAAGCGGAAAACTGCGCTCACGCGGTATTGATCCCGGGCATAGTCAACGCCCACGGCTCCATCGAGGGGTGGAATCTGCGGAAGGGCGCGATCGTCCGTGGTATTCTCGCCCTGCACGTAGGCGAGCGTTCCGTTCGCCCGCCAATGCTCGGTGAAGGCATAGGTGGCCTCGAATTCGAATCCGATCAGGCTCGCTGAAACGTTGCGATAGATCCGGGCGTTGTCGTTCATATAGATGCCCTCCTGACCGTGAGCCCGATCCCTGAGGATGAAGTCGTCCACCCAGTCGCCGTGAGCGGCTCCGGCCAGGAGCCACCGCGGGGACTGGTAGACCAGACCGACTTCGGCCCGGTTGTGTGATTCGATTTTGAGCCCCGGGTTGCCGACCCAGCGCATCATGGGTTTCATATGGTTGGTGGCGATGAAACGCTCCGTGGGGTCGGCATCGCGCAGACTGCGCTGACCGGCGATGTAGGCCTTGAGTCCCTCCGGCCCCAGATCCCGTTCGTAGCGAATGAGGACACCCATCCCCTTTTGTGGCGCCCTGGGTTCGGTCCGCCGGTAGTACATGGTATAGAGATCGTTCGGGCTCATCATCATGCCCGGGGGATTGAGGGCGGTCTTGCCGGCGGACGAATCAAAGAGGTCGTAGCGCAGCCCGAAAAGCAGGTTTGAGGCTTCGTCGGGACTGATTTGGTACTCGCCGTAAATCCCGGTCGCGGATCGCTCGACCTCCGGCCACATATAGGAATTGATCATGGTTGGCTCGGTGCCGGCCGGACCTCCATAGCGTATGGCCCCGGCGTTCGTCCCCTGATAGTTGAACCCGGTGTCGATCAACCCGATACCGGCTTCGATCTGAAGGTTGAACCGACCGGTGATGACTGAGGTATCCGATGGAACCCGCATCCACATCTTCGTGTTCGGGCGGAGTGAATAGTTGTCCATGGAGTGGCTGACCGTGGCGTATCCGGTGTCGAGCTCGATGGAACGGATCCGACCGGTCTCGGGGGCGTGTCGGTATCGCAGACGCACGGTGTCGCTGTCGCTCTCGGGCGAGTCCATCATGGCCCCGGCGAAAAGCACATCCTGGGCGCGGGTTGTCTCAGCGCCGATTTCCAAGCGGGTATCATCCTGCGGGGTGTAGGCACCGGTGAGCGAGACCCCCTGCTGTTTGTAGGCGGAGGGGATCACCTCGCCATCGCCATCCTTGTAGCTGTCGGCCGCGCGGGTTGATCCGAGCAGGCGGGCCTGCCAGTTTTCGTTGCCGGCCGAGGCGTCGAGCGAGGTGTGCCAGGCACCTGAGTTGTCGGTGTACCCGGCATCCAGGGACAAGCGGGCGCGCTCACTGGATGCGAAGCGCCGGACCGATCGCTCGAAGAGGACGATGCCGCCGGTCCCGCCGGGGCCGTAACGCAGGGTTTGGGGGCCCTTGATCACGCGGACCGTGTCGTAGAACTCGACTGGGGCATAGGAGGTGGGCGGATCCATGCGGTTCGGGCAGCCGCCCTGGATGGCACATCCGTCCAGGAGAACGTTATTCCGGTCCTGTTGCTGGCCGCGGATGATCACATCGGTTCCGTGGCCCCCCATGCGCGAACCCGAGACACCGGAGAGCCGGCTCAGGTAGTCGCCACCGTCTGCGGTCGGCGAGTCCTGTTCGCGAAAAATGTCCTTGCGACCCCAGATCTGGAGTTCGGGGAGTTCGACCGGGTCGATGGAGGGGGAGACCTGGCCCGGGCATTGGGGCGCTGCCGCCAGCAGCAGCGCGAGTGGGAGAGAGAATTGGTTTGGGTGTTTCATGGGTCCTTGGTTCTGAGACCGAAATTGATCTGTTTGGGAGTCGGGGAGGAAACCGGTCTGTTCGATCGTGCGGTTTCGGAGGTGATACCCCCCCGTCCGCATTCGACGGAACTGGGCACAGGGTTCCCTTGAATCGTCACATGCGGGTCGGTTCGGGCGCCGTCTGAGTCGACGCCCGACAGAATCAGCCCACTCGGGGTGGGGGACTCGGGGGATGAGAGGTCCGCACCTCCGCCGTGCAGTCGGTGGCTCGGCCCAGCGACTTCCTTGCCTCCGGTCCAATCAACGCAGGTTGTGCCT